>JAFAYW010000229.1 GCA_019240125.1 Alphaproteobacteria bacterium
AAGAAATTCTTTTCGCGGCTGAACATGTGCATCGAGCCGCCCTTGCCTTGCGAATAGCCGCCGCGACGCCCGGTCAATTCGGCCATGACGCCTTTCGGGTCCATGCCGCAGGCCAGCATGTGGCCGTGATCGCGATAGGAGGTGACGATCGTGTCGCCTTCCTGCAATGCCGCCTGCATGCCGACGACGACCGCTTCCTGCCCGATATAGAGGTGACAGAAACCGCCGATCAACCCCATGCCGTACATCTGCCCGGCACGCTCCTCAAAGCGGCGGATCAGCAGCATGTCACGGTAATAGCGCAGCAGGGTGTCAGGTGACACGTCCTCCGCCGGAATGCGCGGGGGAGAAGATACAGGGAGTGGCGCGGAAACGGCAGGCTCGGCGGCCTGTTCCTCCGCCTGGACCTTGCGTTTGACTGCCATCTGGCTTCCTCCGGGCTGTGCCCGAAGGATGGGGACAAACCGCGCCTTTTGCAACCTCAGGCGCCGCATTTCAGCCCCTCGCGGCGGCAGCGACGCCGGGCTAAAATGCCGCGCTAAACCCGCTGTCAGCGAGGGGCGGGGGCGGTCTTCGTGGCGCCGGAATCAGGCTGCTGCATGATCACGACCTCGTCCGGCGAGACAACGTCGAGCGTCTTGCGCACCTGGGTATCCAGCAGATCGGGATCGACATGGTCGGAACGCAGATGCGCCACGCGATGTTCGAGCGCGTCGCGCTCTGCGGTCACCGCCGCCAGTTCGCTCTTGGCACTGTTCAGCTCTTGCGTGACGCCCAGCCAGGCGCGCAACCCGCGATCCCCCTCGACGAGGTGATAACCGAAATAAAAGGTGGCGGCGATACCGAGAACCGGAGCCACCAACACCTTCGCCCGCCGGCGCATCTCGCGCAGCACAATCATGCGCTGAGAGAATCACCCAAATCAGCTCGGCGTCAATGCTGTCGCCAAGAGTTTCCGCCCGATTTTTGCTCAGACGATAAAATTCGAGCGGCGATCATCTCGATCGAGCCGCAATAATGGTCAGCGGCGCACAGCGGCACGACCCGGGTAAAAAGCCGATTCGCCGAGTTGCTCTTCGATGCGGATCAGCTGGTTGTATTTCGCGAGCCGATCCGAGCGCGATAGCGATCCCGTCTTGATCTGACCGCAATTGGTCGCGACCGCTAGGTCGGCGATGGTCGTGTCCTCGGTTTCGCCAGACCGGTGCGACATCACGGCACCATAGCCGGCCCGCATCGCGATCTCGATCGTCTCCAGAGTTTCGCTGAGCGTGCCGATCTGGTTGACCTTGACGAGCACGGCATTGCCGACCCCCTTGTCGATCCCGTCCTTGAGGCGTTTCGGGTTGGTGACAAAGGCATCGTCGCCAACCAGTTGCACCCGGCCGCCGATCTCGCGCGTCAGCAGCGCCCAGCCGTCCCAATCGTCTTCCGCCATGCCGTCCTCGATCGACACGATCGGGTAGCGGTCAACCAGATCCTTGTAATACGCAACCATCCCGGCGGCATCGAGCACCTTGCCCTCACCCTCGAGGCGATAGGCGCCCTCCTTGTAGAACTCGGTCGAGGCGGGATCGAGCGCCAGCACGATATCGTCGCCCGGCTTGTAGCCGGCCGCCTCGATGGCCTGCATACAGAAAGTCAACGCCTCGTCGGCCGATTTCAGGTTGGGTGCGAACCCGCCCTCATCGCCAACATTGGTGTTGTGGCCGGCGTCGTGGAGCTTTCGACGGAGCGCGTGGAACACCTCCGACCCCATGCGGATCGCATCGGCGCAGGTCGGGGCGCCGACCGGCATTATCATGAATTCCTGGATGTCGATCGGGTTGTCGGCGTGCACGCCGCCATTGACGATGTTCATCATCGGCACTGGCAAAGTGCGCGCGAAAGTGCCGCCAACATAACGAAACAGGGGCATCTCCAGATCGGCCGCAGAGGCCTTGGCACAAGCCAGGCTGACCCCGAGAATGGCGTTGGCACCAAGCCGCGACTTGTTGGGTGTGCCGTCGAGTTCGATCAGCGTGCGATCGATCATCAGCTGATCGGCCGCGTCGAAGCCGGACAGCGCATCGAAAATCTCACCGTTGACGGCACCGAGCGCCTCGCGCACGCCGCGACCGCCGTAACGCTTACCACCATCGCGCTTCTCAACCGCCTCATGCGCCCCGGTCGACGCGCCGGACGGCACCGCCGCGCGGCCAATCGTACCGCTGTCGAGCGTCACCTCAACCTCGACCGTCGGATTGCCGCGGCTGTCAAGAATTTCGCGAGCATGGATGTCGGCGATATCGGTCATGGGGCCTCAGAAGGAAGGTTGAACCGGCCGTGCGGCAAGGGTGCGAGATTGCTTTGTCACCGCGCTGCTCGCAATGACCATGGTTTTGTCATTGCGCGCACAGCGAAGCAATCTTGTGCCGCAGGCCGCCTTCCAACCGACCGGTCGTCGGCATGCTCGGTCATGAGGTTCCGCGTTCCATCGGTATTCGGGCGCGGACGGGACAGCTTTAGGACCCGAGCTCTCCCCGCCGATGCCGCCTATGGGAAATGAGCACCCCGAGGAACAGGCAGCCGCTGACCAGGATGATCACGATACCAACTCGCGCAGCCCCGAAAACCGGGTCGTAAAAAAGAAGGCAACTGCCCGGCAGCAACAGCAAAACGGCAAGGATCAAGGCTGCTATCTGACCGCCAGTCATCCTCCAGACCTATGCAACAACCGAGCGGTTAATCAACGGTGCCGCTCCGCCGCCTGAACTCAGCCTCGCTGGCCACCGCGAATCGTATTCTGGTCGACAAAGCGTCACGCCGAGCGGGGTCGCTGCTTGGCCAGCCGATCGAACTCGATCAGCGTTTCGAGCAGCCCCGGGAGCGCCCTGAGCGGCACCATATTGGGGCCGTCCGAAGGAGCCCGGTCGGGATCTTCGTGCGTTTCCATAAACACCGCCGCGACACCGACTGCGACCGCGGCGCGCGCCAGCGTCTCGACGTGGCGGCGCTCGCCGCCGCTCTTGCCGCCCTGCCCGCCCGGCTGCTGCACCGAGTGGGTCGCATCGAACACCACGGGATAGCCGGTCTCGGCGAGCACCGGCAGCGAACGCATGTCGGAAACGAGCGTGTTGTAGCCAAAGCTGGCGCCGCGTTCGCACAGCAATATCCGCTGAGTGCCGCTCTCGGCCACCTTGGCGGCGACGTGCTGCATGTCCCACGGCGCGAGAAACTGGCCCTTTTTCACGTTCACCGCCGCCCCTGTCCGAGCGGCGGCGATCAACAGATCGGTCTGCCGGCACAGAAAGGCAGGGATCTGCAGTACATCAACGGCCTCGGCGGTCCGGGCACATTGCTCGGCGGCATGCACATCGGTCAGCACCGGGATGCAGCGCGTCTCGCGGATTTCGGCAAGGATCGGCAGGCCATTGTCGATACCGATCCCGCGGTCGCCCTTGAGTGACGTACGGTTCGCCTTATCGAAGGAAGTTTTGTAGATCAGCGGAATACCCAACTTGGCGGTGATCTCGACCAGCGCGGCGCTCATCTCCATCGCATGCGCCCGGCTCTCGAGGGCGCAGGGCCCGGCGATCAAGACCAAAGGCAGATCGTTGCCGACGGTAAGGCGGCCGATGCGAACGTGACGCGGCTGCATGCTGTAACTCCCGAAGAGCGACCACTATTAATGATGGTGAGGCATATATAGATGATTCCCACCCGGCTTCGCAGCGCGAAGCCCGCCCAAAAGGGATGACACATGCTGCTGCGCTTTTGGGGTACGCGCGGATCGATCCCGACGCCGGGACCGCGCACGGTCCGTTACGGCGGCAACACCTCTTGCGTCGAGCTGCGCTCTGCGGCAGGGACTCTGGTGGTGCTGGATTGCGGCACCGGCGCACACGAGTTGGGGCATAGCCTCGCCGCGCACGGCAAACCGATCCGCGGTCATTTGCTGATCAGCCATACACATTGGGACCACATCCAGGGCTTTCCGTTCTTTCGGCCGCTCTTCGATCCCGCCAATGAGTGGGACATCTATGCTCCGCTCGGCTTCGAGCAGTCGCTGCGCGAAACTCTCGCCGGGCAGATGCAATACACCTACTTTCCAGTGTCGCTGGACGAACTCGGCGCCCGAATTCGGTTTCATCAGCTCGTCGAAGGCGGGTTCGAGGTCGAGGAAATTAAAGTTCACACGCAATATCTCAACCACCCGGCGCTGGCGCTCGGTTACCGGCTCGAGGCCGACGGCGTCGTGGCGGCGTATGCCTGTGATCACGAGCCGTACAGTCCCCATCTGGCGGGCGGCGAAGGCGAGCTGACCCCGCAGGACCGAAGGCATGCAAATTTTCTGCGCGATGCCGACATCGCGATCCACGACGCTCAGTACACCGCCAGCGAGTACGGCACGAAACAAGGCTGGGGCCACAGCACGGTCGAGTACGCGGTCGAGATCGGCCGGACCGCGCGAGTGCGCCGCCTCGCACTGACGCATCACGACCCGCTGCACGACGATGACACACTCGACCGCATTGCCTCGCACGCACGCGCGGCGGCGAAAACCGATACGATGGAGGTGTTCGCCGCCCGTGAGGGCCTGACACTGGAATTGCTCGGCGCCGCCGGGTCCCCGGCTGCCCATGCAGACTTGCCGCGCGCTCGGGTCGAAAGTGCGGCCAGCGCACTCGCCGCGCAGGCGGTCCTCCTGGGCATCGCCGACCCTAAGCTGGCGGCTCGATTGCAGGAGGCCGTCGCGGGCGGCGGCGTCCAGGTGATCCTCGCCGCGGACGGTTCCGCCGTGTCACGGCGCGCCGCGATCGAACCGCCCGCGCTGGCCATCCTGCAAGACGAGCTGCCACCCAGCGGCGGCGGTGAGCTTTGCCGGCAGTTGCGCGAGGCCGGGCTAGCGCCAGCCACACCGGTGATCATCGTCTGCGACAGCAAAGCCGATCGCTCGCGTGATGAAGCAAACGGGGTCAGCGATCGTCTGGTAACGCCGTTCACGAATATCTATGCCCGGGCGCGAATCCGCGCCTGGTTGTTGCGTACAGCGCTGCGATGGGCGACTCCGCCGATCCCCGCCGATGAAGAGGCTCGCCTTGCCGCGCTACACGCTCTCAACATCCTCGACACGGCGCCCGAAGAGAAATTCGACCGCCTGACCCGCTATGCCGCCGAGATGTTCGATGTGCCGATCGTGCTGGTATCACTGATCGATCGGGACCGGCAGTGGTTCAAGTCGGCGCAGGGCATATCGGCGCAGGAAACGCCGCGCGATCTTTCGTTCTGCGCCCACGCCATAGCAGACAAGGCGCCGCTGGTCGTCACCGATACCCTTACCGATGACCGGTTCGCCGACAACCCGCTGGTCACCGGCGAACCGCATATGCGCTTTTACGCTGGCAGCCCGCTGATTCTGCCTAATGGCAGCTGTGTCGGAACGGTCTGCGCGATCGATACCCGGCCGCGGCAGCTTGACGATGTCGGTCTGCGCCTGCTGCGCGAGATCGGCAACCAGGTCACAGCCCTCCTTACGGACCGCGGCATCGATTGAAGCGGCTACGGGTCTCTTCGAGCGACCAACGACGTGCGATCGTCGGCAACCGCATCCAGTCCTACTGGCCTCCGGGCTCACCCATACCCGGTCTCCCAGAGCCCGGCCTCGCGATCCCGGCGGCGCCTGGGACAAAATCCTCCGTCTTCACGCGGTCCGTCACCGTAAACGGCCGGCCATCGCGCCCCATGTACAGCATGCGCATCTCAGCCTCGGTGAACGGTCGCGAGCCGATGCGGCCGAACACGGCAATCTGGTTACCCGTCTCGTCGACGGCGCGATCGCGTTCCAAGCCGCGCGACAAGCCGAGCGCCGGCGAGCGCGTGGGGTACCATGCGATCAGCTCGGGCTTCGGATCGGGCGAGAAGCCGTAGAAATTGGGCTGGCTCGATGGCGACATCAACTGGATGACCTTGAGCCCGTTGGCGCCGTCGGCGACATAGGCGAAGAGTGATGCGTTGGTGGCGCCGATCACCACATCGCGCGCGTCATTGAGCTTTCCATCGGCATTAAAGTTCATGTAGAGCCGCGGCCGGTCGGGCTTCTCGACATCGACGATCGCCAAGCCGTCGCGGCCATTGGCGATATAGGCGTAGGTGCGCGCCACGAAGATTCGATGCGGATCGGACAGCGCGAGATGCGCCTGCGGCAGCATCACTGGCCGGGTTGGCTGGGTGATGTCGACGACATCCATGCCACTGGCGCTCACCACGAACAGATAGCGGAACTGGACCACCGTCGCTCTCGCATCGCGGATCGGAATAACCGAAATGACCTTCGGGTGCAGCGGATCGTTCATGTCAAGTTCGACGACGCCGGCATCCGCGGTGACAAAGAACCGCGTGCCCGCGATCGTCACGTAACGCGCCCCGTTGAGGATCCCGTTCTGGTTCCAGGTCAAGGCCCGGGTGAAGAAGTTGTTTCGCGGCTCCTGATCTTGCAGCGTATCAACATTGGTCAGGATCAGCCCTTCAACCGAATCAGTGATGTACGCATAATTGTAGATCGGATGCATCACCTGTTCTTCGTTATCGCCCCGCATCACCGCACTGAAATCCTTATCAGGCGCGAAGGTCTGATTGAGCCCGGCATTGCGAAGCGGATTGATCGGCTGGTTGGTCGGCAAGGCAACGCAGGTCGCGTTCTGCGACGCGATGTGCGTGTTATGGCCGAGCGGCGAGAACGGCGCGGTGATGATGCGCTCCGAGAAATCCTTGTTGGCAATGCTGGCGACGTCGTAGGCCTGCATGCCGCGGCTGCCTTCGGCGACGTAGAGGTACTCGCCGCGCAATTGCAGGCATTGCGCCTGGTTCGAGTCGTGGCCGTGTGCTTCCTGCAGCTCGCGTCCATTATCGAGGTGCTTCTTGAAGTAGTCCGGATACGCATAGCGGTGCAGATAGCTGCCGATGACCGCCTGCGGTTCATCCCATTCGGTGACGCGCACCGCCTGAATATCATGCTCCTCGCCGACCCAGGCGTTGTACCCGACAAGATTGACGAAGTTGGTCCCAAGCAACAGCAGCTGGGCCATAATCGCGTTGTTATCGTTGGCCTCGGAGATGTGGCAGTCGGTGCAGGTCTTGGTTTCGGTACGCCGCTCGGTATGCGGGTAATGTGGCGAGAAGGCCTGGCTTGAGAACCCCGCCGCGGAGACAGGCGGCTGCTGCACATAGATGTGGTCCCGATTGATATTGGTCGACGACAGCACCAGGGCCGAGCGCGACGCGATGGGCGCGATCACATTGTTCTTGATCGTGCTGTGGCGGCCGAGCTGGAACATGTCGTCGCGCGCCACCTCGGGATTGTAGGTCGCATAATTTCGCGTCACGCCCCCTTCGTAATGGTGGCGCTCGGTCATTTGATTGGCCTCAATCGGCAGATGACAGCCGGCGCAGCTCGTCGTCCACGACAGATGACAGGTGTAACAGGCCATCTCGTCATTGGAATGCGCCAGGTTCTGCTCGCCTACTCCCGGCCCCCACTTCATCGAGGTGCCCTTCGACATCAGCTTGGCGCGAGCTGCTCGCGGATTGTACTTGGGATTCCCGGGGGTCACCGTGTCGACAACCTGAGTCATCTCCCATTCGAGGCCCGGGTACACCGCCGAGCGTTGGAAGAGCTTGTCGCCGCGCCATTCGAACCGGGCGCGTCCATCCGCGTTGCGCATCAGCGACATGTCGGTGCCGCGCGGCGGCGCTGCCGGGCCGTGCGTCTTCAGATCGGGGCGCCGCGTCGCGGTGCCGTGGCAGTCGGCGCAGGTGATCTCGATCGCCGCCTGCACTTCATCGTAGAGATGGCCGCTGCCGTGGCTGTCCTGCGAGAAGTGGCAATCGACGCATTGCATCCCGAAATCGACATGGATCGAGTCGAGATGCACTGCCTTCTTGAATTTCTCCGGGTCGCTCGCCGGGATGATGTTGTTCATGTCATCCAGCAGGTTTCCCTTGCGATCGCGCTTGAAGATTGCCCGGAAATTCCAGCCGTGGCCGTGATAGTCGGCGAATTTCGTGTCCTGGAGCTGCGGGTCGAGCCGGCTGACTTCGGCGCTGAATTGCGGGTCACCCCAGTTGCCGCGGACAGCCGCGCCTTCCGGGTTGCGCTCAAGCACAGCGCGCATCTCGTCGCCGTCCGCATATTTTTGCTGCTTTGGCCACATCTGCGGCGCGCCGGTTTCGTAGTCCCACATCGTGTAGCCGAGCATGCTGTTGATAAACAGGTTCGGCTGATGCATGTGGCAGATCATGCACTGGCTGGTGGGGATCGCGGTCGTCATCACATGATGCAGCGGGTGTCCCGTCTCGCCCTTTCTGATCGTCGGGTCGATGCCGGCGCTCATGCCGTGATTACCAAATCCGGCGTAGGGCCCGCCCTCCTGCACGTCGCGATCGTTGGCGTAGACCACGTGGCACCCGGCGCAGCCTGAGTTGCGGTAATCGCCCGGATTGTCGTTGGTGCCGAGGAACCACATCGTCGGATCGTTAAGGCGTGTTTTAGTGATGTTCAGGATAGGGATCGAGACCCGCAGCCCGGTTGCCGGCCCGCGGTTCGACTGCTTGAGATCGGGTCGCCCGGGCTCGTCGAGCTTCTGGATTTCGCCTGTGGAGTTCGGATTGCCGATTTCCGGGAACAGAGAGTTGATGACCCGTCCACCGCGCTCGAAGACGCGGAACACATCGCCTGGCGGCACCGTTTCCCAGGCCGGCAACGGCTCGATCTTGGCGATCAGCCCGTGCCGCCTTGTCATCTCTGGCGTCGGTTCCTGCGGCGCATCCAGTTCGGCGGCTTGGCCCGTCGGTGTGTAAGCTTCGCCAACGATGCTCTGCTTGAACGGGAGGATGCCGTTGTTGTAGGCGCCGGCCGCCCAGAACATCGCGGTGGTGGACATCAGGCTGCGTTCGGACGCGGCAACGACGGCGAGGTGGCAGGCACCGCAAGCGTCGCGTGCAACCCGGTAATCGCTTGGGTTCATAAAGCGCACAAAATCGGGGGACTCGTTGTTCAGCAGCGTGTAGGTGCGCGGCGGCTTGGCGCTCGACGGATAATGCCAAGCAGCGGGATTGCGCGGCTGCACATGCGCCGCGTCGAGCGCCTGGCGGTACGCCGGGCTGTCAGGCGGCGCCCCCACGGCGACAAACACACCGGGATTGCCGCCATGGCAGTCGGCGCAGCCGAGCGTGACGCCCGGGCTGGTGTGCATGGTCAGCGAGTCGGTGGTTGTGTGACAACTCATGCAGCCCGCGCTTTTGCGGTCAGCATCGGCCTGCGACTGCTTGAGGGGGGCCGGCGGCGCCGTCGTGATGCGCTGTATGACGCCTTGCTGCATCTCCTCCGCGCGCGCGATCCCCCCGGATAGCAGCGTCGCGAGACACAGCAGCAGAACGAAATAGAACTTGCGCGGCAGGCTCATGGGTTCAGTAGGTCAATATGACGTTGCCGAGCACCGAATAGAGGAAGTTGCCGCTGCCGAACAGCTTGGCCCCCCCATCAGTGTTGAATAGTGCCTTCAGCCCGTTCCCCGGCAGCAACACGCTTCCCGAAACGCGGAAGATGATATTCTGCGAGAACAGCGGCCGGTAGGTAAATGCAGTCGATAAATCATAGCCGATCGACGCTGGAATATTTGCCTGGTGCCGCAAGGCCTCCAGCGACGCGGTATCGGCAAACCGCAAGTAGTTGAAGTTTGTTGAGATCCGCAGTTCAGGCAGCACATCGAAATCGGTGCCGATGCCCGCAAGTGCAATCCCAGGGTTGTTGAAGTTCGACTCACCCTCGCCCTTCGACGATCGGAGATCGGCCAGCACACCATTTTCGGTGTTGAGCGCAACGCCGCCGCCGCCGATCAAGGGGATCGATTGACGGATAAAGAAGCTTGTATCGGCCCCGGCGAACTGCGGATTTTCAAAGACCGCATCAAACCCGCCAAGATGCCCGCTCGTAGGATTACGTGCCCCGCTCGCGTACAATCCGGAAAGCCGCAGGCGCGCAAAGTCGATGTCCAGCGACGGTTCCGCCGCGACAAAGAAGCCGTTTACATGCGCGCCGTTATTGCTCGGGTTCAGACTGAGCTGATTATGGCTGACACTGCCATTTTCCCAATAGGCAGAAGTCGTCAGGTTGATCCGGCCAAAATGGCCGTCACCGTTATAGCCGAGGTAGTTGACGTGATAGTCATACCCGCGATTGTCACCAATCTGGGCGGGTCGTACCAGGAAGCCGTTCTTATCGTAATGTTGTTCGTTGGCTTCGCCATCATCATTGCGCAGGTAGATAAGCTGCGACGTGAAGCCCTCGACGGGAAAATCCTGGCGAAAGACGTTGGCAACCCCGACATAGTTGCGGCGTAACTGCTGTTCGACCGAGTTGAGTCCGCTGTTCGTATCCTTTTCCAACATTTGGAAGAAGGCCAGATTATATTGCCAGCGGTTGTTGTCGCGATTGCCGAACAACCGCATGCCGAGCTGATCGTCCTGAAACAGGAAACCTCTGAAATCGGCATTGAACGGCTGGATGCCCACACGGAACGAATCGAAATCAAAGTATTGCGATACATTCCGGAGATGATAGTCAACAAACGCCTCCTGAATGCCGAGGAACGCGTCGTCGCGCGTCGTCCCCTTGCGGGGGTCGATATTGACGAGGCCGATTTCACCAACATCAAGGTGATTGTAGTTAAATACCGGCGTAAAGCGGAACTCGATATCGGGTGGTTTAAATGCTGTATCGCCTTGAAACAGATCGACAGTGACGATAGCACTCTGATTGAATAGTAACTTCCCGAAGCGCCCGAAAGTACTATTGGTGGTCGGCCGCGCCGTATATTGCGCGCCGACACCGGTCGGCACTCGCGCCGGCTCGTACCGCGTATCCGAAATCCCTGATAAACTGAGGAACCAGTCATCGCCAAAGATGGGCTTATCGCCTTTGAGCGTGTTGGTATTGTAGGGGTCGAGCGGATTTTCCTGGCGCCCCAGCGCGTCAAGAATGCGGTAGCGATCGGGAACGGGCAGATAGCCGCCGGTATCGAGTGGCTTGGGTGGCGGCAGGTTCTCGGGATTGACGATTGGCGGTACGGCATCGACCGGCGCCGGCTGGCCCGGCGTGCGGCGGCCACGAAGTTGCGGCTGTTCGACGCCGACGATCAGCTCGAGACCAATCCGGTAGCGCGTCCAGTATTCGGCTTCGGCGTGTGCCTGCTTTGACATGGACCGCAGGGTGTCGTCCGACAATTTCTTGTGCAGCGCTCGTTCAAGCTGGTCGCGAACCTGCGGCTGGGTCAGAGCTCTGTCAAAGGTCTGGGCGTCGGCCGCGATCGCCCGCTCCAGATCGGTTGCCATCCGCCGGTCGCGCCGCAAAGCATCGGCGCTGGGCGGCGGATCGGCCGGCGGCACCGCAGCGATCGCCGGCGCCGCCAGGCACAACAATCCCGCCAAGCCGGCTAGACGGCCAAACATGGCGAACGATGGTGACGGCATGGTCAGCACGGGTTCTGGACGGTGGAATTGAGGAATGGAGCAGCCGGACAGTTCACAAACCGCAAGTGAAGCCCCTGCGGCGCCAGCTGATCGATGCGAAGTGCGGCGGGAGCGTTCTGCACCGTGCCGGGGCCGTTCTGTACCCCGAGATACGCCACCATGCTGTCCTGTTGGATGCCGTCGCCAGAGATGCCGATGGCACCAACCAGGGTGTTGCCGCGATAGATGGGCGTACCGCCTGAGAAGATCTGCAAACCGTCAGCCAGTGGCGACTTGCCGCCGGAAAGCGCCACCAAGCCTTTGCCGCCGATATTGGCGCATCCTGCCGCGGGAGCCGGCGCACCGGTGGTGCCGGCGAGAATGTCCGCCGCGACGAGATCAACCTGCAATCCGGTGGAGAAGACGCTCCAATTGGCAAACGGCAGGCTCAGCGCGCCTGGCGGCGTGCCGTCGATACCGTCGGGGAAGTATGGCCGTGCGATGTCGCCGATGGCGACCTCCGACCACGCAAGACCATCAGAAAAGGCCGTTGGCTCGACCTGCGCCTGGGTCCGCGTGATATAGTCGGCGAATGTCCCGGCCGGACTGCTCGACTGCCCCGGGATCGCGCTGATCTTGGCGGCGGCATCCGGGCGCGAGAAGAACACCGCACTGCGGGCCTTCTGCCGCGATACATCGGCGCCGAATATAGGAGCATCCGGTGTGCGGGCTTGGGCCACGACGTTACCGTCGAGGTCGACGACTGTAACCGTGACCTGCACGAAGCTGTTGGTCGGCACCCGGATACCCGCGCGCGCCGAGAACGCCACGTTGAGGGCGCTGGTCATGATTGCTTGCGCCTCAGAGGCAGTAATCGCGGTCCCATCCGTCGGAGCCAGACCGGCAGTCGGAGCGTAGAGAACCTTGCCGTTGCCGTCGGTGAAAACATAAGCCTGCGTCGTCGTACCCGGGTACAGCACCGGGCCGAAGGTGCCGTCGGGAACGACGCCGGAAGCACCGTCGGTGCTGCCATACGTCAATCCGGCAATCGCCGTGTGGCCGGCAGCGGGTCCCGCAAAATAGCCGGTCACTGGCAACGGCGTGAATGTCCCGCTGGCCGAGACTGGCGCCGCGAGGTTTGCCGAAGATGCGTCAGTATAGCGCAGCGTAAGGCCGTTTACCGCGATGTTGCTGGCCACGATCTGCGCGGGCGGCGCATAGCCGGTTTGACCGGCGATCGCGATGACCTCGTCATCGTCGATGTCGACGTTGAAGATATTAAGATCGAGCGAGTAGGTCGGGCGGCTGATGACACCAATGCCGCCGACCAGGATGCCATTCTTGTATAGCGGGATGCCGCCGGAATCAGCGGAGAACCCGGCTGGCGAGCGGTGCGGTCCGGCATTCACACCGCCGGGCGTTGCCGAGGCCATCGTGTTGAAATCAGAGCAGGCCAGCTGGCTGAACTGCACCCCAAACAGCGGCCCGGCCGGCGTACCGGCAACACCGGGGTCGAAATGCTCCTGAACGATCTGGCTCGCCGTGCGGGTGGTAAAGGCGTTGCCATTCGAGGAGAGATAGGCGCCGGTCAGCGCCTTGGTGATTGCGGCCAACGGCGTTGGAAGAGGGATGCCCTCCAAACCGCTCGTTACGTTCCGCATCGAGGTAATCGTTGCCGCGCCCGGCGCACCCGCCATCTGTGTCAGCGACAAGACGTTACCAACACGATCGACAACAGCGATGGTGGCCGGCTTGCCGCGCGCGTTGGCTTCGTTAACCGCCTGCAGTATGACCGTGTTGACGTCGCCTTCGGTCAGATTTGGCGAAATCGCTGGATTGGGCGGCGTCGCTGGCGCCGTTCCGACCGTTGGGGTGAAATTGCCACCGCCGCTGCCGCCGCCCCCGCCGCAACCCGAAGGCGCCGCGCACAAAAGCGACAGTAGCGCTACGGCGGCCTTAAAGCCGGGATGGCCGAATAAGCCACGCCGCGCATTACCCCGCGCGCTCGCGAGCTCCCCGCGTCTCGCCACGCTCAATCCCCCGTTTCAGAAAACCCTATGATCTAACGCCCTAATCGTTGCCCGGCTCAAGGCCCGCCGTCTAGAGGCAGCTGGCTTGCCCAACAAACCTGCGCCATTCCAAGGACTTGCGCTGCCGCTCCGAGACCCCATCGGAGCGACTCGTTTCCGAGTCAGCGAATATCGGCGTGCAGATCGCGCATCGGTCCGAGCGCTTTCTCGTGGAAACCATGGCAAGTGGTGCAAGTGGATTGCGCGTGCAACGCCGCCTGTTCCGCCCCGTGGCACTTGGCGCAATTCTCGACACCCGGGATCAGCATCTGCCCCACGGTCTCGGCCTGCCGCGCCGCGTGGCAACTCTCGCACGGCACCGCGGCATGCTTGGCGTGATCAAACTTCGCGTGTGGCAGAAACCGTGCCTGCAGCATCACCGGCGCTACGATCGGCGCCGGTGCCGGGCCCGGCATGCTATCGCCGACTTTGACAAGATCGGCGATCTGGAAGGCACCGTTTGGTCCTGTGCCAACATGACAGTAAGCGCAACCCCGTTTGTCATCGAGCACGATGGTCCGCAGCGCCGCTTCCGTTTTTTGGGCTACCCACTGTTTGGCATCGCTCGAATCGGAGGATGGTGTCGTCGACGAGCTGGCGTTCTGCGGCATGCCTGGAACTTGCCGATTGACGCCGTCAGATGCGGCGGCGGGCGCAGCACCGCCCTGCAGCAGCTTTCCGGCGTAGTAGTTCCAGACGGCGGCGGCAATCCCGCGATCGTCGCCATGCGGAACCCGTGCATTCGGCCAAGGCAGATCCTGGCGATCGAAATCCAGTGCATGGCAACTGGCGCATTGCTGCTTATAGGTGACTGGTTGAAAGCCCTGCCCTGCCGGGTCGGCGACATGGCAGTTGGCGCATACCAGCGGCTTTATGCCCAGCGCGGGGAAGCCATTCGCCACCAGATGCTCGGCGTGCGAGAATTTGATGCCGGGTCGATCGAGTGGTGGCGGCGTCGCGTCAACCGCCACTCGCTCGACCTTTGCGTGCGCTGAATCCGCGACCACGGTCGCCCGGAACTGCGGATGGCCTGTCGGAAAGCCGCCGACATCACGCACCCCTGCATCTGGTGCTTTTTCCGCAAGCGAGCCGTGACAATCGATGCAGAGCCGCTGGTCGTTTACGACCAGGGCACGCGTGCCGCGATGCTCCTCGTGGCAATCCGCGCAGCGCGTCGTGTTGAGGGTCTGTTCGACGTCGCCCGAGTGCGCCCCGACGGGGATATGTCGTCCGACATTTGCGTGGCAGGCGAGACACGAATTGTCAGAGACCGACGCGAAGGGGCGATCGTGACAGGCAGTACAATCCGCCGCGAAAAATCGATGTGAGTTTGACAATTCGCCCGGCTTCCAGAACAGCGCGACGACATTCATCAACCCGCCGGCAGACCCCGCCGCCGAGACATCGCGTAGGCCGGACGTTCGACCCGCTGTCGTATACACCGCGATAGGTGCGACCAAACCGCACAGCAACACCAATACAATGCCAAGCCATGCGACACGACGCTTGCTCAACCCGGCCTGATCGAGACCGATGCGACAGCGCGACATCAACCGTTCGAGACTGTCGCCGATCGGCTGCACCAGCTCGATCTCAAACGCGGCATCCACGCCTTGAGGCGGTGGCAGCATGCGGATTTCGTAGGGCCCGATCGCGATTGTATCGCCGGGCTTGATCGCGGCGGCCTTGGTGCTGACGCCATTCACCCGAACCGGCGATGGTCCGAGCGCTTCGATGGTGACCCCACCACCCAGCGGGAACATCGCGGCAGCTGTCAGATCGACGCGAATATCAGAGAGAGACACCTCACTACCGGTGCCTCGCCCAAAGCGAATGCGACGGGCGCTCACCATCGTGTTGCGCCGCATCAGAGCCGAACCACGCCGGCTCAATGTCGTGACCTGGACCTCCATAGGCGGCTACGGTCCCGATTGAGGTGCTTTGATTACCACAGGAAGAAGACGGAAATAATGTGCGCCAGAAGGGCTCCGACGAGCATTATGGTCAGCGGAACGTGGAGATACAGCCAAAAATCCAGTATCGCCTTGTAGCTGATATCTTGGCGAACCCGCGCCAGCAGCACGGCTTTTTCCTCCAGCAGAACACGGACCCGCAACCAGCCCTCTTCAGCCTCGCCTTCCATCTCGGCGCGTCGATCGAGCAGTGCTATCGCGGCCGCGGTGGCGCAGCTTGGATAGTGCCCGCTCATCTGCCGCCACGCCGATCCACCGATCGCCGTGTTCTCGGCCGCGAGCTCGATCGCGGTGGCCATGCGCTCATCCAACGGCATCGCCGCGGTACGCATCTCGTCGTCAAGGCTGGCGATGCGCCCCAACATCTGTTGCATAGTCATGCCCGCTCGGTTCGCCGTCATCATTCGCGGATAACGCGAATAGCAGTACACCCCAACCACGCCAGAAGCGATAACGAAACACATCAAACCGTACGCTACCGTGTGGATATTCCAGCCGAAATGAAAACCGGTATGCAGCGTCGCGATGATGACGAGGGCCAAGCCAAAATAGATGTGCGCCGATAAGCGGGCGGCCAGCCGGTCCTGCATGACAGGGTAGTTGCGCTTGCGGTAGCCGAACCAGGTCAACCAGAAGATCAATGCCGCGCCGACGGTGCCTAGAGTATACCCGGCCCAGCTGCCTCCGTACGGCGAGCCATAGGGATTATCGGCGATGTAGATCGCCAGGGACACCAGACACAACAGGGCGGCGATCTTGAGATAGCGGAAGCCGCGATAGGTCAGGAACGACTGGTGCAACCCGCGCGAACGGCGCTCCTGATGGATCGCGTCAATTTCTTGCCCAAGCCGGGCCGAGACGGTTCGCATCAGTGGACCTGCCGAATGGCATCCATGATACGACTGGGCTCGACGCGGATCGCGGCCCCCGTCGGACACGCCCGCACGCAGGCGGGTCCACCGGCGATATCCTTGCACATGTCGCACTTGACGGCATGCGGTGAACCCTTGCGCTTAGCCAGCCCGGCAGGTGTTTTGTCTTCACCTGGCCCCGGCCCGCGGCCGAAGAACAGCCAACTCAGCAGGCCTGGCTTTTTCACCGGCTCCGCCGCCATCTGGATGACCCCGTACGGGCAGTTACGCTCACAGTTGCCGCAGCCGATGCATTGGTCGTCAATGAACACCTCGCCGTTGGGCGCGCGATGGATCGCGTCCGGCGGGCAATCCTTCATGCAGTGCGGGTCCTCGCAATGCCGACACGAGGTCGGGAGATGCAATGTATCAAAGGTCGGACCGGCCTCGCGGTTGAGCCGGCTGACGCCGTGATGCAGTTCCGCGCAGGCTTTTTCGCAATTGTCGCAGCGGACGCACAAGGCTTCGTCAATGACGAGGACATCGGTCGCCTCGCCCAGTCCGTTGCGCATGAAAAACTCGACCGCGCTCGTCTCCTGGGCGTGCAGACGTGCATGCTGCTGGTCAGCGAGACGCTTGCCAAGTTGCTCCTCGACCGAGCGCTGTAGATCCGGGTCGTTCCGCAACAGCGTCTGGAAGTTCTTGCCGTCGATGCGGATCGCTTCTGTCGGCACTACCGCGCGCACCGTCGCCGTTCGCGGTCGATGCGTGATCAGCGCCATTTCGCCGACATAGTTGCCCGCCGGCAGATACGCCAACACGATGTCGCGGCCGCCAAGCTTGACCGAAACAGTCACTGATCCCTTTCGAATCAGGTAGACCGAGTCGTCGAGGGAGCCTTCGTCGATCAGCGTGTCGTCGGGCTTGAACTCGACAACCAGCGTCGTCGAAAGCACTTCCGACATGATTTGCGGCCGGATGCGGGTTCCGAGGAACGTGCTGATCTGGCGCGCCACCGCAGCATCATCGATCGCGTCACGGACCTTCTGTTCGGAGCGGATCAGACGCAGCATGAAGTTGCGCCCAACCTCAAGCAGCAGCGATTGCTCAGTGGCAACGATGTCGTTACTGCGACGCCGGCCCGAAATCAGCGCCATCTCGCCAAAAAACTCCCCGGGACCGAGGTGCACGAGGCGCGACGGGTTTTCGGGTTCGACGACAATGCCGACTTCACCCTCAAGAACCGCGTAAAGCGAATTCGAGTATTCGCCGCGCCGAACGACCGTGTCGCCGGTATTAGGACGATGCAGCGTCGAGTGAATCAGGAACTCGCGGATCTGGGTGGCCGTCAGCGATTGGAACAAGGGCACTCGCTGCTGCGTCATGGTGACGAGCTCGGACACATTCATCTTGACGCCGGCGCCATCGATCTTGGCCTGGATCAAGGGTTCGTCCGCCGGCACGATATCGTTGCCGAGGATACGCTCGATGACTTCGTAACCCTCGTTGAGGCAGTTCTTGATCAGCGGATGACCGGCCAGCGCCCCGATCACATAGAGCCCCGGTATCGAGGATTCGTAGGTCTCGGACAGCAGCGGGAACGCCGTCGGGCTGTCATTTGGAAAGGTGATGCCACAGGCTTCGACAAATTTCCGCGGCGGCGATGCTCCGATGCGGGCGATGATCCGCTCACACGGGATGCGGGCCAGACCGTCGGGGGTCTCCAGCGTCAGAAACCCGGGCTCGATCTCCTTGGGGTCCGAGTTCATCAGGTGCTGCACGTCGCCGTGCTTGATTGCCTCCTCGATGAGCGCGGCATTCGCCGGCTTGGCGCGCGGGAAATCAGCCAGCCGGTTGACCACCGAGACACGGTTATTGGCGGCCAAGGCCAGCGCGTTCTCGATACCCGCGTCGCCGGTACCGATAACGACGATTTCCTCGCCTTTGTATTCGTCGGGATCGTCGAGCTGATATTGCACAAAAGGCAGGTCGGCGCCCTTGAGCCGCAGTCGATTGAGATTGCCCTGCACACCGATCGCCAGTATCACGAACTCGGCCGTCAATGTGCTGCCGTCATTCAGCGTCACCGAGAAATCGCCGAGCTTCCCCGCGATCTTGGTAACCTCCGCGTTCATGCGGACATTGACGCCGGCGCCAGCTGAGGTCGTCTCCCAGCTTTCCAATAGATCCTCGCGCAGCCCCTTCTGGAACGGGATATCGCTGCGCAACGGCAGGAACCCAGGGGCCGCCATGACGAGCTTGCGCTTCTGATACTTGAAGATCGTATCGTTGAGATGCGGCGCTCGTTCGAGCAGCACATGTGTCATGCCCGCCTTCGCCGCGTGGGTGGCGGCGCTGAGCCCCGCCGGGCCGGAGCCCACGATGATTATCTTGAAGTCGGTCACGCGAGGCTCGTCCTGTGCTGTCTTGTTCGTCGGTTTCGTCTAACGCCGCGGGTCACGGTACGCGTCACGGTGCAGGGCGCCGTGGCCGCGGCATCTTATCGGCATCCAGCACGGCCTGGAACTGCCGCTCGACGCCGGCCGTCGTGTCGCGCGCCTGCTCATCATTACTGATGACGTGCGGGGTCATCAGCATAATCAATTCGGTGCGACCGGCGGTATTATTGCGGTTGCCAAATAGTGCGCCAACCCCCGGGATGTCGCTGAGCCCGGGAATGCCCGATGTCTCGTTGGTGGCCTGCTGCTGGATGAGCCCACCGAGCAGGATGGTCTGGCCCGTCTTGACGCTGATCGTGCTGGTCAGGCGACGCTGCCGGATTGTCGGCGAGTCAATCGTCGAGGTTGTCGTATTCACCACGTCACTGACCGCCTGGTTAACGTCCATCGTCACGTACCCACCCGAGTTTACCCGCGGCGTAACCTCGAGTACGACCCCTGTTTCCTTATAACTCACATTATTAAGCACGAGCGGATTGCTGGTAACGGTACTGGTTGCCGATTGCGTAATGATCGGCACCACGTCGCCAACTTGCAACCTTGCTGTCTGATTGCTCAGAACGAGCAGGCGCGGCGTCGAGATTACCTTGGTTTGCGTGACGTCGGACAGGGCGTCGAGGATGGCGCGCGGCGAGAAATTGCCCGCCACCCAGGACAGGGCAAACCCCGGCACCGACGGGGTGATGCCGGCAACGCTCGCCGCAGTCGTTAGCAACGTATTGGTTTTACCTGCGTTTATGTAGTACTCGACCCCATAATTAAGCACGTCGTTGAGGGTGACCTCGGCCACCGTCACCTCGATCAGCACTTGCAACGGCGGCACATCGATCCCCTGCAGCACCTGCCGGATCAGCTCGTAGTCGCGGGGCGTCGCGGAGATCAGCAGCGAGTTGTGCGCCTCATCAGCCTCGATGCGCACCCCCCCTTGCGCAGGATCGGGCGCGGAGTTGCCGGCAAGCATCGAGGTTGGCGGGGGTTCGGGCGGTCTTGCCTCGGAATATTTAACCTCGGCGGGTTTGGCGCCGGTCGGGTCGACGGTGACTGTCGCCGACGAGCCCGCGGTCGGCGGCGCAGCGGGCGCCGCGTTCGGAGCCCCGATCCCCTCACCGCCAGTTGACGCCGCCTGGCTCTTGAACTGGATGTTGAGCCCCGATAGCAGGCCCTGCAGTTTCTGCCCGATCTGCACCGCCTTGCTGTATTGCAGGTTATAGATATACACGCGCTGTTCATTGGGATTGCGGCTGCGATCGAGCCGGGCAATCCAGTTACGCGCTTCGTCGAGATAAGCCCCCGAGCGGCTGATCACCATGACTGCGTTGAGCCGCTTCACCGGCATAAAGCGGATCGAGTCGCCGTCAGCGTCCTTGCGCGTCGCGGAAAAGATGTTCTTGACCTCCTCCGCCAGTTCGGCTGGATCGGCGTTGCGCAACGGCACCAGGGCCATCGACATCCCGACCATCTGATCGACGTCGAATACCCGGATCGTATCGCGGGCGAGTTGCAGCTCCGCCGGCTCTCCCTGCACCATCAGCGCATGCTTGCCGTCATCCGGGCTGATCGTCGCGGTGGCGGGCAGAACTTTTTCGAGCACGCGCTGCATTTCGGTCGCACCGACATAGCGCAACTGAAACAGCTCGCTGTGGTCGCCGATCAGTCGACCGGGAACGCCGGCGAGCGGGGCCGCCACGGCCGGTTTGCCGTCCTTGCGCCGCATCATGACGCGCACGGTGCCGTCGTTCTGCACCATTGTCGCGCCGCGGCTGTTGAGCACGGTCTCGAGCAGCGGCAGGATCTCGTCGCGCCGTAGCGGCCGGCTGACGTTGAAATTTACCGGACCGGTGACATCAGGGTCGATGACGTAGTTGACCTTGAGCATGCGGCCGAGGACCTCGGCAACGACGTCGCGTACGTCGGCCCCAGCGAAATTGAGTGTTACATCGCCGGCGGTGTGATTATCGGCAGCAACGAGCTCGCTCTGCGTCTTTTTCTCGGGTTCGCGCGCATGCACGACGATGGCGGGCATCGCCGGCTGCGACGAGCGCGACGCCATCATCGCGATCGGTCGACCCGGGTCGGGGTCTCTCGGAAGTGCGGTTACATCGCGGGCCAGTTCCGGCACCGGATCGGTCGCGGCGGGTCCGTTGCCCGCCATTGTAGCCAATGTGTCGCAGGCGCTGAGACCGATCATGACGGCAAAGAGGCTGGCGAGCTTCCAGCCCGCAGCACACCACGCGGGCCTGCGACCGAACCGCCGGCCGAGCCGGACGGCAACAAAAAACGCGTTAATAATAGCGGCTCCCCCGGGGGTTAGGTCGCCTCGAACTCACCGGCCGCGAGAATGCCCGAACGTCCCAATCCGGTCAACGCCGCGCCATGAGCCGCATCACATCACGTCTGATCTAGACTTTAATTCACAATCCCAGGCCCCAGATTTTGCTCATCTGTCTAGAGATTTCTCAGACGATGTTGAATAATAAGCCGCAAGTCATTGATGCCGCCGAGGGCATTTTCCGCCGTTTTATTGGCATCCTCTTCATTCATGTGGTCGCTGACCCATGGGCCTTTCTGCAAATCCTTGACCTTGATTTGCTTTTCACCCTGCGACTGATAGAAGACGACATGTTCCGCCATAGAATCGGTTATCGTCTTCTGTTCGTCGCAGAACACGACCGAGACCTTAACCTGCCGATTGTGTGGCACGCTATGCCGCCGAAGATGCAATCCCATTGCGTGCGTTTTGTTTTGCATCATCTCGATCGACAGTTGATCGAAATCGATCGGCGGGACCGCATGCGCATGCCCCTCGATCGTGGAGTGCGTAAGCGCTGCCAGCTCTTCTTCCAGCTTGGGAATATCGACATTCGTCAATTCCCACACCCGGGTCCAATCCATCTGGATATAGGCGTCCACCTTTTCGGCTTGCGCGGCTTTAAGTGCCGCCGTCACTTCGTCCAGCCGGCTCGCCGTATCTTCAGTATCTTCAGACACAAAGCCCTCCATCCGCCCAACGAGCCTCCCCAAGGCACGACCGATCCTGACCGCGGGCAAAGCGATCGGCGGTTGTGTCGCGCCAAGCCATTATAGGGCGTGCCCGTGCAATATGGGACTCGGTTAGAGAGGTGCACCAGCTTGCCGCAGGTCCGACAAATACGGCCGGCCGAGTGCAGCCCTAGCCAAGCGCCTTCGCCAGCAATTCCAGCGCCGCGATCGTAAATGCCCGCATGTTGTCGACGCGATCGTCCTTCGCGGTTTCGACGGTCAGCGCGTGTTCGCCGTTCGGCCCAACCACGGCGACACAGGAATGCCCGGCGGCATGGCCGTACCGGCTGCCGGTCGGACCGGCCGTGCCGGTTTCGCCGATCGCCCAGGTGGTGCCGAGCCGCTCTCGAATCTTACGCGCGAAGAGCAGCGCGTACGGCTCGGTCGACGGGGTGATGCCATGCAGAGCGGCGAAATCCGCCTCGCTGACCTGCAACAGCTCGGTACGGGAGTGGCGCGTGTACACCACGGCACCGCCGATGAAATAGGCTGAAGCGCCCGGCACAGCCAGCAACGCCGCCGAGACCAGCCCGGCGGTTGATGACTCACCGACCGAGATTGTCTCCTTGCGAGCCTTCAATACGGCCGCGACCCGTTCCGCATGCGGCAACAATTCCTCTATCATCGCGCCCTCCCGGTTATCTCGAGCGCGAGCTTCCGCGCTCCGCCACCGGTTTTGCAAGATGTTCTCGCGCAGATGAGCCTGAAGGGGAGTGCTGCCATGGGTTTCGAGACGATCCTGTACGAGGAAGATGGCCCGGTCGGCACGATCACGCTGAACCGCCCCGACGACGGCAACATGTTCACCGAAACGATGTGCCACGAGGTGCGCGACTGCATCAACGCGATCCGCCGCGAGACCCGCACCCGCGTCATTGTGCTGACCGGCGCGGGCGACAAATTCTTCTGCATCGGCGGCCGCAAGACCGGTATGCCGGACACGACGCTCTATGCCGGCGTGCTCCCGACCCTCGACATGTACGAAAGCATCGAGCGATTGCAAAAGCCGGTGATCGCCTCGGTCAACGGCTATGCGGTCGGCGGCGGCAATGTGCTGCAGGTGATGTGCGACATCACGATCGCCAAGGAAAGCGCCGTATTTCGCCAGGTGGGCCCGATGATGGGCAGCTATGACGCCGGTTTCGGCACCTGGTATCTCGAAGACCTTGTCGGCAAGAAAAAAGCCAAGGAAATCTGGTTCCGCAATATGCGGATATCAGCCCGCGAGGCGCTGGAGATCGGCATGATCAACCAGGTCGTGCCCGACGATCAGCTCAAGGCGGCAACCCGCGCGATGGCCCTCGAAATCGCTGACCGCGGCGCCTTCGCCCTCGCCGCCGTGAAAACCGCCTTCAGCGCCCGCCACGGCGGCGTCGGCGGCCTCGCCCGCTTGGCGCACGATTTATTGCTGCGTCAATACCTCGAAAGCGACGAGTCGCACGAACTCGGCGCCTCGTTTGGCGAACGCCGCAAGCCGGACGCGGATAAGTTCGGGCATTAAACTATTCCGGAAAACGTCGATGGCCAGCGCTGGGCGCTGTGGAGGATCGTAATGATCTGTACGGCATCATTCTTGACGCGATAGGGCACGATGTAGGGTGTAGAGACAATGACCAGTTCTCGCGTGCCGTCGACGCGCCCAGAACGTCCTATCGATGGGAACAGCGCCAACCGTTCAACGGCTTCGCGAATACGCATGATCGTTCGTATTGCGGCGGCCGGGTTCTCGGCCGCGATGTGTTCGTATATCTCCTCTAACCGGCGCTCGTACCGCCGAGGATAGACGAGGCGAAGTTGCGTCACCGCTGCCGGGTCAGCCGCTCATACAACGCCTCGACCTCGTGGTCAGACATCACCTCGCCGCGATCCAGTTCGGCGATGCCAGCTTCGATCTCGGCGATTTGCCACGCATTCTGCTCGACGTAAGCCGCAATTGCCTCCGTTGCGAGATGCGATTTCGAACGCTTGGTGCTCCGAGCCAGCGCATCCAACTTGGCCTTGAGTTCCGCGCTTATTCTCGCTGTCACAATTGTCGTGTCGGACGCGGCCATGCGACTATCACCATTAGGCGGTTAGAAAATGATGCAGATGTATACATGCGCATCATTTTCTAACAAGCGCGGTTTCCACAGGCAGCTGGCGACTAAGGCAGCGACGGCATGACCAACACCCTCCTCACTTTGCACGATCCCGCCGCAGCGCGGCGCTATTACGCCGAGGACGTATGGCGCGACGAGACGCTGTACACGCTGATGGCGCAACACGCCGAGCGGCGGCCGGATGCATTCGCGTTGCGCGATGGAGCGCGGCGGCTGACCTGGCGCGAATTGGCGGCGATGGTCGATGCGGTCGCGGCCGATCTGCATGCGGGCGGGCTGAAGCGTGGCGAGCGGGTGGCGGTGTGGCTGCCCAACCGGGTCGAGGCCGTGGCGGTATTCGTCGCCTGCTCGCGCAACGGGTACGTGTGCAATCCGTCATTGCACCAGAACTACACCGTCGCCGAGATCATGGAGTTGCTGGCCCGCACCCGTGCTGCGGCGCTGTTCGCGCAGCCCGGTTACGGCGCGGATGCCCGCACCGCCGATATTTTCGCCGCTGCCGCCGAGCTGCCCTGTCTGCGCCGCCTCTATACCCTGGGCGAGGGGCCGGCGGGTGCGGCCCCCTTCCCCACCGCAGCGGCGCACAACCTGCCGCCGGTCGACACCAACCCCGACAAGATCGTCTATCTCGCCTTCACCTCGGGCACCACCGGACAGCCCAAGGGTGTCATGCACTCCGACAACACCTTGCTCGCCAATGGCCGCGCGATGGTCGAGGACTGGCATCATGACCACCGCTCGGTGCTGCTGAGCCTCAGCCCGATGAGCCACCACATCGGCACCGTCGCGCTGGAGCAGATGATGGCGGCGGGGCTGGAACTGGTGGTCAACGCGCCGCCGCCCGGCATGAGCGCGCTCGATTGGATCATCGAAAGCGGCGCCACCTATGTAATGGGCGTCCCAACGCATGCGATGGACATCCTCGAACAGATGCGCGCTCGGCGGCTCGACGCGCTGGGCAGGGTCACAACCTTTTACATGGCCGGCTCGCCGATCCCGCGCGAGGTGGCGCAGGCCTTTCTCGATCGCGGCGTCGTGCCGCAAAACGTCTACGGGATGACCGAAAACGGCTCGCACCAGTACACATTGCCGAGCGACCCGGCCGAAACCATCGTCGCCACCTGCGGCCGCGCCTGCCGCGCCTATGAAATCCGCATCTGGGACCCGGAAAACCCCGATCTCGAGGCGACGCCGGGCACGATTGGCGAGATCGGCGGGCGCGGCGCCTGCCTGACCCTCGGCTATTTCGACAACCAGCTGGCCACCGAGGATTCGTTCAACCGCGAGGGCTGGTTCATGTCGGGCGATCTCGGCCGGCTCGACGAAAACGGCTGTCTCGAAATCGCCGGGCGCAAGAAAGACCTGATCATCCGCGGCGGCCGCAACATCCACCCGGCCAAGATCGAGGACCTGACAATGCGGCACGCCGCCGTGGCCCGCTGTGCCGCGTTTGGCGTGGCCGATCATCGGCTCGGCGAAAAAGTATGCCTCTCCGTTATTTTCCATGAGGGCAGCGCGGCGGAGGCGCGGGAATTGCTCTCGCATTTGCATCGGGCCGGGCTGTCGCGCTACGACATGCCCGAATATTTTATCGCGATGACGGCCTACCCGCTGACCGCGAGCGGCAAAATCCTGAAACGCGAGCTCGTGGAATGGGCCCGGTCCGGACGTCTCCGGCCGGAGCCGGTGCGCTGGACAGGAGAGGATTAAGCATGGCGATACACATGAGCCGCATCGACGAGCTGGCGCTGATCACGCTGGACCGCCCCGAGGCGCTCAATGCATTGAGTTTCGCCCAGTTACACGATCTCAACCGCCTGCTCGACTCGATTTCGCCGGATGTTCGCGCCCTGCTGGTCACTGGCTCGGGCGACCGCGCCTTTTGCGCCGGCGCCGACATCAAGGAACTGATGGGCCGCACCCTGGTCGAGCAGCGCGCCGGGGCGGTGCTTGGCCACTCGGTGCTCGACAAGCTCGACCAGTTGCCGATGCCGTCGATCGCCCTGATCAACGGTTATGCGTTTGGCGGCGGCCTGGAACTGGCACTCGCCTGCACCTTCCGTCTGGC
>JAFAYW010000237.1 GCA_019240125.1 Alphaproteobacteria bacterium
GTCGTTTTCCAGCGCCTCATACGAGCCCAGCACGCTCGACAGCGTGTCGTTGCGCGTCTTGTCCGGGTCGGTCATCTCCCGGGCGAGCCCGCGCTGCTGCGTCTCCAGCGATCGGATGCGCGCCTTGAGGATTTTCACCGATGGCGCGTCGTCGCGCATATACGCCTTCAAGGTCGCGAGTTGCGCGTTATCCTGCACCAGCTCGTCGCGCAGCCGCGTTGCCAGCAGATCGGTGGTCTGCGCCGTCTTGACCGGATCGATCATCCCCTCGCGGTCGCGAAACGCGTGCACTTTATCGAGCACGCCCTTGAGGCGGATTTCGGCTCCATCCACCTCGGCCTGGGCGTGCTGGACGGCGTCGTCGCGCATGCGCTGCGACAGCTGGTTCACCAGGCGTTCCGAAGCGGCGACGACCGCCTCCGCCAGTTGCAATGCCGCCATCGCCGAAAAGGCCCGTACCCGTACCGTGACGGTGCCATCGGCCGGGTCGTAGAATGGATCGACCTGCTCCTTCCAATAGCGCAGCAGCTCCTCGATCGGAGCGCCCCGCGCCAGCCGCGCCCACCAATCCGCTTCCGACGTGCCGAACAGACGGCGCAGGTCGAGCGATCGGTCGACCTGCTCGATGATCGCGCGGCTGCCGATGTATTGAACCAGAATCTGCGATTCAAGGGCGGCCGGCGCGTGGCCCGCGCCGCCGGCCAGCATGGCCAGCGGATCGATGCGCGGCTGTTCCGCGGTACTGAGCGTGAAGCGGAACTCCGCGACGTACTGGTCGGCCGCCACACCGAACAGATAGACCGCCGCCAACACGGTCGGCAGCAGAACGACGAAGAGGAACGACAGCAGCCGCGGTGTCGGCCACGCGGGGCGGCGCTCGGCATCATCTACTGGCAGCAGGAGCCCTACCCGCGCCAGCATCATGCCTTTGCGCGCTTGATCGAGGCGCGCCGGGACCGCGGCGATCGCACCCGCGACCACCGGTGGCGTGTGTTGTGCGATCGCCGCGTCGGCGAGTGACGGCGGCGCCATCAGGCTGCCTCGCGGGTGGGCGCTGGCCCTAGCAGAAGCCGGCGGTACTGATTGAGTGCGGCGGCAACGTCGTCGAACAGCTGCAGCCTTCCGCCCGTCAGCAGCGCGGCGCGGTCGCAATACTGCCGGATCGTGTGCGCGTTGTGTGCCGCAAGGATAATGTCGGCATGGCGCATCCGCTCGCGAAACGCGGCGGCGCAGCGGCGGCGAAATCGCTCGTCGCCAATCTCCGTCACCTCATCGATCAGGAACACGTCGAAATCGATTGCCAGACACGTGCCAAAGGCGAGCCGCGCCCGCATCCCCGCCGAATAGGTGTGCACCGGCATGTCAAGGTATTCCCGCAGCTCGGCGAACTCGTCGACAAAGCGGATTGTTGGCCGCACCGCCGCGCCATAGACCCGCGCGACGAAAGCCACATTCTCGCGGCCCGACAGCGCCCCGTGGAAGGTGCCACCAAAGCCGAGTGGAAATGAAATGCGGGCATGGCGCCGGATGCGGCCCCGATCGGGCATTTCGGAACCCGCCAGCAAGCGGATCAGCGTCGATTTACCGGCGCCGTTTGCGCCCAGAATGCCGTAATTGTGGCCGGCCTCGAATGTGACCGACGCGTCGTCCAGCACCACCTTGCGTCCGGCCGGCGTGGCGAAACCCTTGGTGACGCGACTGAGAGCGATCACAGGGGCACTCGCAGTCGACGACGCAACCCGCGCTCCAGCGCGAAACCGAGCATCAGCCATAACACCGCGCTCATCGCCATATACGACCGGTCGAGCCAGTGGGGCTGGTAGCCGTCGAAGAACCCCGCGCGAAACCAGTCGATCGCATGCAGCATCGGATTCCAGGCCAGCATGTCGCGCACCCAGCCGGGCATCATGCCGGGCACGTAGAAAATGCCGGAGGTGAAGTAGAGAAGGCGGGTGAACTGGGCGAACGCCTTTTCCCAGGACGGGACAAGCACCGTGATTACGGCGTTGACGTAACCGACGCCACAGCCGAGCGCGGCGGTGGTAAGCAGCGCCAGCGATGCCCCCCACAGATCATCCGGCGCCGAGGCGACACCGAGCGCGCCGAAGCCAATGAGCAACAACACCGCGACGACGATGTCGGTGGCGATCTCCAGGAGGCCGCGCGCCGCGATGACGTCGAACGTGGTGACGAGCGGCAGTTGCAACAGCGGCGCATTGCCGATGATGGCATGGCTCATCCCGCCACTGGTGTGGATGAACATGTGATAGGGGATCAGTCCGGTATAATAGAACAGAAAGAAGTGGCGGCCGATCGGCGGCTGGCCATGCATCAGCACCGCGAAAGTCGCCGATAACAGCCCGATATGGGCGACGGGCTCGATCAGGGCCCAGCCATAGCCGAGTTTGGACTCGCCGAAGCGGGTGCGCATCTCGCGCAGGATCACGGCGCGGATGACCCGGCGCTGGGTCGCCACCCGCGCCAACCAGCCCGGCGCCGGTCGGGCCGCTCGGCTGCGGCGATCGTTCTCCGGCAACACGACATAGTCGCCGTCAATCGTGTCGAGCCGGTGATTGAGCAAGTGCAATACCGACTCCGCGGCCGGCCGGTCATCGGGGAAGCCGTGCAGCAATTCGCCGCCGATCGCGGTAGCCTCGCTGACGAGACCCGCCGCCAGGTAAAGGCTCAGCTGGGCCCGCTTCACCGTGGCATCGTCGGGTGCCAGTCGCGCGGCGTCGGCCAAGGCAGCCGCGGCGCCGGCGGTGTCGCCCAGCCGGCTGAGCAAATGCCCCCGATGCACCCGATACTCGGCCGCATCGGGATCAGCCGCGATGGCAAGGTCGATCGCGGCCAGCGCCGCTTCCCATTGCTGGCTCAGCATTTCGGCCGCCGAGAGCACGCGCAGCAGCCGCGGGTCGGGCGCTCCCTCGCTGGCTCGCGAGCGCAGCAGATCGGCCGCCGCCTCGGCCTGCTCCCAGCGCATCAGCAGCTCGGCGGCCTCGATTAGCGTGCTGCTGGCGGCGGTTGGTATCGCACGGTCGAGATACAGCGCGGCCTCAGGCAGGCGCCCGAGCTCCGCGAGCAGACGGGCGGCATGCAGCGCGAATTCGGCGTTACCGGGCTCACGATCGCTGGCCGCGAGCGCCGCCGCGACCGCCTCCTCCGCGCGGCCCGCGGCCGCCAACACGCTGCTGGCATGGCGGTAGCCTTCAACCCAATCCGGCTCCAACGCCACGATCTGCCAGTAGGCCGCCGCCGCTTCGGCAAAGCAGTTGGAATTGCTGAATACCCAGGCGCAGATGCGGAGCAATTCGCGATTTGCGCGGATCAGCGGAAACGCGGTCCGACAACACGCCGCCGCCTCTGCCGCGCGATTCCGATGCAGCAGCGCAGCGGCGAGATGGCAATATAGCGGCGCGACAGCCTCAGGAGAGGCAGACGTCTGCGCAACGGACACCAGACACGAGTCAAGATCGCCTGCGTTCAGGGCGGCCCAGAACGCCTCATTCTCAACTTTAACTGGGGCGTCAGGCCAGTCGGACACTCTATTATTACGCGTTTCTTTGCAAGGCGGGGGCAACCTGGAGGGTAGCATACTGTCGCATTCACCCAACCTCAACAGCCGAGTGCGGATCATTCACGTTTCCTTTGGCGGTCGGCCCGGTGCCCCGCCAAACGCGCTCTGCGCCGCCCAGCTACGCCCCTGGATGCCTTGTCACGGCCGGGCTGGCCACCCATACTGCTGGCCATGCGTCGGCAACCGATTGACCCCATTTTGGCCGAGGAGCCCGAGGCGCCGACGCGCCTGTGCGACCACCCAGGATGTGCCGCTGGCGGCGATTTCCGAGCCCCGAGATCGCGCCTGGAGCTCAACCACTATTACTGGTTCTGCCTTGAGCACGTGCGGGCCTACAACCTGTCGTGGAATTATTACGCCGGAATGAACGACACCGAGGTCGAAGCGGAAATCCGGCGCGACACGGTCTGGCAACGGCCCAGTTGGAAGCTTGGCGAACGCTATGGCCCCCGGCCACCGCATCTCCGCGACCCATTCGGCTTTCAGGAGAAATTTGAGCAGGCGAAAGCGGGACGACGGGCGCACAATGAGGCGCGTGATCCCGCGAAGCGCGCGCTATCGGCGCGGGATCAGGCGTTGGCGGTGTTCGATTTGGAGCCGCCGCTTACTGCGGCGGAGCTAAAAGCGCGCTATAAGGTGCTGGTGAAGCAGCATCACCCCGATGCCCATGGCGGCGACAAGGCCGCCGAGGAGAAGCTGAAGATCATCAACCAGGCTTATGCGACCCTCAAGGCCACCTATACAAACTGACCTTAAAATCGAGGAACGCAGCGCCTCTCATTCCACCGCAAGACCAGAAAGCGTCAAGAATATGCCATCCAGTGCACAAGGGGCTGGGACCCCGACTCCGCTCGGCGAACCGGACATCAAGATTTCCGTGCGCCAGACCTTCGGGATCGATACCGACCTCGAGGTCCCGGCCTTCAGCACGCCAAGCGAATACGTCCCCGATTTCGACGACGCCTATCGCTTTGATCGCGACACCACGCTGGCGATCCTCGCCGGCTTTGCGTTCAACCGCCGCGTCATGATCTGCGGCTATCACGGCACTGGCAAATCGACGCATGTCGAGCAGGTCGCGGCGCGGCTAAACTGGCCCTGTATCCGCGTTAACCTGGATAGCCATATCAGCCGTATCGATCTCGTCGGCAAGGACGCGATCGTGCTCAAGGACGACAAGCAGATCACCGAATTCCGCGAAGGCATCCTGCCCTGGGCGCTGCAACACCCGGTGGCGCTGTGCTTCGACGAATACGATGCCGGCCGCCCCGATGTGATGTTCGTGATCCAGCGCGTCCTTGAAGTCGAAGGGAAGTTGACCCTGCTCGACCAGAACCGGGTTATCCGACCGCATCGTGCCTTCCGCCTGTTCGCCACTGCCAACACGGTGGGCCTCGGTGACACGACGGGCCTTTATCATGGCACGCAGCAGATCAACCAGGGCCAGATGGATCGCTGGAACATCGTCTCGACGCTGAACTACCTGCCGCACGATGCCGAGGTCGAGATCGTGCTCTCAAAGGTGCCGAGCTATGCCAACGACGAAGGCAAGCGCCGTGTCAGCGCGATGGTGGCGCTCGCCGACTTGACCCGCGCCGGCTTTATCAACGGCGATATCTCGACCGTCATGTCGCCGCGCACGGTGATGACCTGGGCCGAGAACGCGCGCATCTTCGGCGATGTCGCGTTCGCCTTCCGGCTGACCTTTCTCAACAAATGCGACGAGATGGAGCGCCCGGCGGTCGCCGAATACTACCAGCGCTGCTTCGGCACAGACCTGCCCGAGACCGGCGTCAACGCCACGCTCGTTCAGTAATCCACGCCTACGCTGGAGCGCACATGGCGCAGGACCTCTCGCCGACCGAGCTGTTCAAACGGGCGACCGCTTCGACTCTTCGAGCGATCGCCGAACGCGACGATCTGACCATCGGGTTTGGCCCGGAACCACCGGGTCTCGCCGGCACCAAGGTCAAATTGCCCAACCCGGCGCGCGACCTGCCCCCGGAGGAGGCCGCGCAGCTGCGCGGCGCGGCGGACAGCATGGCCTTGCGTCTGCGCTATCACGACAATGCGGTGCACAGCAAACGGGCTCCCGGCGGCGCGATGGCGCGCGCCGTCTTCGAGGCGCTGGAACAGGCGCGGGTCGAGGCGCTCGGCTCCCGTCGAATGGTCGGGGTCGGAGCCAACCTGACCGCACTGCTGGAAGAACAGTACCGGCGGCAGGGGTTCGAACGTGTCACCGAACGGACCGAGGGCACACTCGCCGAGGCAGTACGGCTGCTGGCCCGGGAAGCCCTGACGCACGAGCCACCGCCGCCCGCGGCACGCAAGGTGGTCGAGATGTGGCGCCCGTGGCTCGAAGGCAAGATCGCGCGCGATATCACCGAGCTCGACCGCTCCATCCTCGATCAGGACACATATGCCCGCGCCGCCCGCCGGCTGATCCAGGATCTCGATATCGATCTCGGCGAGCTGGATGATTCGTCATCCGACGACAATCAGAGCCAGGGCGACGAGGCCGAAGGCGAGAACCAGTCGGATAGCGGCGAGAGCGCCGCGGCCGGCGCGCAACCGTCGATGGACGGGTCGCCCGCCGATAGCGCCGAAGCCGATGCCGAGGAAGACGGCGAGGCGGAAGCCGATGGCGAGATGATGCCCGGTTCCAGCGACGACGATCCGGGACGGCCGGGGCGGCCCGGCCAACAGCCGCGTGGCCGTGCAGATGAAAACGCCGTGTACCGAGCCTTCAGTACACAGGCGGACGAGGTCATCGAGGCCGATCAGCTCTGCGATAGTGATGAACTGGGACGTCTGCGCCACCTGCTCGACCAGCAATTGTCGCATCTGCAGAGCGTCATCGCGCGGCTCGCTAACCGATTGCAGCGACGCCTGCTGGCCAAGCAGACCCGGGCCTGGGAATTCGACCTCGAGGAAGGCATTCTGGACGCGGCCCGCCTGTCCCGCATCGTGACCAACCCGATCCTGCCGCTCTCATACAAGCAGGAGCAGGAAACCTCGTTCCGCGACACGGTCGTAACGCTGCTGATCGACAATTCCGGCTCGATGCGCGGGCGGCCGATTACGGTGGCGGCGATGAGTGCCGACATCCTGGCGCGCACTCTCGAGCGCTGCGCCGTCAAGGTCGAGATCCTCGGCTTTACAACCAGGGCGTGGAAGGGTGGCCAGGCCCGCGAGCGCTGGATCGCCGCCGGCAAGCCGCCCAATCCCGGCCGTCTCAACGATTTGCGCCACATCGTCTACAAATCGGCCGATGCGCCGTGGCGTCGGGCACGCCGTAATCTCGGCCTGATGCTGCGCGAGGGTATTCTCAAGGAGAATATCGATGGCGAGGCGCTGATGTGGGCGCATAACCGCCTGCTCGGGCGCCCGGAAGAGCGCCGCATCCTGATGGTCATCTCCGACGGCGCGCCGGTCGACGATTCGACCTTGTCCGTCAACCCCGGCAATTACCTCGAAAAGCACCTGCGCGAGGTGATCCGCGAAATCGAAAAGATCGGTGCGGTTGAATTAAGCGCCATCGGCATCGGCCACGACGTGACACGTTACTACCGCCGTGCCGTAACGATCGTCGATGCCGAGCAACTTGGCGGCGTGATGCTGGAGCGGCTGGCCGACCTGTTCGAGGATGAAGTCGGTGGTACCGGGCATCGCGTGCGCAGCCGCCGCCGCGTCGCGGCGTAGCCGATCACCCGCACGTCGTCCAGCCGGGCGGCGCGCCGGTTGGAAGGCGCGCAGCCGGCGTGCTATCACGGCGCTGTTCTACCAGCGCGGAGGTCTGAAATGGTCGCATTTCACGGCTCGCACGTCGTTGTGACCGGCGGCACCGGGGCGCTTGGTACCGCGGTCGTTGGTGCGTTGCGCGCCGCTGGCGCAGAGTGCCACCTGACCAACATGATCGCTTCCGAGCTCGAAGCCTACGCGCATCGCGACGATCCGCTCGTCCACATTACCCCGGGCATCGACCTCGCGGACGAAGTCGCGGTACGCCGCTTTTACGAGGGCCTGCCGCCGCTCTGGGCCTCCGTGCATCTGGCGGGCGGCTTTGCCATGTCGCCGGTAGCGGAAACCTCGGGAGCGGCCTTTGTCGATCAGCTGCAGATGAATGCGCTATCGGCGTTTCTGTGCGCCGCCGCCGCGATCCGCCGCATCCGCGAGCGGGTCGCCGCAGAACCTGGCGGGGCCAAGGGCGGCCGCATCGTCAATGTCGCGGCGCGGCCGGCTCTCGAGCCTCGGCTGGGCTCCGGCATGGTGGCCTATACGGCCTCCAAAGCGGCGGTCGCAGCCTTGACGCAGGCAATCGCGCAGGAAACCGCCGACGAGGAAATCTGGGTCAACGCGGTGGCGCCCTCGATCCTCGATACGCCGGCCAATCGCAATGCCATGCCCGGTGCGGATTACTCCGGATGGGTGGCACCCTCGGCTGTCGCCGAGGTCATCACGTTTCTCGCCTCGCCCGACAATCAGGTGACGCGTGGCGCGGTGATCCCGGTCTATGGCGGGGCGTAGGGAACCGATGGTCCCGCAGCCGGTTCAGCCGCCATGGACATAAATCTCATACCGCCCGGCGACAATCCGCCTGACAATATCAACGTGCTTGTCGAGATTCCGCAGGGTGGGCTGATCAAATATGAATTCGACAAGCAGACCGGCGCCTTGTTCGTCGATCGCTTTCTCGCGACCGAAATGGTCTACCCCGGCAATTACGGGTTCATTCCGCAAACGCTGGCGGATGATGGCGACCCGCTCGATGTCTTGATCATCAGCCCGGCGTCGGTGATGCCTGGCGCGGTGGTCCGCTGCCGCCCCGTCGGCGTCCTCAAGATGGAGGACGAACAGGGGGGTGACGACAAGATTGTCGCGGTGCCGTTCGGATGGGCCGAACCGCGCGACCTCACACCGACAATGCGCAACCGCATCGCGCATTTCTTTGAGCACTACAAGGATCTGGAACCGGGGAAATGGGTTCGCATCATCGGCTGGGGCGAGGTCGCGGAGGCCGCTGACCTAATCACGGCGGCGCTGAACCGCGCGGGAGACCACTCGCACTGAGCCGGTCGCGGTCGATTCCACGCGCCCTTCGGTTTATCGTTACCGCGGGAGTAACGCGCTAGCGGAGACCGGCAATGGCCAAGGGCATACTCATCGCGGCAATGAATATCGGCAATGCGGCCGATGACGAATTTCATGACTGGTACGACACCGAGCATCTGCCGGAACGGCAGCGCGTGCCGGGCTTCCTCGTCTGCCAGCGCTGGATGGGGACGCAGGACCGCCGCACCTCGATCGCTACCTATGATCTCGATAATGTCGGGGTATTGCAAAGCCCCGGCTACACCGCGATCGGCGGCGAGAATTTGTCTCCGTGGTCGAAGCGGGTGACCGGGCATGTCGAGCGGCTGATGCGGTTCGAGGGCGAGCAGGTGCTGCCCGGCGACCAGCTGCCGCCCGACAACGCCGGCGGCCTCTTGCTAAATTCGATGAATGTCGACGCGGCGCACGAGGCCGAATTCAACGAGTGGTACAACAAGGAGCATATTCCCGCTCTCGCGGCGGTCCCGGGCGTACTGTGCGCGCGGCGGTTCCGCGCCACTTCTGCGAACCGGCGCTATGTCGCGCTTTACCACCTGCAATCCCCCGAGGTGCAGTTGACCGCGGCCTGGAAATCGGCCGCCAACACCCCGTGGACCGACCGCATGCGGCCGCACTTCCGCGACCACCTACGGGTCGTCTGCGCCCGGTACGTCCGCGCTGCCTGAACCCAGCCCATCGACCGGGCCGGATCGGTTGGCACGATAAACGGTGCGGCGGCGCGCCATGGTATTGATCGTTCTGTGCCTGATCGGCGCGCTGCTGCTGTTCATACCCATGGGGCGCCGCACCGGCAGCCTGCTTGCGCTGGCGTCCAGCCTGGCGCTGTTTGCATTGGCGACGCCGGCAATGTCCTCCGTATTGATGCGATTGACAGAGGCCGGATCGCCTGCCCATACCGACCTCACGAAAGCTCAAGCCATCATTGTGCTGGGTGGTTCGGTGGTGCTCGGCAACGGGCGCGACATTCCCGATGCGCTGGGATCGGTGTCGCTGGAGCGGGTCAGCTATGCGGCTGCCGCCTATCGCCAACTCAATCTGCCAGTGCTGGTGAGCGGCGGCACGCCGCGGTCGGGTCACCAGAGCGAGGCCCAGCTGATGTCGGCGGTGCTGCAGCAGGAATTCGGGACCCCCGTTTCCTGGAACGAAGATCGCTCGCGCACCACCTGGGAGAACGCGCTGTTCAGCGCTGCCATCCTGAAGCCCGCCGGGCTCACCACCGTGGTATTGGTCAGCCAGGCTTGGCACCTGCCGCGCGCGGTGTGGGCTTTCGAAAAAGCCGGCCTCACCGCCCTGCCGTGGCCGGCGCCGCGCGCCGCGTTGCATGCCGACAGCGTTGGCGACTTCCTTCCCACGCTGGCCGCGCTTGATGACAGCCTGCGGGCACTGCATGAACTCGTCGGATCGGCGTATTACCGACTACGTTATCGAGCAACCCGATACGCAGGCGATCATCGATGGTAGGCTTCAGCCTATAACAGGCCGGGACGGGAGGGCGTTATGCAGCGGCACGAGCAGATCGCCGAGGCCAGGAAGCTGCTGGCGCATCTGGAAAACCGCACCACCGATCTGGCCGATACCATCTACCGCAACCCGGTCACCGACTACACCTGCCCCACGCAGGCGGAACGCGAACGCGCGCTGTTCTTTCGCGCGGGCGCGATCAATATCGGGCTCAGCGCGTTATTGCCGAACCCCGGCGACTGGATGACCCATGATTACAGCGGCGTGCCGATCCTTGTGGTGCGGCGGCCGGACGGCGAGCTTGGCGCGTTTCTCAATGCCTGCCGGCATCGCGGCGCGCGGGTCGCCGAGGGACGCGGCAGCGGCGAGCGGGATTTCCGTTGCCCGTATCATGGCTGGTGCTATGGATTGGACGGCACCCTGATCGCGCGACCGGATGAATCATCCTTCGTCGCCGCCGAGCGCACGGCGCATGGACTGCGCCCGCTGCCGGTGGCCGAGAAATACGGCATGATCTGGGTTGCCACCAGCCCGGCTGGCCGCCTCGAAATCGATACATTGTTGAGCGGGCTGGGCGACGATCTCGCGGCGCTCGGCCTCGACAACTATCATCATTATGAGACGCGAGTGCTGCGCCGGCGGATGAACTGGAAGCTCGCCATCGATACGTTTGGCGAGACGTATCATCTGCAGCACCTGCACCCCGACACGGTGGATCCGCTGTTTTTCAGCAATCGCGCCACCTTCAAGGCTTTCGGTCCCAATCACCGCATGCTCGGGGCACGCCGTACTATCGACGAGTTGCGCTCGCTTCCCGAGAACGAGTGGGACGTGTTCGATAAGACGGTGGTGATCTGCGTGCTATTCCCCAACACGGTCTTCACCTACCAGCGCGACCACGTCGAGACGTGGCACATGTTTCCCGGCGCCACGCCGGACGACACCGTGATGTATGTATCGCTTTATATTCCTGGGCCGGTTACCAGCCCGAAAGCGAAGGAACACTGGGACAAGAATTTCGACCTGCTAATGGCGACTGTCGAAAACGAGGATTTTCCAACCTGCGAGGGCATGCAGCGCGGGTTTTACTCAGGCGCCCAGGATTCGATCGTATTCGGCCGCAATGAACCGGCGCTGCAGCACTTCCACCGCAATATCACCGCCGCATTGGCCCAGGCGGAGCGAGCAGCCGCCGAATAGGCGGGCTTAGTTCACGTAAGCGGAGTGGGTTGGGTGGATGCGCAGGAGGCGGGCGGTCGCGTCGACGATCCGGCCCCATAGCAGAAAGCCGTCGCCAAGCGGCTCGTGCGCGTGTTGCGCCTTGCGTCGCTTGGCAATCTCCAAGGCCGCATGGCCATGCTCATTGACCAAAATCGCGGCGAGTTCGATTACATCCTGATCAGTCATCTTACTCAGATTAAGCCGGTCTGAAGGTCTTAAGTTCCCAGACCTGTCCGAGTCTCGCGATGGCGATCCTGCCATGCGGGTTATCCCAGCCACCCGATCGTGGTAGTTTTACGCTGGGCCGCCGCCGCAGCCCGGTTTTTCGGTATTGATTTCCCGCGCTCATGGAACTTTCGGTCGTTATTCCGGTCAAGAACGAGGCCGGCAACATCGCTCCTCTTGTTGCCGAGATCGGCACCGCGCTCAACGGTCGCACGACTTATGAGATCGTCTATGTCGATGACGGCAGCACCGACGCCAGTGTCGCCGAAATCAACCATCTACAGAAGGTTCTGCCACAGCTGCGGCTGGTTCGGCACGCATCGAGCTGCGGCCAGAGCGCCGCGGTCCGCACCGGCGTGAGGGCCGCGCGAGGCGACTGGATCGCCACCCTTGATGGCGATGGCCAGAACGATCCGGGCGATATCCCGGCGCTGCTGAACCTCGCTCGTGCGGCACCCGCGATGCCGCCGCTGCTGATCGCCGGGCATCGCACCCAGCGCAAGGACACCTGGTCGAAGCGCACGGCATCGCTCGCTGCCAATGCGATCCGCCGCCGCTTGTTGCACGACGACACTCCCGATACCGGCTGCGGCCTGAAGCTGTTTCCGCGCAGCCTGTTCCTTGATCTGCCGTATTTCGACCATATGCACCGGTTCTTGCCGGCCCTGGTGTTGCGAGCTGGCGGTATCGTGCGTTCGGCCCCGGTCAATCACAGGTCACGGCAACGCGGGGTATCGAAATACGGCAATCTGGATCGCCTGCTGGTGGGGATCGGCGACTTGTTCGGCGTGATGTGGCTGTATCGGCGCTCCAGCCGTCCGCAAATCGTTCTGCCCGAAGCCACAACGTCCAGCGATATCGGCACAGCGATATCCACGACCCGAGTCGAGGAGCCGGTATCGTGAAGCGTGGGGTCGGTCGCCTTCTCGTTCTGCTGGCTCTGCTCGCAGGGGCCGGCACGGCTTGGTATTGTCGCGGCGGGATCAACGTCGACGCGGTAACGAGCTGGATCTCCGGCCATCCGGCGGCGCCTCTCGTCTTTCTCGGCATCCACATCCTGGCTAGCCTGTTCTTTGTGCCGCGGACCTTGCTTGCCATTGCCGCGGGGCTGCTATTTGGCATGTGGTGGGGGATCGTATGGGCTGCGCTCGGCAGTGTCGCCGGCGCGGTCGCCGGGTTTCTTGTAGCCCGCTACATCGATGCCGGATTCGTCGCGCGCGCCAACCCGACCCGCCTTGCCGCCCTGCTGGCGAAGGTCGAGCGCGGCGGCTGGCGCATGGTGGCGGTGGTTCGGCTGGTGCCGATCATCCCCCATAGCCTGACCAATTATGCTCTGGGGCTGACCCGCCTCGACCTCGCCAGCTACGCCCTCGGCTCGATGCTCGGGCAGTTGCCGCTGACCATTGCCTATGTTGATTTTGGCGCGGCTGGCGGCAGGGCACTGCTCGGCGGCGGCAACTGGCAGCACGAGGTATTGTGGCCCAGCCTGATCGGTCTGGCGGCGCTGGCGCTATCGATCGCGATCCCGGCGCTGATGCGACGCCGCCTGCTGGCAGAGCGCGTCTGACAGGCCCCGTCTAGATCCCTAACGCCTCACCGATCTTGTCGGCGGCCTTGAGACCGTGTCCGGTCACGACGACGACCGTCGTATCATCGGGCCGGATCGTGCCGCTCTTGAGCAGCATCGTCACCGCCGCGGCGCCGGTCGCCGAGGTCGGTTCGACAAACAGGCCGAGCCGGCCCAGCGCGACGACCGCCGGCGCGATATCGCGTTCCGGCACCGCGATGACACCGCCGCCGGAGCGGCGCAGCGCGCCAAGAACCTCGGCCATGCGCACCGGCTTCACCGTGGCGATGCCATCGGCCATTGTCGGTTGCGGGACGATCGGCACATAGTCGTTACCGCCAGCTTCCCAGGCAGCAGCGAAAGCGGCGCAATTCTCGGCCTGCACCGCGAAAAGACGCGGTCGCCGTGTGATCTCGCCGGTTCGTTCGAGTTCGTCAAAGCCGCGCTCCAGCCCCAGGATGTTGCTGCCGTACCCGGTAGGCACGACGATGTTGTCGGGCAGCGCGAACCCGAGCTGTTCCCACAACTCGTAGGCCAGGGTCTTGGTGCCCTCGATAAAGAAGGGCTGCCAGTTGTGGCTGGCGTAGAAGCTTTCGCCGGACGCGGCGGCCGCCAGGGCCGCGTCGGTGACCGCCTGGCGCGTGCCGGGCACTGCCATGACCTCGGCGCCGGAGGCCGCGATCTGCACCACTTTGCCGCGCGGCGCCGTCGCCGGCACAAAGATGCGACATGCCAGCCCCGCCGCGGCGGCGTAGGTGGCGATCGACGAGCCGGCATTGCCCGAGGAATCCTCGTGGATTGGCCCCACGCCGACCTCGCAAAGATGCGCCAACATCACCGCCGTGCCGCGATCCTTGAAAGAGCCGGTCGGCATCTGCGATTCCAGCTTGAAGCGCAGTTCGGCGCCTTGCCACCGGCGCGTCACCAACGGCGTCAGCCCTTCGCCGAGGGAGGCGCGCGGCGGGCCGGCCAGGGCCAGTGCGGCGCGATACCGCCACAGCGACGGCTCGGCACGGTCGATATCGCCGCGCCCGATGCCCAAGGCGGGCACCAGGTTGAGATGGCTGCCGCAGGCACAGTGCCAGACCGGCCGGTCGGCAGCCGTGGTCCGGCCGCAGGCAGGACATCCGTAGAGGGCTGGCGTCACGCGGCAGCGGCGATCAGCGGCGCCAGAAAACTGCGCAGGGTCGGCGACCATTTGGCGTGCTCGGGACCGCTCGACGTGTGCCCGAGATCGCTGTCGAGTTCGAAATACTGCGCCTCGACCCCGGCCGCCTTGAGCCCGTCGATGACCTCCGGCGCGATCTTGGGCGGAAACAGCGCGTCGCTGCGGCACAGCACATAGAGCACCTTGGCCTTGATCGCGGAGAATTGCGGCCGCGTGTCGAAGCCGAGCAGGGCGCGCCGCAGGATGATCATCGAGTTGGCGTCCCATTTGGCGGCCCAATTCGCGGCGACCTCGCGCAATGCCTTTTCGCGGTCCGCCGCGTCCGGGAAGCGCACCTTCAGATTGTCGTCCATGCCATAGCGCTTCAGGGTCGCGACGCGAATATCGGTCAGCACCGTCTTGGCGCCCCCTTTGCCGTAATAGCGTCCGCCATGCCACTCCGGATCGGTCGCGAGCTGCGCTTCCAGCTCAGCCAGCTGCTTGTCGGTGTTGACCGAGGCCCAGGGCGCCGTGTTGACCGGTACGATCCCGTCCATGAAGTCGGGATAGGCGACGGCCCATTGGAACGACTGATAGCCGCCATAAGACGGCCCCGCCACCGCGACGAGATGCTTGATCCCCAGCGAGTCGAGCAGCGCCTTTTGCGCCTCGACGATGTCGCGTACGGTGATGTGCGGAAAATCGGGGCCGTAAGGCTGGCCGGTTTTCGGGTTGATGCTCGCCGCATTGGTCGAGCCGAAAGATGAGCCGAGGATGTTGCTCGCGACGATAAACAGCTTGTCGGTATCGAACGGCTTGCCCGGTCCGATCAACCCATCCCACGACCCCGGCTGGTTATTGTTGGCGGGGTTGCGGCCGGCGGCATGATGGCTGCCGGTGTAGCCATGGGTGATCAGCACCGCGTTGCGGCCATGCGGCGCCAGCGTCCCGTAGGTCTCGTAGGCGATGGTCGCTTCCGGCAACACCTCGCCCTTAGTCAGCCGCAAGTTGCGAATTGTGAAAAACCGGTCCTCCACCGCGCCGACATCGCCGGTACGCAAGGGCATGGCGTCGTTCATCTGCATCTCCTCCACGTCGCATCGGATGTAATTCTGCTCCCGCAGGCTCGCGGCTGTCACCGCCGGCGTGCCCGCGATTGCGTCGGGGGCGCCGCAATGACATAGCTAGCGCCTGACGAGGCTGCTGTCTTGCGAGGTGCGATGCGCGGTTTGCTGCCGGTTCTTCTGCTCTTGTCGGTGGCAGCCTGCGACGATGTCGCGGGGCCAGCCGCGGTGCCTCAGACGCAGGTCCAGGTGGGCTTTCCCTCGAACGGCCTGACCGACACGATCCATGTCCAGGCGATCGATCAGCGTCCATTGCGGGCCGCAGTTCTCGTCGCGCCGGACGGCACCACGACACCGGCCAGCACGCTCAATGTCAGCGCCCAGCCGGAGCTCGCTACCGGGCAGCGGCAAGCCAACAATCCTTATCAAAGCGCGTTGCTGGGCGGCAGCGATAGCAGCGCTGCCTTCGTTGCCCCTCACCCGCAAGCCATGGCGGCGCTGCAAAGCAGCGAGCAGCTTCTCGCGATGGGCTCGACGGCCGATATTCCGCTGCCAGACCCCGTGGCCTATCGCCGCGACTGGTTGCGATATCGCGTGCGGCTCACATTTGGAATACCACCGAACGCCGAGACCGGCGACATCGCCGCACCAGCCCCACCACCAGCAGGTCCTTAAACAGGAGCGGATTTTTCGCACAGGCCGCTGGTTAAAATTGAGCCCGGAGGCGTGTGGCGTCGGACGGCGGATAGCGCGCCCCCTGCTGCGCTTGCCCCGTCGCTGAAGGCAGCCCTACTGTGCCAGGGCAGCATCGGTGTTCGGGCTGGAGGCTTATGAATGAATATCCGCGACGGATTTGTCGGGACGATTGGCAACACGCCGCTGATCAAGTTGCGGCATGCGTCGGAAGCGACTGGCTGCACCATCCTCGGCAAGGCGGAATTCCTGAACCCAGGCGGCTCGATCAAGGACCGGGCGGCGCTGGCGATCATCATGGATGCCGAAAAGCGCGGCGTGTTGCGGCCGGGCGGGGTGATCGTCGAAGGAACCGCGGGGAATACGGGTATAGGCTTGGCATTGGTCGGCAAGGCGCGCGGCTATCGCACCGTAATCGTGATGCCAGAGACGCAGAGCCAGGAAAAGAAGGACATGCTGCTGCTGTGCGGCGCCGATTTGCGGCTGGTGCCGCAGGTGCCCTATAGCGATCCGAACAACTACGTGCGCTTTTCGGGCCGGCTGGCCGAGGAACTGGCGGCGACCGAACCGAATGGCGCCATCTGGGCCGACCAATTCGACAACCTCGCCAACCGGCAGGGGCACTACGAAACTACCGGCCCTGAAATCTGGGAACAGACCGGCGGCAAGGTCGATGGATTTGCCTGTGCCGTCGGCACCGGCGGTACGCTGTCCGGGGTCGGGATCGCGCTGCGCGAGCGCAATCCGGACATCAAGATCAGCCTCGCCGATCCGATGGGATCGGGCATCTTCAGCTGGTACGCGCGCCATGAGTTCAAGCCGGAAGGCAGCTCGATCACCGAAGGCATCGGCAACAATCGCGAAACCAGGAACCTCGATGGCTTCGCCCCCGATGACCAATACCAGATCAGCGACGAGGAAATGCTGCCTGTCCTGTTCAACCTGATCGAGGAAGAGGGGCTTGTGCTCGGCGGCTCGAGCGGGATCAATGTGGTTGGCGCGATCCGCCTCGCGCGTGAGTTGGGCCCAGGGCATACGGTCGTTACCGTGCTGTGCGACTCGGGCACGCGGTATCAGTCAAAGCTCTACAATCCGGCCTTTCTGCGCGAGCACCATCTGCCGCTGCCCCGCTGGCTCGACAGCTGAGCGACAATGGCTGACGCGACCGATGTCGCGGCGATGCGCGCGGCCCTCGGGCTGGCGCGGCGGGGGCTGGGGCGGGTCTGGCCAAACCCGGCGGTCGGCTGCGTCATCGTCAGGAATGGACACATCATTGGCCGCGGCTGGACCCAGGCGGGCGGCCGTCCGCATGCTGAAACCGAGGCTCTGTCGCGCGCCGGCGCGGGCGCGCGCGACGCCACCGCCTATGTCACCCTCGAACCGTGCAGCCATTGGGGCAAGACGCCGCCCTGTGCCGACGCGCTGATTCAGGCGGGCATCCGCCGCGTCGTGGGCGCTGTCGTCGACCCCGATCCGCGGGTGGCGGGAAGCGGACTGAGGCGGCTGCGCGACGCCGGGATCGCCGTCGAACACGGTGTGTGCGAGGCTGAAGCGGCCGAGATCAATGCCGGCTTCTTCCACCGCGTGCGGCTCGGCCGGCCGCTGGTGACGCTGAAACTCGCGACCTCGCTCGATGGGCGGATAGCAACCGCGTCGGGCGAGAGCCGCTGGATCACTGGGGCGGCGGCACGCGAACGCGGCCATCTGCTGCGCGCGACGCATGATGCAATACTGGTCGGCACCGAAACCGCGTTGACCGACGACCCCGAGCTGACCTGCCGCCTCGGCGGCATGGCGGCGCGCTCGCCGGTGCGCGTGGTGCTCGATCGACGCTCCCGGCTGCCGCTCCACTCGCGGCTGATCACCGGAGCGCGCAACGCCCGAACCTGGATCGTCACCGCGCCCAGCGCCGACCCGGCGCGGCAAGCAGCGTTGACTGCGGCGGGGGTCGAGATCATCCCGCTGACTGCTATCGACGCCGGCACGTTCAACCTAGCCGGCGTTCTGCAAGCGCTCGGCGCTCGTGGCGTCACCCGGCTGTTGGTTGAAGGCGGCGGCCGACTCGCGGCGGCGCTGCTGGTCGCCGGACTGGTCGATCGCCTGGCGTGGTTTCACGCGCCGGTCCTGCTCGGCGGCGTAGGAATTCCGGCAATAGCCGTGCTCGGCACGGACAGATTGGCCGATGCACCGCGCTTTGAGCGCATCGCATCCGAGCCGCTTGGCGCCGATACAGTCGCCATCTTCCGCGCGTCAGCCCCCTAGGATGTGCGAATGGCGCTGGCGCATTGCCGCCCGCGCTCCTAGCTTAGGGGCATGTTCACCGGGATCATCACCGATGTCGGGCGCGTCCGACGCCTGAAACAGACCGACCACGGTCTGGATTTGACCCTGGCGACAACGTTCGAGATCGCGAGCATTGAGCTTGGCGCTTCTATCGCCTGTTCCGGCGTCTGCCTGACCGTCGTGTCGCTGGAAGACGACGCGTTCACCGTGCAGGCTTCGGCCGAGACACTGGCATGCTCGACGCTCGGCCAATGGCGCGAAGGCAGCGCCGTCAATCTGGAACGCGCCCTGAAGGTAGGCGATGAATTGGGCGGGCACATCGTTTCCGGTCATGTCGATGGCGTCGCGCACCTGCGCGAGCGACGCCCCGAGGGCGAGTCGTTCCGCATGGTGATCGAGGCGCCCGGCGATCTGCTGCCGTTTGTCGCGCCGAAGGGCTCGGTCGCGCTCGACGGGATCAGCCTGACGGTCAACGAGGTCACCGCCGACCATTTTGGCGTCAACATCATTCCCTACACTCTGGCGCATACCAGTCTTGGTGAAGCCGAGCCGGGACAGCGCCTCAATTTCGAGATAGACCCGCTCGCGCGCTACGTCGCTCGTCTGCTTGACGCGCGCGGGCAAACCGGAGCCGGACCCTGACATGAGTCGACCGCCGCACCTTCTTCTCGTCGAGGCGCCGTATTACAGCCATATCGCGGCGATGCTGCGCGAGGGCGCCAAACGCGCCATCGACGCGGCCGGCGCCACCTGCGAGATCGTCTCGGTCCCGGGCGCCTTTGAGGTACCCGCCGCGATCGCGATCGCGGCGCGCAGCGTCGACCGCTTTGACGGGTATGTCGGGCTCGGCTGCGTCATTCGCGGCGAGACCACCCATTTCGACCATGTCTGTACCGAGAGCGCGCGCGGCATGCAGGATCTGGCGGCGCGGGACGGGTTGGCGATCGGCTATGGCATTCTGACCTGCGACAACGAGGCCCAGGCATTGCCGCGCGCCGATCCCGATAAGCGGGACAAAGGCGGCGAGGCAGTGCGTGCCTGCCTTGCGCTGATCGACCTACGCAGATCTTTCCAGGGTACGACTTGAAGGCCGGGCCGCCGCCCGAGGTTGCTGTGACAGAGAGCCAGCCGCGACGCGGCGGTGGCGGGCGGCGGCGCAGCATCGCGCGGCTCGCCGCTGTGCAGGCGCTATATCAGCTCGAACTTAACCCGGGTCGCGGCGCCGATGCTGTCGTGCGCGAATTTGTAGGGCACCGGCTCGGCCGCGAAATCGACGGCGATGTTTATGGCGAGGCGGACGAAGCACTGTTCGCGGATATTGTGCGGGGCGTCGTCGGCGACCGCGAGCGCCTTGACGAGACCCTGTCGGCGGCGCTCAGCGAGGAATGGCCGCTCGGCCGCCTTGAGACGATCCTGCGGGTGATCCTTGAGGCAGGCGCCTATGAACTGGCCCAGCGCCCGGACATCCCGCCGCGGGTCACGCTGGCCGAATATGTCGGTATCGCCCATGCCTTCTTCACCGGCAAGGAACCCGCACTTGCGAATGGTGTCCTCAACCGGCTCGCGCGCGCCTTGCGGCCGAGCGACATGTAGGGCGGGGTGAGCGGCCCCGCCCCCAGCGTCGGAGAGTTTGGCCGGATCGCCCGGTATTTTGCGCCATTGGCCGGGCCGGGCGGGCTGGGACTGACCGACGACGCGGCCCTGATCGACTGCCGGCCGGGGCATCGCTTGGTGATGACCGCCGATGCCATCGTTGAAGGCGTTCATTACCTCTCCAGCGACCCACCTGAGCTGATCGCCCGCAAACTGCTGAGGGTCAATCTGTCTGATATCGCCGCGATGGGAGCGCGGCCGCTGCATTATCTGATGACCGCGGCACTGCCGCGACACATCGATGATGACTGGGTCGGCCGGTTCGCTGCGGGTCTCGCCGAGGATCAGCGCCAGTTCGGGGTCGATCTGCTTGGTGGCGACTCCGTTTCGACACCTGGACCCGCGACCTTCTCGCTGACCGCCATCGGCGAAGTGGCGGCCGGCGCCGAAATCCGCCGCGGCGGCGCGCAGCCAGGCGATCGGGTATGGGTGAGCGGCACAATCGGCGACGCTTATCTCGGTCTGCAGGCGCTGAACGGCACATTGCCGATCGAGGCCGACCCCGAGCGCGCGTCGTTTGTGCGTCGCTATCAGCTTCCTGAACCACGCACCGCGCTTGGCCCGCGCCTTACCGGTATCGCGCATGCCATGCAGGATGTCTCGGATGGCCTCCTGGCCGATCTGGGGCACATCTGCGAGGTGTCCGGCGTTGCCGCGACCGTGAGCGCCGCGCGAATACCACTCTCGCCCCCGGCGCGCCGCGCCGCCCCCATGGATTCCGCGCTGATCGTGGCGCTGGCGACGGGCGGCGATGATTACGAGTTGCTATTTACCGCCCCGCCCGCTGCAGATGCCGCGCTCGCAGAGCTTGCTGCGGAACTCGGCACTCCGCTCACCACGATCGGGGCAATCATTCCTGGCTGTGGCGTCCGGCTGCTGGATGAGTCAGGAGCAGAGATGCCCGTGGCGTTGGCCGGTTATCGGCATCTCTAGAGGCTTCGAAGCCTCGCATTCGAGCTGGGGTTCGTGCGGCGATGTGCCTATCGGCAAGCGTCGTAGGAGCAACACCGAGAGTTGCCGAAAAACCCGGCATCTGGCATGGTGCGGTTTAGCTCTGACCTGCCCCCGCCGCGCAGGGCGCGCGGTTGCGGGCGGGTCTTTGTGCGTTGATGACTGCCTTTGAGGAAACCTTACTGATGGCGTCGGCCTATATTCTCGTCATTGCCTGCGGTGTGCTGGCGCTGGCGTACGGCTTGGTGACGAGCCGCAGCGTTCTGGCGGCCAATGCCGGGAACGCCCGTATGCAGGAGATTTCCGGCGCCGTCCAGGTCGGAGCCAGTGCCTATCTCAACCGGCAATATAGCACGATCGCCATTGTCGGCGTTGTGGTGTTGATCATCCTGGGGCTGACACTGGGCATCTGGGTGGCGCTCGGGTACCTGATCGGCGCCGTATTGTCGGGCGCGGCCGGTTATGTCGGGATGAACGTCTCGGTTCGCGCCAATGTGCGCACGGCCCAGGCGGCGCGGGGCGGTCTGGCCCAGGGGCTCGATATCGCGTTCCGCGCCGGTGCCGTCACCGGCATGCTGGTGGTCGGGCTCGGCCTGCTGGGAGCGGCCGGCTACTATTTCTTTCTGCGCACGGTCTTTACCGGCGACGATCTGCGGCCGGTCCTGGAGCCGATGGTCGGGCTCGGTTTTGGCGCCTCGCTGATCTCCATCTTCGCGCGGCTCGGCGGCGGCATCTTCACCAAGGGCGCCGATGTCGGCGCCGACCTGGTCGGCAAGGTCGAGGCCGGCATTCCCGAGGATGATCCCCGCAACCCGGCGGTGATCGCCGACAATGTCGGGGACAATGTCGGCGACTGCGCCGGTATGGCGGCGGATCTGTTCGAGACCTATGTCGTGACGCTAGTGGCGACGATGCTGCTGGCCGGCATCTTCTTCGCGCCGCCGGTGCGCGACACGCTGCTCGTCCTGCCGCTGACAATCGGCGGCGTCTGCATCGTGACCTCGGTCATCGGCACGTTTTTCGTCAGACTGGGCGCCGACCAGGGCATCATGCGCGCCCTCTACAAGGGGCTCATCGCGACAGGTATCCTGTCCGTCCTGGCGATCGCCGGGGTGATCTGGGAACTGCTCGGCCTGAACGTGCCGATGACGATGGCCGGCAGCGCGACCATCACGGGCCTCAACCTGTTGATCTGCGCCTTTGTCGGGCTGGCGGTGACCGGCCTGCTGGTGTGGATCACCGAATTCTACACGGCCACCGAATACCGCCCGGTGCGCAGCATCGCGCAATCCTCGACGACCGGTCACGGCACCAACGTGATCCAGGGCCTCGCGGTATCGATGGAAGCCTGCGCGATGCCGGTCATCGTGATCTGCGTCGGCATCATCGTCGCCTATCTCGAGGCCGGGCTGTTCGGCATTTCAATCGCGGCAACGACGATGCTGGCTCTGGCCGGCATGATCGTGGCGCTCGACGCTTACGGGCCGGTGACCGACAATGCCGGCGGCATCGCCGAGATGGCCGATCTGCCGCGCGAGGTGCGGCGCACGACCGACGCGCTCGACGCGGTCGGCAACACCACCAAGGCGGTGACCAAGGGCTACGCGATCGGCTCGGCGGCGCTCGCCTCCCTGGTGCTGTTCGCCGCCTACACCGAGGACCTGCACCACTACTTCCCGAACCTCGCGGTGAATTTCGCATTGCAGGACCCGTATGTGGTGATCGGCCTGTTTATTGGTGGCTTGCTACCCTACCTGTTCGGCTCCATGGGCATGCAGGCGGTCGGCCGCTCGGCCGGTGCTATCGTCGTCGAAGTGCGGCGCCAGTTCCGCGAAATCCCGGGCATTATGGAAGGCACGGCCAAGCCTGACTACGGCAAGGCGGTCGACCTGCTGACGCGCGCGGCGATCGGCGAGATGATTATTCCGTCGCTGTTGCCGGTACTGGCACCGATCGTATTGTTTGCCGTGATCTGGGCGATTGCCGGCCGCGCCGCCGGGTTCAGTGCCTTGGGCGCGATGCTGCTCGGCACGATCGTGACCGGCCTGTTCGTCGCGATCTCGATGACCTCGGGCGGCGGCGCCTGGGACAACGCCAAGAAGTACATCGAGGAAGGCCATCACGGCGGCAAGGGCTCGGAAGCCCACAAGGCGGCGGTGACCGGCGATACGGTCGGCGACCCCTACAAGGACACCGCCGGCCCCGCGGTCAACCCGATGATCAAGATCACCAACATCGTGGCGTTGCTGCTGCTGGCGATCCTCGGCCGCTGGATGGCCGGCTGATCCTAAAACCAGACGCGCAAAAGAGCCCTCCTTCGCCTTTTGGTGGAGGAGGGCTTTTTATTTGCGCGTCGGACGCCGCTCTATCGCTATCAATCCCGAAACGCTTCATTCAGCACTGCTTCACTTAAACATCGAGTACGCTCTCAGACGGCTTCTCCGGATTATAGTGCACGACAATCCTCGCCCCCTGAGGATATCGGTCGGCGACGCGTTGCGCGTAGATTTCGCGCGGAAAGTCCACGCCAGCGCGGATGATCCCTGAATCAGGCCCAATTTCAGCGTTTGTACGGGTATCGCTCTCATATTCCTTGCCGGCGACCGTATACCGATATCGAATTCGGGCCATATAGCAGGGCTCGGGTTTCGACCCGTAATCCTTGTCACTCCGCTGAGTAGCGACAACCTCGGAAGAAATGACAAGCCCCGGCGCGGTCGGCCGCTTCTGCCACCGCCGTCGCGATGTGAAGAACACGACGATAACCAGAGCTGGGATAACTAAAAATCCCGCGAACATTACGAATAAGAAATGCGAGAAGATGAAGTCGAACATCGTAGCCACCGTGATTATCAACCGCGTCGACGGCGTGTTTATCTAGGGCCGTCTCTGACCCGAGTATCGGTTAAATCGCTTTTTAATTCGGATATGACCGGTCGCATTCTCGGCGAAGCCGGGATCCACTTGTCGACCAGCGCCTGGAAGAGTGGACCCTGGCTTTCGCCGGGGATGCGAGAGTAGGTCGGTTGGCGTTAGACGAACCATGCAAGCGCTTAAGTCGCCAAGCGCGCTACCCGGCTTCTTTCGGAAAGCACAAGCTAGAGATTGAAGCACAAGCTAGAGATTACTGAGGGCCGGCGATGTTGCTTGCAGCGATGCTGGCGGTCGGATCCACCATTGTGCAGTCCCAATCCCCAAAGGTGGTTTTGTAGCAGGAACCAGTTGCTTTGGTTTCGTGGTACAAATTACAATTCTTCTTAGGGTCCCTAACGCTCTGCCAAGGGTCGCCGGGCGCGACGTTGGCGCATTGATACATGTCGAAGCTACCCCGGATCGGGTAGATTTGGTACTTGACGTCGACGTCATGCATGTTGACGTCGGAGTTGCCGCCGCCCTGGAACGGTCGCCCGGCCCCGACCTGAACCTGCACGTTCTCCATCAGAACCAGCAGATGGAAACTATCGACACCTTCGCCCAAATGGGCGGCCGAACCGCAGATCAAATACGCTTTTGCCTGCTCGGCGCTCGGAGCGCCGGCTTTGGGTTCGGTCTTGCTGGCGCAGGTCCGCGGGTCGCGCGTCGCGTATTTTTCGCCTTCCCCGGCCGCCGCCGCGTTGGCCACGGCGATCGTGACGAAACCAAAAAGCGCGATCGTCTTAACCATAGGTTTCAATTCTCCAGTGTCTGTGCGCGCCAGAGTATTGCCCACAGGGGAGCGGAGTTCATCACAATCTTTGGCAGTGGCCCCCGCGAAATTCACGAAATTTGCAGCGCTCCGAGCAGCCCTTGGCGCCTCGATCAGGAAGCGCCGGGCAACGCAGGGCCGCTCTTGCCGAAACGGAGGGCCGGATTTATTCCCGGCCGTAATGGTCTTCGAAGCGGACGATGTCGTCTTCGCCGAGATAGCTGCCGGATTGCACCTCGATCACGTGCAGCGGGATCTTGCCCGGGTTTTCCAAGCGGTGTGGCGTGCCCAGCGGGATGTAGGTCGATTGGTCCTCGGTCAGCACGACCTCGTCATTACCGCGCACCACCTTGGCGGTGCCCTGCACGACGACCCAGTGCTCGGCCCGGTGATGATGCATCTGCAGCGACAGCTTCGCACCCGGCCGCACCATGATGTGCTTGACCTGCACGCGATGACCGTTGTGCAGCGAGCGGTATGTCCCCCATGGCCGATGCACGGTCGGCAAGGCGTCGGCCTCGTCACGCTTTTCCTTGGCCAGCCGCGCGACCAGTTGTTTGACCTCCTGGCTGCGGTTGCGCGGGGCGATCATCACGGCATCGTCGGTCGCCACCACAACAAGGTCCTCGACACCGATCGCCGCGACGAGCCCGGCCTCCGATCGTAAGTAGCAGTTCGTGGTGGCCTCGGCGACGACATTGCCGGTGACAGCATTGCCGTGCTCATCCTTGTCCCCCATTTCCCACAGAGCATCCCAGGAGCCGAGATCGCTCCACCCCATGCTTACCGGTACCACGGCCGCCTTTTCGGTGTGCTCCATCACGGCATAGTCGATCGAATCCGAGGCGCAGGCGGCAAAGGCTTCCTTGTCGAGGCGCACGAAATCGCTGTCGCATCGCGCTTCACCCAATGCGCGCTTGCAGGCGGCGAGCATTTCCGGCTGCAGCCGCTCGATCTCCGAGAGCCACAGCTTCACTGGAAACAGGAAGATGCCGCTGTTCCAAAAGTAGTCGCCCGAGGCGACATAACGTTCGGCGGTCGGCGTGTCAGGCTTTTCGACGAACCCCGTCACGTTGAAGGCGCCGTCGCAGGCCTCGACGGCGCTGCCCTTCGAAATATAACCGAACCCTGTCTCCGGCCGCTCTGGGGTGATGCCGAACGTGACGAGGTACCCCGCCGCTGCCGCCTTCGCGGCCGCGCTGGCGGCCTTGAGGAACGCCGCAAGATCGTTGATCGCGTGATCCGACGGCATCAACATCATCAAGGCGTCCGGGTCCTGCGCGGCGATATGCAACGCCGCGACACAGGCAGCCGGAGCGGTGTTGCGGCCAACGGGTTCGAGGATCAGCGCATCCACGGCACCGCCGATTTCCCGCAGCTGCTCGGCAATGATAAAGCGATGCTCTTCGTTGGCGATAATCAGCGGCGCGGCAAAAATCCGGTCGCCGGCGACCCGCCGCGCGGTTTCCTGCAGCAGGCTATGCTGCCCCACCAAGGCCAGGAGTTGTTTGGGGTAAAGCGCGCGCGACATCGGCCACAACCTTGTGCCCGAACCGCCCGACAGAATAACGGGATGGATCATCCGCTGCTCGTTCCCCTTAAATTCAACATCAAAGTCGCGCGGCATCATAGCTCCCGAATAAGCGGGTATTTCGCCGATAAGCGACGCAAATTTCATTCCGGGAGAGCCGCTCCGAAAATACCTCAGATGGCGGAGTGCGACAATTACACGTTGCCGCGAGCCTCGCGCCACAGCCCCAGCGCTTCCTGTACCGGCCGGTCCGAGAAGCTGAACAGCACGGATTCGCGGCTGGCGTGATGCGTATGCTGCGCCCAGCCCGGCACGACGAAGATGTCGCGCGGCAGCCACTGCATCACGGTATCGCCGACCCGCGTCTCGCCCCCACCTTCGACGCACACGAACACCGTGCCGTCGGTCGCGCGGTACGGCTGGCTGGCGAACCCTGCGGGCAATAACTGTATGAACGTGCCGATCGTCGGCATCGCCGACTGCCCGCTCGCGGGGTTCACATAGCGCAATTTATGACCGTGATAGGCTTCGGGCGGCCCACCCCGATCCATAGCCACCAACGCTTCTCGGCTGCGCGCATACGGATAATTGAAGACCGGCGAGGTCTTGACGGCAGGCTTCCAATCGACAGGCAGCAGGTTCTGGCCATAGCGGGCAAAGCTGTCGCCCTCCGACCGCGCCACCGCCTGCACATTGTTGGCCCCGGGCTCGGCGAAGCTGGCGCCGAGCAATCTGACGATCTGGATGTCGAGCCCGTCGAGCCACACCATCGGCTCGCTGGTTTCATTGCCGTGATCGTGCCAGGTCCAGGAAGGGGTGATCACGAAGTCGCCCGGCTGCATCGTCGTGCGTTCGCCATCAACCGATGTATACGCGCCGCGACCCTCGATGATAAAGCGCAGCGCCGATTGCGTGTGACGATGCGCCGGCGCCACCTCGCCCGGCATGATCAACTGCAACCCGGCAAACAATGAGCCGGTGATCGTCGCCTCGCCGGGATAGCCGGGGTTTTCCAGCATCAAAACGCGACGGGTCGCTTCCATCGCGGTGATCAGGCCGCCCGATTGCAGCAGATGCGGCCGCACATCGGCATAGTGCCAGATATGAGGCTGACACTGCGTCACCGGCTCGGGGGTGACGAGGCTGTGCAGCCGCTCCCACAGCGGAGCCAGGTTGAGCGGCGCAATGCGGTCGTAAAATGCCTGCCGCTCAGGCGTCCTCGCCGGCGCCGCCTCGCCCGGCATCGCGGTTCGCCTTACTCGGCGGCCTGCCGCTGCCGCTCGCCGAGGGTGAAGCCGATCTTCGCCAGATCGGCAAGCAATGCCGAAGACTGCGCCTCGGTCAGCGCCGTCATCGGCGGGCGCACCGCGGCCCAGTCGGGGTCATTGTGGAAATGCGCGACGATACGCTTGAGCGCCGGCACCATCGGATAGGCCTGGATCGTCATGCGCGCCTTGGTGATCTCGGCCTGCAGGGCGTCGGCCTGCGGCGTCTGCCAGTTCTCGTACACCTTGCGGATGCCCGGCACATTGACGTTGCCGGAGGCGGTGATGCAGCCGACCGCTCCCTTGCGCAGCCCATCCAGCAGGAAGACCTCCGAGCCGGGGAACACCGCGAAGCCCGGGAAATTCTCGAGGATGGCCGCCGTATTCTTCCAATCGCCGGAGCTGTCCTTAAGTCCGACCACGGTCTGGGGGAAGGCCTTGACAAGACGCCCGATCAGGTCGAGCGAAATGCCGAGAACCGTCTGCGGCGGGATGTGATAGAGGTAGATCTTCAATGCTGCCGAGCCGACCCGGTTGATGACGCTGTCGAAGAAATCGTACAGCCCGTCATCGCTCATGCCCTTGTAGTAGAACGGCGGCAACATCAGCACGCCGCCGACGCCATGCCCGATCGCATGCTTGATCAGCGTCGAGGCCTCGCTGACCGAGCAGGCGCCGGCACCCGGCATCAGCTTTGACGCCGGGATGCCGGCGGCGATCAGTTTGTCGAGCAATTCCATGCGCTCGGCGCCCGACATCGAGTTGGCCTCGCTGGTCGTGCCGAAAATCGCCAGCCCATCGGCGCCCTGATCGAGCAGAAAGCGGCAGAACGAGATAAAGCGGCCGGCATCGGGCTCGCCCGAGCGGGTGAACGGGGTCAGGACGGGAACCAGCACTCCCGCAAACGACGGCGATGCCATGCGACAAACTCCCTGGGGCAGCGAAGGCGAAACGGCGAGTGCCCAATAAGCCCGGCGCCGCTTGCGCCGTCAAGAACGGCCACGCCGATAAGCCTCACAGAGACTCATCGGGGATTGGTGTGTACATATTGTCGCACCATATCAGGCGTGAGGGTCGCGGCGTTGCGGCCACAGGCTAGTGGCCGCCGCGCGACAGCGGCTCTCGGACCAAGGTTCGGGAGGAGCCGCCATGCACGTCAGAAATCCCGTGGAATGGGGTGTCGATCAGATCCGCGTCGCCAGCAGCGCGATCGGCGCACGGAGCCATGCACGCCCGACGACGCAGCCCGCGATCCGTCGCATCGGCTTCGACGACCTATGGGTCGCCTTGAGGCGTGGTATGGAGGACTTTGCCGCCTCGCGCAGCGATGTCGTCCTGCTCTGCGTCATCTATCCGGTCGCTGGCCTTGTCATGGCCCGGCTGGCGTTCGGCTACGGGCTGCTGCCGCTGGTGTTTCCGCTGGCGTCGGGCTTCGCGCTGATCGCCCCGGTAGCCGCGGTTGGCCTTTACGAAATGAGTCGACGGCGCGAGACCGGGCGGAGCAATGGCTGGGCCGATGCGCTTGCTGTGACCAGGTCGCCCGGGTTCGGCTCGATCATGCTGTTCGGGCTGCTGCTGATGGCGATCTTTCTCGCCTGGCTGGGCGTTGCGCTGATGATCTATGACCGCACGCTTGGTCCTGACGCCCCGGTGTCCCTCGCCGCCTTTGCGCATGATCTATTCGCGACGCAAGCAGGCTGGACGCTGATCGCGGTTGGGATGGGCGTCGGCTTCGTTTTTGCGCTCGGCGTGTTCGCGATCAGTGTCGTCTCGGTGCCCTTGTTGCTCGAGCGCGATACCGGCCTCGGCATGGCGATCGGCACATCGCTGCGCGCAATAACCGCTAACCCCGGCCCGCTGGCGCTCTGGGGCGGCGTGATCGCGGCTTCGCTGCTGCTCGGATCGGTGCCGTTTCTTCTCGGCCTCATTGTGGTGATGCCGGTCCTCGGTCACGCGACGTGGCATCTCTATCGCCGGCTCGTCGTGCCGGAGGGCACACCGTCTTAGCCTTCTGCGTCAGCGGCACCCTGCACAAACGCTATATCGCGCCTTGACCCAAGTAGGGCGGCGCACGAAACTCCGCGCCAGCACGGGAACGCCTGTGACAGGGAGGCAAGCAAATGCAAACCACGGTGAAACTCACCGTCAACGGCAAGCCGGCATCGGCAACGGTCGAGGGTCGCACCCTCCTGGTGCAGTTGCTGCGCGAACATCTCGGGCTGACCGGCACGCATGTCGGCTGCGATACCAGCCAGTGCGGCGCCTGCGTCGTCCATATCGATGGCGAGGCGGTGAAGTCGTGCACCTATCTGGCGGTGCAGGCTGAGGGCAAGAACGTCCTGACCATCGAGGGGGTCGCGAAGGGCGACGATCT
>JAFAYW010000279.1 GCA_019240125.1 Alphaproteobacteria bacterium
ATCATCGAAGGCTGCGCCGCCATCAGCGCCACGGCTTTGTCCAGGTCGAGATCGGCCTTGCTGGAATCGGGCAACTTCCGGAAGGTGGTGCCCGCCCGGTTCAGCAGCTTCTCCCACCCAACCTTCGCGGCCCAAGCCTCCAGCGTCACGGTGTCGATGCCGGCGACCTTGTAGTCATGGAAGTCATACGCGACCTGATGCGCCTCAAGCCAGGTGCGCGCCTTCTTCATCGTATCGCACGCCTTGATGCCGTAGATCGTGACCTCAGCCGCCATATGCTGCTCCATTCGCCCGCCGGTAACCGGCTCTGATACTCTAAGGGCCGTGTCATCGGAACAGTGTGGATACGGCAATTTTCTTGAGGCATGAACCGGGTACAGCCACACGTGTATTTCGTTGATGTTTCTGAAATGTTCTGGGATTATGCTGGCATGGTCAAAAGCAGCGGCCTGGAAGAAGCGATGGTGACGTATGTCGGACGCTCTACCGGTAGGGAGGTGAAAGGCGGCGTTCGTCTCCGCATCGCATCGAGCACGCGCGACCTGATCGATGAGGCCGCGGCGGTCCTTGGTAAAACGCGCGCCGAGTTCATGATCGAGACCGTTCGGCGCGAAGCTGTGAATGTGTTGCTTGATCGGCGGCTGTTTGAGCTCGATCCCGAAAGATACGATGCCTTTGTGCAGGCGCTCGACAATCCGCCCGCTGCCGGACCGAAGCTGCGCTCGCTGCTGCGCCGAGTTCCGGCATGGGGATCGCGCGTTTCGTGAGACGAAACAGCGGGTCCTTCAGCCGAACACGCCCGCACCGATTAGTTGGTGCACGACGCTTCGCTCTTCGGACTTAGATCGTCTAATTAGGAAGCTGTTAGATATCGTCAACCCAGTTTTCATTAAAGCAGTAAGTATGAGCAGCTTCGATGTCGAGGATGCCGGCATTACAATGATCGGTGGAAAGCCCTACCGCTTCGGTTTTCACCGTGCCCTTTGGCTACAGATGAATGAAGCGGGACGATCGAGAACGTTTCGGCGCGAAAATGTTCTGAGTAGTGCTCAAGAAATTTATCACTATACGTCGTTAGCTGGATTGCAGGGTATTATAATGGAATCCGGTTTTTGGGCCAGCGATAATCGATTCATGAATGATGCTGAGGAGATGCGGCACGGCGTCCGACTTATCGATGAAGGTCCTTGATTATCGCTCCAAACGCACTCGCTCCAAGAAATTCGCGGAAATACTGAACGCTGTAAGGAGGAAAATTGTACATCCTCAACCGACTCTGGTTAGCTGTTTCTCAACGGTGCGCGATAGTCTGGAGCAATGGCGCGGATACGGGCCTTCTGGTGGTGTAAGTCTGAAGCTCGGCCCCTCACAAGAAGACGAGCGGCCGCTGTGGTTTGGGCCCGATTACCTTCCGCTTCAGGTATTATATGACTGGCGTCCAAAAGCTGTCCTCATACTTTCGATCATTCGTAGGTTCGAGACGGAATATTGCATCGACTGTAGTGTTATGGATGGGAATTGGCCGGAAAACCACGACGAGGAGTATGTAAGTTATTTGCTAGTTTTGTTGTCTACTAAGGTTGCGGTTTTTAAACACGATTCGTTCCGGGAAGAGGCGGAGATTAGAATCGCGATGCCTTACAGCACCGAAAACCTAAATAGGGAATATGAAGGCGGCTTACGGTTCAGAGTCAGCGCGTTTGGGCTCATTCCGTACGTATGCTCTGGCGCGCGCAAGGGATTTTCCGGTAACCTTCCAATCAGAGAGATCGTTATCGGCCCCTCACCTCGGCAAGAGCTAATTGCTGAAAGCGTGGGTTCGTTCTTGGAACATAAGGGCTATCCATCGATTCCAGTCACGCTATCTAAAGTTCCCTACCGGGCTTGATAGGCTCGGGAATGATTGGATTAATTTTGTATTCCGTAGCTCGTTAAGTCTAAATTTTGCCACCTACGGCCAACAGTAGGGCGGTTCGCGTCGCTACTCCCACTCGATCGTGCCCGGCGGTTTTTGAGGTGATGTCGTAGACGACGCGGTTAATGCCGCGGACTTCGTTGATGATGCGGGTGGCGGTGCGGCCGAGGATGTCGTGGGGGAAGGGGTAGTAGTCGGCGGTCATGCCATCGGTTGAGGTGACGGCGCGCAGGGCGCAGGCGAAATCGTGGGAGCGGGCGTCGCCCATCACGCGGGTGCTCGCGCGACGGACGATGGGGAGGGAGCAACTCGACCAAATTTCAAAGAGGCCGGGATCCTTGAGATCTGCGCAGCAATCTTACCTGTCGCCAGGTGCGGCGGTGCCATGCAACCCTTACTGCGTGTGCCAATCATCAAGGCTCAACCCGCTGACGCGGGCGAACTCGCGGGCGTTGTGCGTCACGAGCTTGAGGCCGCGTCGCAAGGCACTTGCCGCGAGTAACACGTCGTAGGCGCCGATCGGCGTTCCCTGGCTGTTCAGAGTTGCCCGTAATTGGGCGGCCACTCGGGCGTCCTCGCGCTCGAACGGCAGAACGGAGATCGTCAATAGCAGGAGCTGCATGGTTTCGCGGATGCGGGGGGCGAGCGCGGGATTGCGCGCCAGCCCGTATTCGACTTCCATTTCCGTGATCACCGAGACAGCGAGTTGCGACGGCGCTTCTTGGCGTAACCGTGCCATCACCGAGCGATCCCCGCGCGCAAAGTCGCTCAGCACATTCGTATCGAGGAGATACTTCACGGGAAGGCGTCATCGCGCGGTTTAAGCAGTTCGCCGCGATGCGATTCGAAGGGAGGCATGTCGGGGTCGCCCTGCCATTCCAGGATCACGGCCGGCCAACCCGGATTGCCCAGCGTCTTTTTATCGAGCCATTCGCGCAATGCCTTACGGATCAGCCCGCTGCGAGTCTCCCCCAGAGTTTTCGCCGTCCGGTCCAGTTCCTTCGCGGTCGCGTCATCAAGGTAAAGGTTGAAGTTCACGGCTGTTGCCCACGAATATAACCTGACAGAGGTTATATGGTGTTCTCGGGGCGGCAGTCACGTCACTACTCCCACTCGATCGTCCCCGGCGGTTTTGAGGTGATGTCGTAAACCACGCGGTTTATGCCGCGGACTTCGTTGATGATGCGGGTGGCGGTGCGGCCAAGGATGTCGTGGGGGAAGGGGTAGTAGTCGGCGGTCATGCCGTCGGTTGAGGTGACGGCGCGCAGGGCGCAGGCGAAATCGTAGGAGCGGGCGTCGCCCATCACGCCGACCGTGCGCACCGGCAACAACACCGCAAAGGCCTGCCAGATCGCGTCGTAGAGGCCGGCGGCTCGGATTTCCTCGAGGAAGACCGTGTCGGCCTTGCGCAGAATGTCGAGCTTGTCGCGGGTGATCTCGCCGGGGATGCGGATCGCCAGGCCCGGGCCGGGGAACGGGTGGCGGTCGACAAAATGCGCCGGCAGGCCGAGTTCGCGGCCGAGTTCGCGCACCTCGTCCTTGAACAATTCGCGCAATGGCTCGACCAGTTTGAGGTTCATG
>JAFAYW010000319.1 GCA_019240125.1 Alphaproteobacteria bacterium
CGTTTCAAGCAACTGCAGGCCGACGAACCGCAGATCCGCTCATATGAGCGCCAGCTTGCGGCGGCGCGCCGCGCCGGGCCGGTCTTGCCGCTGATCCGCACCGCAACCGCGGCGGAGGCGAGCGCCGCCCGGGCGAAACAGGATCACGAGAGCCTAATAAAGCGGCACGCGAAGCTCGATGCGGATCACAAAGCGGCGGAACGGGAGCTGAAGCAGGCGACCGAAGAGGCCGCGGGAATCCCGCTTTTCGACGAGCGAATTGCCGCCCTCGACCAGGTCATCGGTCGGATGCAGCCGAAGCCGGCGTTGGTGTTGCAGCTTGCGGCAGCCAGAAAGCAGAAGGTGGATGCCGAAGGCAAATTGAAGGACGCGCGGATCGCGTATGAAAAGGCTGAGCAAGGGTTGGCCGCGGCACGCGTTGATCTGCGTAGCGCCGATGACGCGCTCGCGGCTGCGAAATACGATCGCGCGCTGTTCGAGACGCTCGATGCGACGCGGGAAGACGCTAGCCGCATCGGAAATTTGCGCCACACCGCCGCGACGAGCACCGCACGCGGCGGAAGGGCGCTTGAGGGCCAGGGAGGAGGCCTGCGAGCGCGCAAAGGCGGCGGCCGAAACGGCCCAGCGGGAGCGGGAGCAGGCATCCCGGCTGACCCTTGCAGTCGATCAGGAACTCGCCGACGCCCGTCATCGGAATGCCGCCGCGCTGCTGCGGCGGGACCTGCGCATCGGCGAGCTGTGCCCGGTATGCGAGCATCCGGTCGCCGAGCATCCGCCGCCGCTCCCGACGCCCGCCCTGGCCGCTCTGGAAAAGAAACTCGAACAGGCGAGGCACGCGGAAGCCAAAGCCCGGCAATCCATGGATGGGGCAGGAGCGGCAGCGGCCGCCGCCGGAGCTGCTGCGGTTGCAGAACAGGACAACGTTGCACAGGCCGTTCAGCGCCACCAATCGGCAGATGCCGAACTCGTAACGGCGTGTGAAGCCCTCGGGGAGCGGCTTCGCAGTGCTATTCCCGTGGATAGACAGCGCCACATCGAAGAGCAGCTTCGCGAGAATTACGAAGTCCTCTCCGCGGCAAGACTGCGCCAGGAAGCCGCCCGGATAAAGCGCGATGAGGCGGACGCGGCTTGCAGAAAAGCGGAACAGAATGCCGCGGACCTCAAAAATGCCGTCACCGCTGCCGACAACCACCTCGCACAGCAGAATGAGAGAAGCGCCGACCTGACCGGCCAGATTGCCGAAATCGACGAGGCGGTGCGCAAGGTAACGCAGGCGGCTGACCCGCAGGCCGAGCGCACACAACTAAGGGGGCGGCGCGACAACATCGATAAGGCCCTGCAAGAGTGGCAGGCGGCTGAGGCCGCGGCTGCTCGGGAGCTCGCCACCGCAGCCGGCCGCCTGGCGGAGAGCGGCACTGCGCGCGACAGGGCAATCAGCGAGGCGCAGCGGGCGCGCGCCGAGGCCCGCAACGCCGCCGTTGCCGCGGGCTTTGCCAACGAATCCGAGGCAGCCCAGGCAGAGGTAGCGCCTGCTGAAGAGCAGAGGATTTCATCGCAAGTCGAAACACACCGCGAGGAGGCGCGGCGTGTCCAGGCGCGGGTCGATGAGTTGACCGAGGAGCTTCACGGTGGCGAGATCGCCGAAGAAACCCTCGCCGCCGCCGAAACTGCCGCTACTCAGTTGCGCACTGAACTCGGGACCGCCGAACGGTCAAAAGCTGAACTCAGCACGCGCATCGAGATTTTGGTAAAGGATATCGCTCGCGCCAATGAGTTGCGCGCCGATTTAGCGCGACAGCGAACAGAACATGCCCTTTATCGCAGCCTAGCGCTCGACCTGAGAAGTGATCGTTTCCTGCTTGACGAAACGTTTCGCGAATTGGTCTCGGGTGCCTCGACCCGGTTGTGGGACCTCACAAAACGCTATCGCTTCGACTGGCAGAACGAGGCCTTTTTTGGGGAATTATGCACTTGACGTACCAGAGTGCGCCGGGGTAGATTTAGGGCATCAAAAGGTGCCTCATGACCGTGAACCTCACCGATTCTATCTTTCACGATGAAGAAGCCGCCCGGCTCCATTTCGAGGCGCTCCGATGGCCGCACGGCCCGGTCTGCCCGCACTGTGGCGTTATTGACAACGCTACCGAGCTAAAGGGCAAGAGCACGCGGCCGGGCGTCTATAAGTGCAAAGACTGCCGCAAGCCGTTCACGGCGACGATCGGCACGCTGTACGAGCGGAGCCATATCCCGCTGCATAAATGGCTTCTCGCGACACATCTTCTCTGCGCCAGCAAAAAGGGCATATCGGCGCATCAGTTGTGGCGGCAACTCGGCTTTGGCTCCTACCGTACCGCTTGGTTCATGGCGCATCGCATCCGGGAGGGTATGCGCGAGGCACACTTGCCCGATCCGGTCGGCGGTGAAGGCAAGTTCGTCGAAGTTGACGAAACGTATATCGGCGGCAAAGAAGCTAACAAACATGCGAGCAAGCGTCAGCATCGCGGGCGCGGCCCGATAGGCAAAGAGCCGATCGTCAGTCGGGTCGAGCGAGGCGGCACGGTGCGCAGTTACCATGTCCCGAACGTGACTGCGGCAACTCTGAAGCCCATCCTCGTCTCGGCGATCCATCAGGCGTCACACCTGCGCACAGATGAGAGCGGCATATATTGGAAAGTCGGTGAGGGCTTCGCCAGCCATCAAACCGTCAACCACGGCATTGCGGAGTATGTCCGAGGCGACGCGCACACGAACACGGTCGAGGGTTACTTCGCGATCCTGAAGCGCGGCGTTTATGGCACATATCACCACGTCAGCGAGGCACACCTGAAGCGGTACATCGGCGAGTTCGATTTCCGCTACAACTACCGCACAAAGCTCGGCTTTGATGACGCGACCCGCGCCGCGCTCGCGGTGAAAGGGATCGCCGGCAAGCGGTTGACGTATGCCAAGCCTGGTTCAGGCGGAGAAGCGCGGGCGTAAGCCGCGACAGTTGACATTTGAGTTCATGCGCGAATCGCGGCCTCAGAAGCCAAAGGGCCACAAGATATAGACGCGACGCAAGATTCTGAGTCAAAAGGCGGAATTAAATGGGGTTGCGCTTGCGGCCTGTCAAGGCCATATCTCCGGCGTGGTCTGAGACTGAGCTTCATGCCAGGGGTAGGACCGCACCGGGGGAGAGGCGCAAGCCTCTCCCTCCTTCCGTCTCACTGAACGACGATTCCCAGCGGATGGGTTTTGCTGGCTTTTAGGTTAAGAACCGGCGCCAATCGGTCATAGTAATTCTGTGCGTTCATCCGCCGAATATAGGAATTGGGCGAAAACTTCTGCATGAGAAAATACGCAGCGGTGTCGCATGCCTGTATAATATAGCTATAACGAGAGTCTCTGGCGTTTGGGTCTTCGATGATTCGGCGATTCGGCAGGTTTCGGGATCCTCCGCCGCCCATTACATATGGAACGTAATTAAACACTGCCATTCGTCTCACTAACTTCTGCAATTTCGTACCGTCTGTATTGTCTGTGATAACCAGACCGTAATCAGTCTTGTGTTCCCCTGGGAAATTCCCGAATAACAGAGTATTCTCAAAACGCTGAAACAGCAGTTGCCATGCGTAACTGAACACGTCGAAATTAGCTGGCTTATTTTTCTTCTGTACGACGACGCTTGTGATCGAGATGTACGGCAGTTTCGCAAGTTCATCTATGAAATTACGCAAAATTGCCAGCCGAATATGTCTTGGCATACCAAGCGTCGGCGGCCTTCGCAGGAACTCGTAGGCGTGGATTTCAGTTCTAAGCGGCAAACCGTAGACAGAGCGCATTGTCTTGCGAAAGCCCATCAACTGACTGATGAAATCTCGCCACCTAGCCTCATGAATAACTATGCTTGCGAGTGCGAAATGGCTCGTGGGCGACCGTACCAAACCGCTGTCCCCACTCTCGTCTGCGTATAGTATGTACATGGCCCCGCATTGTAGGGCTGCGGACGGCTGATAATCAGTTAGGTTTGGGCTTTCTCGGGGATCGTGCTCGGCGCCCTTTTTGCTCAAAGGGTTGATCGGGTCCGCTACTTGGACCGCCGGAACGCGGAGCGGGCTTCATTCCGATCATCGCGCGAATCGTGGCGTCGCGCCGCCTTGCGGCTTCTTCGTCGCTGTAGGTCTCGTCCGGCTGCGGCTCGGGCGCGGGCTTTTCTGGCATTTCAGATAAACCCCACGCCGGCGATGGCGCGGATGCCCCGGATGATCGCCTCGGCCTCTAGCATCGGCTCCGGGGTTAGATACTCATCGTTCGAGACGGAGCCCGGTGGGGCCAACTCCTCCACCGCGTCGCGGATCGCCTTCAACGCCTCGCGAAACTCGCGCACGTTCTGTACAGCCGCGCGCTCTAAGTCGGTCATCGTCTCACCCCTACCAAGCGGCCACGTCCGCCAGGATATGGGATCGGAGCGCCCGGCGCGACCCTCGCGTCGGCGACTCATAGTGGCAGATCGCCAGCGTCTCGCCCGCATCTATCCTGGGTTAGTGCGGTACGTCAAGTGCATAATTCCCCTTTTTTGTCGTTGACCACGATAACGCGCGGCAACTGCGGAGCGCCGACACGCTGAGTGGAGGAGAAACCTTCCTGGCATCGCTGGCTCTGGCCCTTCAGCTGAGCGAGCAGGTGCAAAAGGCCGCCGGAGCCACCAGGCTCGACAGCCTGTTCATTGACGAAGGCTTCGGCACGCT
>JAFAYW010000332.1 GCA_019240125.1 Alphaproteobacteria bacterium
CCCGTTGGTCGGCCACGCGACGGGCCGATCGAATTGCACGTCTTGCACGGACATCGTTCACGCTCCGAATTCACGGGGATGGTCACTATGCGCGCGAGCTAGGCGCCGGTCCATCGCCTCGGCCCGAATACCGAACCGAGCCGGCGCGTGAGGTGCGATGGCAAATTCCCTGTTCTGAGAATTTGCGCAGGGCCGGACCTTCCCATAAGCAATCGTACAAAACGCCTTTCTGAGAGAGCCCATACCGGAGCGGGGAATTCCAGACACCATTTATCAGGGAATTTGCGCGATCCCTCAGGGAATTGCCGACCGGTCGTCAGGGAATCAGTATCATAAGGCTTCCCATTTATTGCGATTATCATATGCATTATATTGCTATTTTGGCATGAAGGCCAAGCCGTCCTTCGAAGCGGGGCCGTCCGATCGGCTTTCCGCCTGAGGCTGCTGGAATCCGAAGGATGCACCCCAAGTGTCGTCCCTGCGACGGCAGGGACGCACCATTGGGCCGCACTCTTTCGCTGCCTGCATGCTGCGGTGCCGAGGCCGAACGGCGAACTGGGAGCACGCGGAACGGTGGGTCACCGCCTGCGCAGGGACGACAACTTTGTTTCCCGGGCTTAAAGGAAGCATGCTAGGCGCGCTGCACGACCGGGGATGGCGAGGCCGTCGGGCGGAGGCGGGCGGCAAGCGGCACGATGACGCCGCCGATAGCCACCATCAGTCCCATCGTCAGCATTGGCATCTGGTAAGAGCCGCTCATGTCGCGCAACAACCCGACAAATTGCGGCGCCGCATAGCCCGAGATGTTGCCGACGGAATTGATAAACGCGATACCGCCGGCCGCGGCGGCGCTGCCAAGAAAGGCAGTTGGCAGGTTCCAGAACACCGGCAATGACCCGGAGATGCCAAAGGCGGCGATCGCGAAAGCAGCGACTGTCAGTGGCGCATTCATCCCGATCGCGACTCCGGCCAGCATCATCCCGGCGCCACCGATCAACAGCGGCGTCACGAGGTGCCAGACGCGCTCGCCGGTGCGATCCGAGCTTTGCGAGAAGATGATCATGCCGATCACCCCGGCCGCCGCGGGCACCGAGTTCAGATAGCCGACCGTTATATCGGCAAAGCCAAAGGTCTTGAGGATCAATGGCAGGAAGAAGCCCTTGCTGTACACGCCAAAGCCGACCAGCAGGTACACTGCGGTCAGCAATATCAGCTGTGGGCTCATGATCGCGCGCAGTGTCTTCAAGTGGCGACCCAGCGCCGCCTCACGTTCGCTTTTCAACCGCGTCTCGAGCCAGTCGCGTTCGTCGGGCCTCAGCCATTTCGCATCGGCTGGGCCGTCGCGCAAGACGAACGGGCACAGAGAGGCAAGGCATAGGGTCGGCAATCCCTCGACAAGGAATACCCATTGCCAGCCGGCAATCCCAAGCCAGCCGTCGAGGCTCAATAGATTGGCCGAGATCGGCCCGACGAGAATGCCAGCCGATGAGCCGCAGGCGTAAAATATGCCCATCGCCCGCCCGCGATAGCGCGACGGAAACCAGCAGGTCATGAAATACGCGACGCCGGGGAAAAACCCGGCCTCAGCGACGCCGAGCATAAAACGGGCAATGACAAAGGTCGTAACGCCGGTCGCCAATGCCGTCCCAGCCGAGCACAGCCCCCACGCCACCGCGATGCCGGTGATCCAGCGGCGCGCGCCGACCCGCGACAACGCCGCGTTCGCCGGCATCTGGAACAGCGTATAGCTCCAGAAGAACGCGCCGGCGCCCAGCCCGTAAGTGGTCGCCGACAGCCCCAGCGCCTTGTTCATGGTCAGCGCCGCGACCGACACATTGAACCGGTCGAGCACATTGATGCAGTAGCAAAGGCTGAGCAACGGCACCAGCCGCCACATGACCTTGCGCATCACGCCCGCTTCGAGCCCATCCGCCATGCCGTTCCTCCCACTGCTGAACCTGTTTTCCGGTTCCTGCCCCGCAAGCATACGCCGCCCACCACGGAAAACCACCTGGGACAATCCTGCAAATCGGCTGGTACGATCAGGCGACCCGAATGAGCACATTCCTGTTCAATATTGGCGGCTTTGTATTTGTCGTTGGAGCAAGCGGTCTCATCGGCTTTCGAGTCCGGAGCCGCGGCCGCAAATTCCTTGCGCTTCTCTGCCTGGTTACCGTCGCGACTATCGCCGGAGCGTTGCTGCTATCCGCCTCCACGGACAAGCGGCCCGATGCCGAAGCCGTGTTGTTCATTGCGATCTTTGCAGTGGCACCGTTGCTCGCATGCGCCACGATCGGCTTTGCCACCGGTGCAATGCTGGCGCGCGCGCCGACTGTTAAGCCGCCTGACGCGGCTGCTCTCGAGGCCGCAGCGCCGCCTGAGCCGGCGGCGTGGTGCGTCCGCCATATCGGCTTTGAGCGCGATGGCTTTATCCTGGACGGCATCGACATCTGGGCGGTGCCATGGGGCCGTGCCAGCGGGTCGGTACTCCTCCCGCATCCCGCTTACCCCGCGCAGCAGCACGCCTACTCGATCTATGAGGCGGGCGGTCAGGCAAACGGCAGCATTTTCGCGGCAGGCGAGCTCTCGAATGGCGTCTGGGGATTCTACACACCACGCGCGGCAGCCCATCGGCCTGAGAACACGGCCCATACCACCGTGCACCTGTCGGCCGATGGATCGCTGCGAGTAGAGTTGGCGCAGGTCGAGTGGTCAAACACCCATTGGGTGGCATCACCGCGGGTGACCGAACTGGCGACCGGGCGCATCGTGCTTGACCTCTGGAATACCGACTGGGACGCGGAGGTAAGCTTCCCAGGCGAGCGCTGCGTTAGTCTCGACCTGCGGCGCTACAGCGGATTGCGCGGTGTCCGAGCGTTTCTGGATCTGGCGAATGAGCGATTTCTGATCAGTTTCGCGGACCAGCGCTCGTCGCTTGACGGGGCCCTATCCGGCGTCAGCCTTGCGCTGGAGGGCATTCCGTCGGAGACCAGGCCGGTCGTACATCCGCCCGTAAGACGTCGCAGTGGCGCCCGCGAATGGCGCAATGCCGCATTCATCCTCGCCGGAGCGCTCGCGGCGATCGCTGTGCTGACCCTGATCACGCTTCAACTATCGTCGCCTGCCGTGCAGACGCTCACACCGTTGCCGGTAATGGGCCGGTAGCGGCGAGCGTCTCGGCGCAGCTGGCCACAATCTTGCACTGCCGCGCTGTCACTTTGCAGCACCCGGCACCGACTTCATTGGCTGGAGAGCTTCCGATGACCCAGGCCTACCCGCGCGATCTGATCGGTTATGGCAAGACGCCGCCGCAGGCGAACTGGCCGGGCGGGGCGCGCATCGCGGTGCAGTTTGTCATCAATTACGAGGAGGGCGGCGAGAACGCGATCTTCCATGGCGACCCGGCCGCCGAGGCGTTTCTGACCGAACTGATCGGGGCGCAGCCGGTGCCGGGCATGCGGCACATGAATATCGAGTCGTTGTTCGAATATGGCAGCCGCGCCGGGTTCTGGCGGCTGCACCGAGCCTTCACCTCGCGCAACGTGCCAATCACCGTCTATGCCATCGCGATGGCGTTGGAGCGCAATCCGGAGGCCGTCGCCGGCATGCTCGATGCCCACTGGGAGATCGCCACCCACGGCTATCGTTGGATCGATTATCAATATGTCGCCGAGTCGGTCGAGCGGGCGCATATCGCGACCGCGATCGAGATCCACACGCGGCTCACCGGTTCGCGGCCGCTTGGCTGGTACCAGGGGCGCGGCAGCCCCAATACGCGCCGGCTGGTGGTCGAGGAAGGCGGCTTTCTCTATGACGCCGACTGCTATGCCGACGACCTGCCCTATTGGGATAACAGCTACGGCAAGCCGCAATTGATCGTGCCCTATGCGTTCGACAGCAACGACATGCGCTTTGCCTCGCCGCAGGGGTTCAACTCGGGTGACCAGTTCTTCACCTACCTCAAGGACAGCTTCGATGTCCTCTACCGCGAAGGCGCGGAGGTGCCGCGCATGATGTCGATCGGGTTGCATTGCCGTCTCGCCGGCCGGCCCGGCCGCACCGCCGCTTTGGAGCGTTTTCTCGATTACGTTCTCGGCCACGACAAGGTGTGGTTGACCCGCCGCATCGACATCGCCTGCCACTGGATCGCAACCCACCCATATGCGGGCAGTGCCGCCTAGGCTACCGCACCGCGACGACGTCTTGCGCGAACACCATCTCTTCCTGCCCGACCAGGGCAGGGTCGGTGGCGGTGATGTAGCGGGCGAAGAGCCAGGCGCCGTCGGCCGGGTTCGATACCACCTCGGCGACCGAGCCGTCGGCCAGCCTCACCTGCGTGCCGGGCGGCAGGGTGCGAATGTTGATCGGGTCGCTCACGCGGCTACCGCCGTCACTCGGCCGCCGCGGCACGCGGGCGGTGGCGCCAGGTGGCGAGCTGGTCCCAATCGCCGGCTTCCATGAATTCGGCCCAGCGGCGGTAGAAATTGCGCGCTGGCTGTTCGCTCGATTGGATGTCGGTGATGTCGATGACCTCGCCGGGCACGCGCAGCCCCTCATATTCGTAATCGGTGACCGCGGTGCCGATGCCCTGCTGGTAATTGTAGGGGTAGCGGCGGGCGATGACGCCGCGGCTGGCGGCATGCGCGTAGTTCCAGTTTTCCATGTCGTCCTGCTCGGTCATGCCGGCTGGGCCTGAGTAGCGGATGTAGTAATCGCGCAGGAAATTCTTCACCTCTTGCGGCGCGTCGCGATCGACATAGAAAAACCGCCAGCACTCGACTTCGTTGGGGCCGCGCGGGTGCCAGATCGCCATGGTCCGCGGCTGCCGCGACAACAGCGCGGTGTTGGGGAAAATCTCACCCGGCGAGCCGACCAGCCGCGCCAGGTCCCCAAGGTTCTTCTGCTTTTCCGCCTCGCAATGCCGGAAGTATTCGGCGACGACCGGCGCGTTCTGATAGGCGGGCGGCGGCATTTCGCCTTTCGGCAGCACATAGTGGATGGTCTGGTGGCCGCGATCGGGGATGCAGACGTGCAGTTTGCGGCTGACATTGCGTTCGCCCATGTCGCGGCGGCCGCTGCCCGAGGGGCCGATGCCAACCAGATCGACCGAACGGTGGCTGATATTGTGGTAGGTGTCGCCGCTGAAATTCTCCGCCGGGAATTTCCAGTTGCACGGCACCCGCCATTTCTGGACCCCGCCGAGCAATTCCGCCTGCCCCTCGCGTCCGTCCCAGCCATCGAGCTGCAGATCCAGATAGCGGGTGAAATCGCCGAGATATTCCTCGAAGGACGGCGCGGACTTATCCCAGGTGGCCCAGATCGAGCCCTTGTAGTTGCACAATTGCGCCACCTCGACGAGGCCCCATTGCGAGCGGTCGAGCTGCGAATGATAGGCCTCGCGGAAATGCGGCACGCCGACCAGCCGCCCGTCGGTGGCAAAGCTCCAGCCGTGATACGGGCAGGTAAAGACCGAGGTGTTGCCCTCGTCGTAGCGGCACACCTTCATGCCGCGGTGCCGGCACGAATTCAGAAAGACATGGATTTCACTGGCGCGGTCGCGGCACAGGATGACCGACTCCTCGCCCATGCCGGAGACGAAGTAATCGCCGGGGTTGGGGATCTGGCTGTCGTGGCCGACAAACAGCCAGGCGCGGGCAAAGACCCGCTCCTGCTCCTCGGCATAGATGTCGGGGTTGACGAAGATTTCGCGACTGACCTGGCCCGCTGCCAGATCGACCAGCCCCCGGCGGTATCCCATGACGCCCTCCCAATTCTTCGTACGAAGCACAAATAGTTAACGCAGAGGTCGCAAAGGACACGCAAAGTACGCGATGGCACCGAAACCTTTGCGAACTTCGTGTCTCCTTTGCGTTCTTCGCGTTACCTGAATCTGTTGTGGCTTCGCCACGTTAAAAGAAAAACGACAGGTTCTTGCTCAGCAAGACATTCTGGTCGAGCACGATCTTGCGGCGGGCGATCTGCCAGGTGTCGCCGGCGCGGCGCAATACATCCTCGCGCTTGCCGACCATGAAATCGGTCTCGGTTTCGACGCGGTTGCGGTAGATCAGAAAGCGGCAGCGCACCGTGACCTCGCGCGCCTCCGCGATCGTTGGAGTCGCCTCGACGAACTGAACATTCGAGACGAAATGTGAGATGCGCGATACCGGCTCCTCGGCCCAGTGAATGCCGGTTTCGATCTGCCGCACGCGGCGGGTCAGTGTTTCCTTGCCTTCGTCGAACCAGTTCACATCGATCGTGTCGCGGGTGAATTCGCGCTCGGTCTCGCCGTATTTGACGTTGCGCCGCATCGGCATCCAATACCTGATATCGTCAGCGAGCATCGCCAACCACTCGTCATAGCGCCGCTCGTCGAGCAGTTCGGCCTCGCGATAGAGGAATTCGCCGATCTCCTGCACCAGCAGCAAACGGGAGATTTGTGCGTCGCGGTCAGTCATGGCGCAGCTCCACCCCGGCCATCGCCTCGAGGATGCGGGCGACCACGGGAAACCCCTCGCCGCCCCAGCCCTGCGCCTGCGCCCGCCTGTAGAAATCCGCGGCGAGCGTCCCGAGAGTCGCCGGGGCGCCAAGATCGCGCGCCAGCTGGCAGGCCAGTTCGATGTCCTTGGCGACGATGTCGAGCGTTCCGCCGGCGGTAAAGCTGCGATCGAACACGCCACGCGGGATGTTGGCAAAGGTACGGCTCTGACCGGCGCTGAGCGGCACGATCTGCGCCAATACGCCGAGGTCGATGCCCGCCTTGGCGGCTATCAGCATGCCCTCCATCGCGGCGATAAGATTGGTGTAACCAAGATACTGCGTGATCAGCTTGGCGGCGGAGCCGGCCCCGCTCGGCCCGACGTGAAATACATCAGCGGCGATAACCTCAAACAGCGAACGGCACTGCGCCAGATGCGACGCCTCGCCGCCGACCATCACTGTCATCTCGGGCGGGCGGCCGCTGACCGGCGCGTCGAGAAACCCGATGCTGCGTTTCCGAGCCGCCGCCGCGATGAGCCGCGCGCTGGCCGGAGAATTGGTCGTCAGATCGATATAGGTGCAACCCGCGCGCAACCCGGCCAGAACCCCGCGCTGGGGATCAAGCGCGGCTGCCTCGACTTCGCGCGGGCCTGGCAATGAGGTGAAGACCACCTCGGCGCCATACGCGGCTTCAAGCGGACTTTCCGCGATGGTCGCGCCCTGACCGGCCAGCCCGCTCATCGCCTCGTGCCGCACGTCATACACCGTCAACCGGTGCCCCGCCGACCGCAGCCGGCCGGCGATCGGCGCCCCCATCGTCCCGGTGCCGACAAACCCGATCCGCATCGCCTCGCCCGTCACTTTCTTCGCGTGCTCCATCATCCGCTGGCGCTACCGCCACGGCAAGAGCGGCCACGGCCTGCCCAATCCAACCTCCAGTTGATCCGCGTCAGGTTGGCCACCTGATCTATCAGGTCGATATCAGGTGGTTCATCGCGTTACGGTTGCGCCTGTCCGCCAGGAGGCTCCCATCGATCACCCCCGTAAGAACATCTCGGGAACAACGTAAATCAACCTCGTCAAAAATCAAGCCTTGGATGGCGCTGCGATCGGCATTGACCGCTGTCACTGCGGGCGATGCCGTAGGGGCATCGGGCGGCGAGCTCAGCGCGTGCATTCGGTTCGCCGTTGTGAGCTCCATTACATCCGCCACATTGACCGCGGCGCTATCATGATGAGGTGAGCAACGCAGCGATAGGAGAGCAGCAAATGCTCGCATTGATGAAACGGTCTGGCGGTGAAACCGAGCAACGGGTGCAACCCGTCATACTATCGGTGGAGGAGGTGAGGGCCGTCGCGGGCGGCGCGACGCACAAGAACAACACCACCGTCGGCCCAGCACCCTACAATGTTCATTCCAGCCCAGCCGGAGCAGGCCCCGCCTTCTACAATCAATAAACTCACAACGATGCGGGCGTGGTCGCTTCCCGGCGGCCACGCCTTCTTTTTTTTGTCCACCCGTGAGCGGCCGGATGATGCGTAGTTTGTAGCTTTCATATCTACTCGGGCCAATTCGGATATTTACTCGCGGAGCGGTTGAAGCGGTTCATAGTTGCGCGTGCCGTCGGGCACGCTACCCGCTGCGCAGAGCCGCCATCCGTCGAAGCCCGGCCATCATGCCGGTTGTCCCCGCTGCGAACCGCGCTTAAAAACAATGCCGGAGAACGCAAACGATAAACCGGCAGCGGGGTTGAAAGATGCCTTGAGCGCTGGCGGTCGGAGGAGAATTGATGGAGCTGACAGCAGCGGAGGCACTTATCCTTATCATGCTTTCCGATATACACGAAAAGTTGAATATCAGACGAAAAATTGACCCTAAATTTGTGAAGTTAGCCATCCATGACGGCAATGCATGGGCCTTGGACCTGCGCTACGGCGAGTTGCTGAACACACCTCAAACCAGTAGGGCCGATGCTGTCGACATCATCAAAATCATGCAGATGTGGAGTTTCCTCGAAAGGTCATACGAGCGGCTCTCAACCTCAGATAAGGCGCATCTCGGGATTAATGTTAGATTTACGGGATTTGATGGTCGCGAGGGAACCGATTACACAGAAACCATCCGCTTCATTGCCGAACATATGGGACGCACGTTCACCAGGTTCAGACGGCGGCCCCTGACTTCGGAGGGGCCGTCGCTCCAAGCTCAACGAAAAATGCTGGCCGTTTTCGAGCCGCTCCGCCCGCCGGGAGTGGGTCGGCTGCTTTCGGTGACGCAGATCAAGGAGATACTCGACGGCGCCGGCAAAACGGACGCGCTCTAGTCTCTTATCTCCCCGGTCAAGGTTGAAGCCACAGCTCGCCGGCACGATCTCGGGGGGCGAGGTCGGTTTGGAGTAGCGGAAGGCTGCAAAGGGCAGGAGGCGGAGCTAGCGATAACGGTATGAATTCGCTAAGCGCTTAGTTTCCTGGTGACAGTTTGGAACACTGGGTAGTTTGACGGCTGGCCAAGAGGGCCACGCCCCTGCTCAAGGGCCCCGAAACGTGAGGCAGCGGCCACAAATATGGCCGCCGCGATCGTTGCGCTTCGGTAATGGGTCGAGGACGGCAGCCCGCTTCGGTCTGCCTGCCGGAACGGCCCGAAGCCCCGGGTTCCCCGCGTCTGGTGGCTACAGCGCGTTGATACGCGCAGCGAGCCGGGACAATTTGCGGGCCACCGTGTTCCGGTGCATGACACCCTTGGTTGTCGCGCGATGCAGCTCGGGCTGCGCTTCGCGCAGCGCCGTCTGCGCAACCGTCTTGTCGCCTGAGGCAATCGCCGTTTCCACTTTCTTGACGAAAGTGCGAACTCGGCTCATACGGGCGCGGTTGATCGCGGTGCGTGTTTCGGTCTGACGGAGCCGTTTTTCGGCGGATGGATGATGCGGCATCGTTGCTCGTAGGAAACAGGAGGAGCGGGCTTATATCGGAAGCCCGAGCCGAGCGTCAACCGCATGCTCTTTTTTGGCAACCGACTGGAGGCCCCTTGTATACCATTACCGCGGGCCTTGTCGCCCTGGCTCTCGCCGCCGCTCCTGATGTTGACAAAGCGGATTGCGGCAACCTGACCAACCACCGCACGGCAGCCGTCTCCAAGGTCATGGAGGCGCTGCACAGTTACGAGAAGTGCCTCGGGGCGGCGGTAAAGGGGGCCGATTGCGCCGACGAGATGCAGGCGCTCGACGATGCGCACGACGATTTTGTCGACGCGGCAGCCGACGCCAAAAGCTGCCCCTAAGGCCGGCGCGGCGCCCCACGACCTCGCTATCGACTTAGTTGCGAGCTGTCTGCTGCGGGTGTCGGTGCTTCGCGCCGAGATGGTCCCCGGCTATGCCTGACCCTTGGAGGGAGGCCATGCTCGATGGTGCGTTCGAGCGTGCGTGGCGGATCAGCGATGCGGTGTTGCGCCAGCGCGCTGGTCAAATCTGCTCCCACCTGCCGTATCATCAGCGCTGGCTGTGGGACGGCACACCGTTAATCGGGCGGCGGGTGCGGGCATCGTCCTATCACGGCCTTGGCGATACGGTTCAATTCATCCGCTTTGCGCCACTCCTCCTCGCCATCGCCAGCGATGTCGTCATCGAGGTACAGTCTGCATTGCTGCCGCTCTTGCGCGCGGCTTTTCCACAGGTGCCGATGCTGCCGTTGGGTGGCCCGCTGCCGTCCTGCGAGGTGGCAATCGAGTTGATGGAGTTGCCGCACGCGTTGCGGCTGAGTCCAGAGGATTTGCCCGGCCCCTTTCCATACCTGTACGCGCCCCGCTTGCAGCCACGCGGCGCTGACAGCCGATTGCGCGTCGGCCTTGTCTGGGCCGGCGGCAAATGGCGAGGCGAACGGTCGTTGCCACCCGCGTTGCTGCTGCCCCTGACAGCTCTGCCGATCGATCTCATCGCGTTGCAGCTTGGGTCGGACCCCGCCGACCCGGGCGCCACCGAGTTGCTCCATGCCTGCCGCGACACCTTGCCAGACAACCCAACGATCGAGGAAACGGCGGCACTGATTGCCAGCCTTGACCTGGTGATTACGATCGACACGATGGTCGCCCATCTCGCCGGTGCCTTGGGCCAGCCAGTGTGGACACTGCTCGATGCGGACGCGGATTGGCGTTGGATGCGTCACCGCCGCGACACGCCGTGGTATCCGACGATGCGCCTGTTCCGCCAGCAGAAGCCAGGCGATTGGCCTTGTCTGATCGACCAGGTGATCGCGGCGCTGACGCAGCTAACGCACCGCGCGCAGCCGGACCAGGCGTCGCCGCCGGTTTGTTGAACCGCCAGTTCCGTAGCATTGCATGGGGTTCCGACGAAGCTCGGTTTGGCTCTCTCGCACCAGATACCCGCGCTGACGGCGAGAAGAGCCTGTTCAACAAGCTGGTGAACGCAGCGACGGGAAAGATCGCTCTCCGCGTCGCTGATTAATTTTTGTGACAGTCGGGCTGCTGTACGGTTTAAAACATAAGTTAAACAGGATCTTAACGCCAGAACTTGAAAATAGGAATGTTGAACCTTCGCCGCATCGCGCCGTTGGCTGTCGGGCGACGGCGCGATGCGCGGCGGAGGGATAATTGGCGAAAATACGAGTCGCGCTGGTCGGTGTCGGCAACTGCGCGTCGTCGCTGGTGCAGGGTGTAGAATTCTATCGTGACATCACTGCAACCGGTCCGGTTCCTGGCATCATGCACCTTGCTATCGGCGATTATCGCGTCGGTGACATTGAGTTTGTTGCAGCTTTCGACATTGCTCAGGGGAAAGTTGGTCGTGACCTGTGCGAGGCGCTGGCCGCCCCGCCTAACAACACCGACCGTTTCGCCACGGTCCGCGCCACGGGCATCGAGGTGCGGCGGGGCCCGACCTATGACGGCATCGGCCGGTACCTGCGTGAAATCGTCATCGAAGCACCGGGCCCGGTCGACGACGTCGCCGCGACACTGCGCAGGACTGGCGCCGAGGTTCTTGTGTCGTATCTTCCCGTCGGTTCTGAAACAGCATCGCGCTGGTATGCCGAACAGGCGCTGGCGGCGGGCTGCGCCTTCGTCAACTGCATTCCCGTCTTCATTGCCAAGGATGCGCAGTGGCGCGAGCGCTTTCGCGAGAGGAACCTGCCGCTGATCGGCGACGATGTCAAAAGCCAGGTCGGCGCCACGATCGTGCATCGTGTACTGGCCAATCTGTTCCGTGAGCGAGGCGTGCGTATCGACCGCACCTATCAGCTGAATTTCGGCGGCAATAGCGACTTCCAGAACATGCTCGAACGCGACCGTCTGGAGTCGAAGAAGAGATCGAAAACCGATGCTGTGGTCAGTCAGATCGACCATCCCCTCTCCGATGACGAAGCCCATGTCGGTCCGAGCGATTATGTGCCGTGGCTGACGGATCGTAAGTGGTGCTACATCCGCATCGAGGGGACGACTTTCGGCAATCTGCCGCTGAACTGCGAGCTGAAGCTGGAGGTCTGGGATTCCCCCAACTCCGCAGGCGTGGTGATCGATGCGATCCGTTGCGCCAAGCTTGCGCTTGATCGCGGCATCGGCGGCGCGCTCTATGGTCCCTCGAGCTACTTCATGAAAAGCCCGCCGGAGCAATTTACCGATCATGAAGCGCGCGACCGCACCGAAGCCTTTATCCGCGGCGCCGCCTGACACTCGCTGTCATCGCGAAGAGCCGATGGCGACGCGGTCTCGCTCTGCTCGAGACTGCTTTATCATAAGGCACAACCCGTACCGAGGCCGCTGAGCCTGTCTTAATAGTAGCGGCGAATCATCCGCAGGCAGAACTCGGCGAATTCGTCATCGACGAGAGGGGGACTGGTGTGGTGTGGCGCAAGGCCGCGATGCTCCGGGGTGAAGCAGAACGTCAGTGTCACCTCAAACGGCTCCAGCGCGCGCATCTGCCGATCGAACCACGCCGTGGCATCCGGGCGAAAGCTGTCGGCCCAGCTGATCCCGGTGCGCAAATGCCTGACGCCGAGCTGTTTCAGCCAATCGACACCGGCTTCGAGTCGAGGATCCTCAAAGTGGAACCACTGACAGATGCCGAGTGACGGTGCGAGTTCGGCAAAGCTGCGAGCCGCGAGTTTTGGCGTGCCGTCTTCGCGTATCAAACCCATATGGAAGTGACGATAATACGACGACCCTTCGGCTTCCTTGTGGCGAGTCGTCGCCGGCCAGGTCTGCGGCAGATCGAACAGGCTGTACCAGTGAATTCGCGGCGCCCTGCCGATCAGCAGTTCGGCGGTGCGGCGCAATCCAAATTCCTGCACTTCCTCGGCGCCGAAACTCGACGCACCGCATTCCGACACCCAGATCGGCAATTGCGTCACCGCGGCAATCTCGGCCAGCTTGGCCGGCCAATCGTGGAGCGACCATAAGTTCCAATCGAGTGGAAAACCGTGCACGGCCACTATATCGAGGTGTTCGAACAGCCCCTGTGCGGCCAGATTGCTGATGAAGCCAGGGTCGATCGGCGAGGCGCCACCGAGTACCCGCGGCAGCCCGGGCGCCGCGCTGCCGATGGCTTCACCGGCAAGCCGGGTCATGCGGGCGAATTTCGACCAGTCCGGATCGAGCTCCAAATCCCAATGGGATTTGTTATTCGGCTCGTTCCACAGCATGACCGCTTCGATCATCGCGCCGCTCCGCTGCGGGATGCCGCCGGCGGCATCGGGTACACGGCTCGATCGGAAGGCGCGTCGCCAAGCCTGCAGACGAACACCTCCTCCTCGGGATTGTCGACGATTACAAATCCGGCGCTGCGCAACATCGCCGCGGTGCAGGCGCGGTTCGGCACCCACCAATTTGTGCCGTCACCAGCATAGCGATGTTCGACAAACGCCATTCGCGGGAAGCCCGGCTGCTCGAATAATGTCGTCTCGGAAAACGGGTAATCCTCCGCTATCCGCACCTCGACGGGATCACCGCGCTGCATTGATTGGCAGACAAACAGATCACGCACGACGTGGTCGCGGATCAGGTCCAAGGCGAGAAGCGGGTGACGCAGATGATACAATACCCCCAGAAAAAGCACGACATCAAAGCGCTCGCACAGCGCCCCGACGTCATAAACCGATAATTGCGCGAATTCGATCTCGGCGCCAAGAACCTGGGCGGCAAAACGGGCCTGGCGCAGGTAGGCCTCGTCAACATCGATGGCCAATACATGAGCCGCGCCGCGGCGCTTCATCTCGATCGAGTAAAAGCCGCCATTGCAGCCGATATCGAGCACCGTCTTGCCACGCAAATCCGCAGGCAGCGCGTGTGCAAAACGGCGCCACTTCACTGCCGGATAATCGCCGAGGAAATGCTCGGGCGCCGTCGCGACGCCGTCCAGATCGATGTTGTGAAACCAGGGTCCGAGAGCTTCCGCCTCTCGGCGAATACGCTCTACCGTGTGTTGTGTCATCGCTGGCTACCTGGTCGCTTCAATTTCCCTAATGGCATCGCCATGCGCCGGCGAGCCCCTCGATACGGCGCGATCGCTCACCTCCTCGACATACGATTCCAGGGCAACGGCTCGGTGCGTCGCGGTATGGTGGGCAAGTACCCGCACACGCGCCGTTTGCGCAATATCCTGGCGCGCCGCTTCGCCAATGTCGCGCAGATAGCGCAGCGCCTCATCCGTATCACGGGCGATCAATATCTCGCGGTCCGGCTCAAAAAACGTGTCGAGACCGTCCCACCAATCGCTGATAATTGGCACGCCGCTGGCCGCCGCCTCGAAAAGGCGCACACTGGGGGAGTAGCCGCAACGGATCATGTCGGCGCGGGTCACATTCAGCGTAAAACGTTGCTGCGCAAAAAATCGCGAGTGTTGCGCCGGCTCCAGATGCTCGACGCGCCTTACGTTCTCGGGCCATATCAGATCGGCCGGATAAAGCGGTCCCGCCACCACGAATTTCCCGCCTGACCAGGCGCGCGCCGGCTCACACAGAAGACGATCCAGCGTTGGCTGGCGGTCGGTGCTGTAGGTGCCGAGATAGCCGAGATCCCATTCATGCGACAGGGTCTGCGGCATATGGATCTGTGGATCGACTGCGCAGTATAGCGGCCGTGCTGCCGGCGACCCTAGGTTGTCCTCAATGTCCCGCAGCAGCGGTCCGCCGGTGAACGATAAGTAGAGATCAAACCCGGCTATCTGCTCCGCGGCGAGGTACTGGCAGGTACCGGTTTGGAGGGCCGAGAGTGTCACTGGCGTGTCGATATCGTAGAACGCGGTGATGCCGCCCGCAGTTTGCTGCACCCAAGCACAAACGGCTATGCCGTCAGGTACATACGACCCAACGATTACCAGGTCCGCGGCGTACACCTGCTCGCGCCAGCGTTGCTGCAACTCGTCGACGCTGCCGTACAGCACCGTCTCGCCGTAGGGCGGATGTGGCAGGTCACGATTGTCGCGATACCAGGATTGGTCACGTTCAAGAAACACCACATCGTGACCGCGCCGCGCCAGCGCGTTCACCAAACCTCGGTAGGTGGTGGCGTGACCATTGCCCCACGACGAGGTGATCGACAACCCAAGGATGACAATGCGCAGCCTCCGCGCCGCCGGCAGGCTGCCCCCGTTCATCGGGCAATCCCTTCGAGCACCTGCTGCAGGAGCGCTACCCGCTGAACATAGGTATGTTGCGCCCGCGCCCGCGCCCTGGCCGCGTCACCGATGCGGCGGGCGTCCTCCGGCGTCAGCCGCGCCAGTATTTCCGCTACCGCCGGTCCACTCTCCGCCACCAGAATTTCGGCGTCCGGCTCAAAAAACCCCGCTATGCCGTCCCACGCGTCGGTGATGATGCAGGCACCGGCGCCCGCCGCCTCGAACACCCGGGTCGCCGGGCTGAAGCCGTACGCCGCCATACTGTCGCGGCTCACATTCAATACCGCCCGCGCCGACGCGTTGAACGCGTTGTGGTCGCGCGTATAGATGTGCCCGACATAGCTCATATTGCCGGGCATCGCCTTGTCGCCCCAGCCGCTGCCGCCAAGCAGAAACCGCTTTGCCGGCAAGTCGGCCGCCACATGCATAAAGAATTCGTCGATCCGCCGCTCGCGATCGGGCAGCCGGTTGGCGACCAGACCGAGATCGCACACGAAGCGCGGCTCCGGCGCCGCTGGATGGTGTGTCGCCGGGTCCAGTCCGTTGTAGATCGGCACGCATTCCCGCGCGCCCAGCCGCCGGTAAGCGTCGATAACCGGCGGTCCACCGCCATAGGTCAGGATTACGTCGTAGGCGGGGATCAGCGCGCGCAACGGGTCGTCAGGATCGGCCGCCAACCGATCAAGCGTCGCAGGCGCGTCGACATCCCAGAACGCCGCGATCGCATTGAGCCGCTTAATCGCTGGCACGTTTGCTTCCAGCAACGCGTCGAACGCACCGACACCACTTGCCTTAACGATCAGATCGGCGCCCCGGGCTTCGTCCAGCGCCCGTTGGACGCCGGTCTCGTCCGTCACTGGATAGACCACCACGCGGGCCCAGTCCGGATCGGGGATGTCGCGATGCTTTTGCCGGTCATACGCGTCGGGTTCATAAAAGGTGATGCGGTGCCCGCTCGCCGCGAGCGCCTGCAACACACCGCGATAATAAGTCGCCGCACCGTTCCAATACGCGGACACCAGGCTTGAACCGAAAAAGGCGACATTCAGGGGCGTCATGTCAGGGCCATCGTTTTCGCCTCCCGGATATCGCGACCGAGAGCGGCGCAGATCCCCAGCAGTTCATCGACCCGATTGGCGCAGCTATGGCGAGCGGCGATAACGGCCTGTCCGCGTGCCGCAAGTTCGGCGCGTTGCGCCGGATCGCGGCACAAACCCGCGAGCAGCCGGCGCATCTCGTCGCCATTGCGTGCCACCAGATAGTCTTCGCCCGCGGTGAAAAGATTTTCGCAATCGTGCCACGGTGCCGACACCAGCGGGATGCCGCAGGCCAGCGCCTCGAACATGCGAATTGTTGGAATTCCAGGCAGCATGCGGGCATAGGGACGGCGCGGTACGTGCAGCGTCATGCGGGCGGCGGCGAAGGCCTCCGGCACCGCGAAATTCGGGAGATACCCGGTATAGGCGATCCCTGATTCGGCGAGCGCGGCGCGGGCCGCGGCCGGGTAGCGCACGCCGTGGATACGCGCCGACAGGCCGAGGGCGGCGATCGGCTCAATGAGGAATTCGCGTAATTCCGCGGCACGCTCATCGTCGGCCCAATTGCCGATCCACACGAGATCGCGCTCGGGAACCTGGTCAAGCCGCGGCCCGAACACACGCAGGTCGGCCGCTTCGTGCCAGGTAAACACCTGCTGCCCCCAGCCCCGGCGGCGATAGGCTTCGCGAAGCGTCTCGCCAAACGCCAACACCCCATCAAAACCGTCGAGATCCAGTCGCGCCATTTCGTCGGGCGCGCTGACCATGCGGTGATGCGTATCGTGGAACAGCAGTAGGAAGTTACCGCCAGTTCGCCGCAACGCGGCTACCTGGGTGACCACGACCGGGTCCGTCCATTCATGCACCAATACGAGGTCGATGCCATCCAGCGCGCGTTCGACATCAAAACCGCCGGGGTCGTAGACCGTGACCGGCAGATGCGGGTAGACACGCCGCCACGCATCCAGCGCGGCGCGGCCGCCGTCGGCTGCCAGATTTTGCGCGCTCCAGCCATTCTCCGGCTCGAACGCTCGCACCAGATAGCCGCGATGCTGCAATTCCCCAACAACGCCTCGCAAAAAATGCGCGTTGCCGTGGTTCCAATCCGAGCGCAGCGAGTGACAGAACAGCGCGACCGTCGCCATTATGCCACGCCCTCGTAGCTTACAGCCGCGCCAATCAGCTCCTGGTAGAGGGTTCGATAGCGCGCGGCCATGAGCGCCAGGGGAAAGTGCCGCGCGCGCGTTCGTGCCGCCCGTTGCAGCCGGTCCCGTTCGGCATCGTTATCGATCAGCCGCCGGATGGCCTCTCGCCATCGGCGCGGTTCGTCCGGCGGCAACAGAATTGCGGCACCGTCCCAGTTCTCCCTTAATGACGGAATATCACTGAGCAACAGCGCGCATCCGGCCGAAGCTGCCTCTAAAATCCCGAGCCCAAACGGCTCATAACGGGCCGGCGCCGCGTAGATCGCCGCGGACGCAAGGCGTCGGCGCAGCATCGCGCGATCGAGCGATCCAAGCGCCTGCGCCCGATTGAGTACCGCCAGGCCATGTTCGGGATGCATGGTGTCTCCAGCGATCTCAACCGGCCAGGGTAGATCCGGCGCGATCTCGTCGAGCAGTCGCAGGTTCTTCGCCGCGTCCCACACTCGGCCCGCGGCGAACACCACGGACCGTTTGACCAGCACCGGGCTCACGGCATCAACGATGCCGTTCGGAATGACGGTTACTCGCTGGCGAGGAAAGCCGTAGTGCCGCTGCAGGTCGTCACAGCCGGCAGCAGTCAATGCGACCACACGGCTGGCGCGACGCAAGCCTGCTGTGACGGCGCACCGGTAATCGTTCCAGTCATCAGGCGCCGCTTCACCATACACCGCATTCCACCACGACAGCACATCGGAATGCGCCACGGCGATCGTCGGCAACATGCCGGCGAGTGGCACCTGGGCATAGCCGTTGACGTGAATCAGATCGACGTCATGCTGCCGCGCCAGCGACATCAGCCAATCGCGGCTGGCGGCGACGTCGCCCTGACCCCCGGCCATCCATTCGAGCCTGAGATCGCTCTCGATCAGTGACACGTTGGCAAGCCGAGCAACAGCCGCACGCTGCGTCGTCCCGGGCTGAGGCCCCAAAGTTGCGACGATAAACCGAACCCCCGCCAGCGCTGAACAAAGGTCCAGTGCGTAAGACCAGACGCCGCCGACCGCGTCAGCAGTCATCAGCACCGTTGGCCTCAGATGCATCACGGGAACCCGGTCCCGAGTTGGTGCTCCAATTCGCGCAGGGGCCGCGGCCGTGTTTCCTGGATGTCGCTGAACACGTCGTGCCGTTCGAGATAGTGGTCGACGGCGCGTTCCCAGGCATCGTCGTCCGGCTCGCCCCACAGCCGGCGGTAATCGGGCGAACCGGGGTACGGGAATAGCGGCACCGGCTCGTTCGCCCACACGCCATGCGCCTGAAGTTCATCGCGCCAGCGTTTGACCAGCGCCGGATCATCGGCACCGCTGGCAATCAGATTGGCCTGCACAAACGGCACCGACCGCCGCGCGTGGATCAAACGCCGTGTCAGGTCATCGGTAGAGACGCGGCAATCCTTGTCGAGCCAGTCGCGGCCTTCCGGCGACAGGCTCTCGACACCCGCCTCGATCGATACACAGCCGGCGGCGCCAAGCAGATCGAGCATGTCGTTGCGCCACAAATCGATGCGCGTCTGAATGCCGAACTGCATCGGCCGTCTCTCTACCTCTTCGAGCAATTCCCGCCATGGCAGGAAAATCTCGTCGATGAAATAGACATAGCCGACACCGGCGGCGATCAGTCCGTCGAGTTCGTCCAGAATGGTGGCGAGCGGCCGCCGGCGATAACGGTCGCGAAAATTCTCCTTCGCGCAGAAGCTGCAGTGATAGGGGCAGCCGCGCGATGTCTCCATCTCGGCGCCAGGCACAGTCGCCGCCTGGTCGAAACGATGGTGGTGATGGGTATGATGTCGCAGCACTGTCGAGGGCCAGCGCAAAGCGGGGAGACGCGCGACTTCCGCCGCTTGCGTCCCGCCCTGCACGGTAATTTCGCCCGCGCGACGATAGCAAATCCCGGAAATGCCGCCCCACTTCTCGCTTGAGGTGTCGGCGAGGCGCACCAGAACGTCCTCGCATTCGCCGAGCACCACCACATCGACCGCCAGCTTCGACAAGGCTGCGCGCGGTGTCGTTGAACCATGCGGCCCAACCGCAATCCGAGTGGCCGGAACGTCTGAAAGAGCGGCCAGCGTCATCTGCGGCACGCGCAATTCCGGCGGAGCACAGCGCCAGAACAGGTAGCTCGGCGCAGTCGTGACAACCAGCATGTCGGGTGTTACGGCCGCGACCCGCCGCTGCAGCATCCCCAGCTCCAGCCGTTCGGCATGCGCGTCGATGATCGCCGCTTCATGCCCGGCTTGCGTCAGCAACGCGGCAGCATAGCCGAATTCCAGCGGCAAATGCGGCTCGTGACAGCCGAAGTAGATACTGCCGCTAAAATCCCAGTTGGGGTTAACCAGCGCTACCCTCATTCGGCCGCCGCCTGCAACGTCGATGCGCTTCGGTGCCGATCAACCAGCCAATCGTGCAGGCGGGCGATGCCATCCGCGACCGTCACATCGGGCTTCCAACCGGTCATGCGGGCAAACTTGCCGTTGTCCGAGACATACCAGCGCTGATCCCCGACCCGCCATTCGCCATAGGCCGTATGCGGTGTCGCGCCGCGCAGATCCCCGATGCGGTCGAGCAGTTCGTTGAGGCTTGTCGTGTTGCACACGCCACCGCCGATATTGAAGGCCTCGCCGGCAATCTCTGGCAGGCATTCCTCAGCGCGAAGCAGCGCCGCAACAAGATCATCCACATAAAGCAGGTCGCGCACCTGGCCGCCATCGCCGTAAATCGATATCATGCGGCCCTCGATCGCGCGGATCAGGAAATGCGCCACCCACCCTTGATCTTCGGTGCCATGCTGGTGGGGGCCATAGATGCAGCTCATCCGGAACACGGCATTGGGCAGTCCGAAGCTGCGGGCGTAATCAAGCACGTACTGATCGGCCGCTCCCTTGGAGCAGCCATAGGGGCTGTGAAACGATAAGGGGCGCCGTTCATCGATCCCGCTGCGTGCCAGTTCAGCAGCTGGCATATAACGGGTGTCGGATGCGCTCAGCACCACATCGTCGAGCGCGCCATACACCTTATTGGTGGAGGTGAAGATCAGCCCGGCTCCGCTGCCGGCGTCGCGCAACGCCTCGAGCAGGTTCAGCGTGCCGGCTGCATTGACCGAGAAATCGTCGCGCGGCGCCTCCAGGCTGGTTGTCACCGCCACCTGCGCGGCGAAGTGAAAGACGATGCCGACATCCGTAACCGCCTGCCGCACCGCCGCGGCGTCGCGAATATCCGCACAGACCACATCGAGGCGATTGCCGTACCGCGCCTTCAGCCATTGCAAATTCCGCTCGGTTCCGCGCCGCACAAGACTGTCGTAGACCCGCACCCCGCGCCCAAGCGACAGCAAGCGGTCGGCAAGGTTGGTGCCGATGAACCCTGCCCCACCGGTGATAAGAACGCGATGATCGGAGCGGGAGGACTGCCGGCTCATACGGTCAAACCGCGCGAAGACAACGCAGCAAGCGCCTCGCTGACACGATCGATCGCGACCCGGCCGTCGAGCCAATCGACCAGTTTGCCGATGCCCTCATCGAACGACACTTGCGGCTGGTAGCCAAGGGCGGCACGCGCTTCGGAAATGTCGGGGAAGCAATGCCGCACATCGCCCATGCGGCATTCGCCGATTATCTCGGGCTCGATCGATACGCAGAGCGCGCCGGCAAGCGCCCGGGCCACCTGCTTGATTGTCACTCGGCGGCCGCTGCCAATGTTGAGGGCCCGGCCCACCGCGGCATCGGCGGTGAGGCTTAGGCGACAGGCTTCGGCGATGTCGCTGACATAGACGAAATCGCGGCTCTGCTCGCCGTCTTCAAAAATAAGCGGCGGCCGTTCGTTGAGCAGGCGCGCCCCGAATATCGCCAACACGCCGGTATAGGGATTGGACAGCGCCTGGTTGGGTCCGTAGACGTTAAAGAACCGCAACGCAACGGTCGGGATGTCATAAGCACCGCCGACCAGAAGACACAACCGTTCCTGGTCGTACTTCGACAGGGCGTACACCGATCCCATGGAGAGCGTCTTGGTTTCGGGCGTCGCGAGAGGTTGCAGAGCCTGTCCGTCGTCACCGATCGGCTCCCATAAACCCGATTTCAGCCGACCCGCGTCCCGCTCCACGAGCGACATCACGGTGCCATCCGACGACCTGTACAGCCCCTCACCATAAACGCTCATACTGGATGCGACAACGAGGCGACTGAACGGGCGCTCCTTGGTGCGTTCTACCATCGCCTCCAACAGGATTGCGGTGCCGCGCGCATTGACGTCAGTGTAATCAGCGACCTCATACATGCTCTGGCCGACGCCGACGCGCGCCGCCAAGTGAATGACAGCATCGACATCCGCCAAGGCCCGCCGCACCGTTTGAGGAGAGCGAATATCGCCCGTAATCAATTCAACTCGCCGATCGAGATAAGCCGGCGGCCGGCGTTCGTGACCATGGATTTGCGCATCGAGATTATCCAGCGCGCGAACCGCATAGCCCTCGCGCAGCAGTAGCGCGGCACAGTGCGAACCGATGAACCCGGCCCCACCCGTAATAAGAATTGTTTTGGGCATGATCTCGCTGACTTAAGTAAATTATCCGATCAACGGAGATTATTGCCGAAGGTTCAAACGTTTCAGGCTAAAAAAGAGCCGCCAGCAATCGCCAACCGGTCGCATGTCTCCGTAATATCACCATCTCATCGATCCGAATTCCTAGAATTATCTTATGTTCGGTCTATAAACATAGATTGTATTAACAGGTATACACAAATAAAGACGCTCTACTGGTAGGCAATGGCAGGCTTCGTTGCAGTCGAGGGCGGTTGAAAGTGCCGCCATCCGTTGTTCCTGCCTGTTTGTCGGCACGGGCACGCTTCGGCGGCTCGCAACAGCCCTCAATATCGAGAGAGGTAGTGGTTATGGCGACGGATACCCGGCCACTTGCGCTCGTGACAGGCGCATCCAGCGGCATCGGTTACGAGCTGGCGAAATGCTGTGCCTGCGATGGCTTCGATCTGATCATCGTCGCCGACGAGCCGCAAATCCAACACGCCGCGGAAGATATTCGCGCGCTCGGTGTACAGGCGGAGCCGGTACAAGCCGATCTCGCGACGTTTGACGGTGTCGACAAGTTGCTGGCGGCCGCGAAGAGGGAGGGCCGACCGATCGAGGCCCTTCTGGCCAATGCGGGTCGTGGCCTAGGGCGGGCCTATCTCGATCAAAACTTCGACGATGTGATGCGGGTGGTGAACACCAATATCGTTGGCACCTTGTACCTATTGCAGAAAGTCGGCCGCGAGATGCGGGACCGCGGCCGCGGCAAGATCCTCATCACAGGTTCGATCGCGGGCTTTATGCCTGGCACCTATCAGGCCGTGTACAACGGGACCAAGGCCTTTCTCGACTCCTTTTCCTATGCCTTGCGTCACGAGTTGAAGGACAGCGGTGTCACTGTCAGCTGTCTGATGCCCGGCGCCACCGAGACCGATTTCTTCGAACGCGCCGACATGATGGACACCAAAGTCGGCGCTGCCGAAAAAGATGATGCCGCTATGGTGGCGAAGCAGGGCTTCGATGCGATGATGAAGGGCGAAGGCCAAGTCGTTACCGGTTGGCAGAACAAACTGCAAGCGGCCATCGCGCATGTCACTCCCGCCGATACGCTGGCGGAGATGCACAGTCGTATGGCTCAGCCCGGTACTGGGAAAGCCGCGGAGTAAGCGCGATGAAGGCTCTCTGCTGGCACGGCAAGGCCGATATGCGGTGCGACACCGTTCCCGATCCCAAGATCGAGCATCTCCGCGACGCCATCGTCAAGGTCACTGCCACTGCGATCTGCGGCTCGGATCTGCACATCTATGGCGGCCTCATTCCCACCATGGAACATGGCGATGTCATCGGCCACGAGGCGATGGGCGAAATCGTCGAACTCGGCAGCGAGGTGAAAAACCTCAGGATCGGTGATCGCGTCGTCATTCCATTCACGATCGCCTGTGGTGAATGCTTTTTCTGTAAGCGCGGATTTTACTCGGGCTGTGAACGCAGCAACCCTAACGCACAGACGGCCGAAAAATTATGGGGCCATTCGCCGGCCGGACTATTCGGCTATTCGCATCTGCTTGGCGGCTTCGCTGGCGGGCAGGCGGAATATGTGCGCGTCCCCTATGCTGATGTCGGGCCGATCAAGGTGCCGCAGGGGCTTGCTGATGAACAGGTGCTTTTCCTGTCCGACGTATTCCCCACCGGCTACATGGCGGCCGATTATTGCAACATTCAGCAGGGCGACACGATCGCGGTGTGGGGTTGTGGCCCCGTTGGTCAGTTCGCTATCCGCAGTGCCTTTCTGCTCGGGGCAGGCCGCGTCATCGCGATCGACACGGTCCCCGAGCGGCTGGCATTGGCGCAATCCGCGGGTGCGGAAACCCTCGATTTTATGAAAGAGGATATCTACAACGCGCTGCAGGCATTGACGAAAGGTCGTGGCCCCGATGCCTGCATTGATGCAGTGGGCACCGAAGCGGAAACCATGGCGAGCGGTGATTCGATACTCGACCGCGTCAAGGTCGCCACTTTCATGGGCACCGATCGGCCGCATGTACTGCGGCAGGCGATTCACTGTTGCCGCAACTTCGGCACCGTGTCGATCGTCGGTGTCTATGGCGGGTTCCTCGATAAAATCCCCATGGGGTCGGCTATTAATCGCGGCTTGACCTTCCGCATGGCCCAGACGCCCGTGCAACATTACCTGCCGAAGCTGATGCAGCTGATCGAACAGGGCGAGATCGATCCGTCCGTTATCATCACCCACCAGGCCCGGCTCGAAGACGGGCCGGCACTCTATAAGACGTTCCGGGAGAAGAAGGACGGGTGTGTCAAGGTGGTGATGAAGCCATAGGCACCAGCACCGCGCGATGCCCTCGGCGTCACGCCTGCGTCATTTAAGCGAGCTGGTGCCCCGAGTCGGATTTGAACCAACGGCCTACCGCTTACGAAGCGGTTGCTCTACCGCTGAGCTATCGGGGCGATATCGATGCCAGCCTGTGGCGGGTTATTATCCGATTGCGTCGCCGCCGCCAAGCTGTTCGGCATAGCGCCTGCCCCGCCCGGCATATCTCCGGCGATATTGCTGGCCGGCAGGATCAGCGGCGCCAGCCCGCCTGCTCCCGATGTCGCCAGCATCCGGCCGCCAGCCCCTGAGCGGCGCCAGCGCAGTGTGTCGAGTTCGCCGCAATGCGGACAGAGCGCGTGCCAAACGAGGCTTTCCAAGGCGCAGGCCCCGCAGACATAGCAAGAATCCGACGATGCACTCATCGCGCGGTCCAGCCAGTCGCGCGCCGCGGCATAGTCGCCATCGGGACTCTCTTCGAGCCGCGCCATCAACAGGCAGAGCTGTCGCGAGGGCGCCGGCGACGCCTGTCCGGCGGCTATCGCCAGATGCCGCCGTGCCTCGCCCCACAGCTGCGCCGCAAGCGCCGCCTCTCCGATCGCGACGTGGCTCTCGGTGGCGCTCGGGTTCTGTTCCGACAGCCGCAACAAAGCCGCGGCGCGGGCCAGTGGAGCCGCTTCACTGCTGGTCTGCAGATAGAGCCGGGCCAGTTCGGGGTGCGGCGCCGTGCGCCAGGCGCGCTCAATGGTACGGATGGCGCGGCGGCGGTGCCCGAGCTGTAGTTGCAGGCGGGCGCGCGCGGCGGCGGGACCGGGGAGATCCGGAACCAGCGACAGTGCTTTCCCCGCCAGCGCCGCGGCCTGGCGAGTGTCGCCCTGTCGCTCCGCAACGCGGCTGAGTTCGTACAGAACGACGCCGCGATGATGCCGCTCAATCTCGTTGGGCAAGGCACCGCGGCGCACCGACCCGGCCAATGTCTGGCGCGCCGCTTCCCAGTCCCCCGCCCGCGCCTGCAGGATCAAGAGGCTTTCGACGACCCAGCGGGCGTCCGGCCGTAACACGCGCGCACGCTCGGCAAGCCGCCGCGCGACATCGTTATCGCCCGCCCGCACCGCCTGTCCGAGCAATCCTCGTATGCCGAGAAACTCGGTTTCGCTTCGATCCAGCAGCGCCGAATAGGCACGCTGCGCCGCTGCGGGATCGCCCTGGCGCTGCGCCGCCTCGGCGGCGAGCAGCAGCCCGACCGGCACCTCGCCGATCAGCGTCTCGACCCGTCGCGCCTGGACCCGCGCTTCCCCCGCCTGCCCCGCCGCCAGCGCGACCAGCCCGCGCGTCAGGGCACGATCGGCAGCAACCCGCCGCCGCTCGGCGCGGTGCCGGCGCCAGGTGCGCGGCAAACGCCGCACTGCGCCCAGCAGCGCGGTCAGCGCCGCGACGAGCAGCGCGAACACGAAAAGTGCCGCGACGAGGACGCCGACCGATGTGTCGAGCTGCCGCCCCTGCCAGACAATCTCCACATGCCCGGGATGGTCGGCAAAAAACACCGTCGCCGCCACCGCGGCGACGATCACAAGCAGCGCGGCGATAGCTCGGCTCAACCGCCTGACCCCGAGTTGCCCTGAGGGCTCGCCTTGCCAAGTTTCGCGGTCAACATCGTATCCAGTTGGTGTAGCGACGTTTCAACCGCGAGCCGCTGTTGCGCCATGTGCAGCCACGGAGCTGCCTCATCCGCGGCATGGCCGCTCAATCCACTGATTGCGTTAACCGCACGCTGAAGATCGCCGGCGGTGAGCGCTGTATCGGCGGCATTCACAGCACTGGCGGGAGTGCTGGCCGCCTCGGCCGAGGCCGGTTTATCGGTCCGCCGGATGGTCACTAGGCCGCGAAGCCGACCGAGCGCCGTGTCCGTCCAGGTGCCACCGCTCGCAGCCGCTGCCGGAGCTGCGGCGATCTTGTCCTTTTCGGCACGTAGCCGTTCAATCAGCACGGCGCGGGTTGCCACTCCTGTCCTAGCCGACTCCGCCAACGGTGCTGCCGCTTGGGCCATGTCCGTTTGTCCCGATGATACCCGCGCAAGCGCCTCATAGGCCGCGACAAACGGGTGCCCGGACTCGATCGCGTCGCGAATTTGCGCCAGAGCTAGCAGGGCTGCGACATCGGCGGCTGAATTGGCCGCCTGCGCATGCAGGGCCTTGTCGAGCGCATCGACCCGCGTGGAGAGCGCGGCGTCGGCGCTATTCGTCTGCGACACTTGCCGGCGCATATCGTCAAGGGCGCCGGGCGGCACCGATGGCTTATTCTCCAGCGCGGTGAGCCGTTGGTCCAACGGCTGTATCGTAGTCGCCACCGTCCCCTGGTTCTGCAATAGCTGCTGGGTTTTGGCGGAAAGTTCCCGCTGCGCCGCCTCAACGCGGTCGAGCCGGGGGGCAAGGCCTTGCACCTGCTGCTGCGCTGCTTCCACGCGGTTGAGACGATCCGCTAGCGCGGCATCGTCATGTGCCGCACCCCATGGCAGCGCCGCGGCCCAGAACGGCGCGCTTCCGACCATCACGAGGAGCACGACCAGCGCGGCGACTAATATAGCGATCCATCGCCGATCGGATGCCGCATCTGCGGTGGAAGCCGATACTGGCGAAGATGATGGCGGCGCCGGCGGACCCATTTGTTCCGGTGCAGAGATAGCCGAGCCGCCAGAAGCGGAGGTTGAGGGCTCGTTCGCCGCATCAGCTGCGTGATGGTGGTCGCTCATCATGGCTGCCGCTCCGCCAGCAAATTGTCGACACAGCCAAGCAGGCTCGTCTGGTCAGGCGTATCGGCGACGCGCCGGTCGCTGAATGGTAGAGTTCCCAGCGCCTCGTCGGCGGCCGCGCTGATCGATACCGCGCGCACAAAACGCATCGCCTCGCTCAGCGCTCCCTGGTTTGCGAGGCGAGAGAAGATGGCGGCTGTGCGCGGCGAGAAGAACAACGCGAAATCGATAATGCCGGTGCGCAGCGCTCCGGTGGTGCCGGCGGAAAACTGTACCGCCGGCGCCGCTTCATAAAGCACAGCGCGATCGAGCGCGAACCCGGCTCCGAGCAACTCGCCGGCGAGATCACCAGCAACCATGCTGGCGGCGACATGCAACAGGCGGCCGCCGTCCGGGCGCAGCTCGGCGGCGACAAGCCGCGCTAGATCCTCGACATTGCCGGCAGCGCTGTGGACTGTCGTAAAGCCCTCCTCTCGGGCCCGCGTGGCGGTGGCATCCCCTACCGCAAACAACGGCAGGCCTCGCTGCGCTGCGAGGCGCGCGAAAGCTCGGACGCCATTGGCGCTGGTGCACAGGATAGCCTGAACGCCGCGCAGATCGGGCGCCGGCTCGGTGCGAAAACGGATATCGAGCAGTGGCTCGATGATCGGCTCGATCCCACGCTTCGAAAGCTCCTCAGCAAGCCCCGCCGCTTCCGGCCGCGGCCGCGTAATGAGGGCACGCACACCATTGCGCAGCGACATTGTCGCCGGTGGCGAAGGATGGGCGGGCGGCTCGGGGATCGTCATCGCCGGCCTTCATCGCCTAAGATCATGCGGGATACAAGGACCGGCGGCATACGATCCTGCTAACGTATCCGCCCGTCCTCCGTCACCACTCCTCTCACTGAACCGCGCGATGTCGCTGCCCTCCCCGCCCCTCCTTGTAATCTCCGATCGAAGCCAGGCGAAACGGCCGCTTCTCGATATCGCGGAGGCGGTATTTCGAGCCGGCGGCCGTTGGTTCAGCTTGCGCGAGAAGGACATGGACGCGGCCGCGCGGGCTGAGTTGCTGCGGCACTTGGTCACCCTGGGACGACGCTATGACGCAAAGGTGACCATACACGACGATCTGGCCGCCGCGCAGGCCTGCGGTGCCGACGGGGTTCATCTGCCGTCCGCCGGCGACCCAGCCGCGGGCAGGAAGCATTTGCCGCGGGGATTGATTGGCGTGTCGGCGCACAGCCCGGCGGAAGCGGCTGCTCAAATCGCCGGAGGAGCGGACTACGCCACGCTCAGCCCGATCTTTCTGACCGCGAGCAAGCCGGGCTATGGCCCGGCTGTCGGGCTCACAACACTTGCCGATGCCGCCCTCCAGGCTCCGGGCAGGATCGTGGCGCTGGGCGGCATCGCCGAACATAATTTACGCGATTGCCTGCGGGCGGGAGCGGCGGGCGTGGCGGTGATGGGCGAGGTGATGCGGGCGGATGACCCGGGAGGCGCGGTAGCCCGCCTGATTGAGTTGCTTGAAGAACGGTAGCGGCGTAAGCCTCGGATGTAGAGTGCGCGGAACGCTATTCCATCGTTCCCGTTTCCATCAGGAGCAACGGCGCACCCGCGCGCCTGCTTTGGCTTTGCTCAACGGAGAGATTTACGATGACGAACAAGCTCAAAACGCTGGCGATCGCAGCTGCGCTGATCACCGGAGCGTCGGGCATGGCGATGGCCCAATCCTATGGCTGTCCGGCCGGCTACGTATACAGCGGTGGCATGTGCCAGCCGGTCGCAAACAACCCGGTGTCGGGCGCATTTTCGGGTGCCCAGCAGGGTATGCAGCAAGGTGCGGCGCAGGGTGGCATCGTCGGCGGTATCGTCGGTGGCGCTCTCGGTACCGCGACAGGGACGATCGCCGGCACCACCAATGCGGTGGGGGGCACGGTCAATGCCGTGACCGGCGCCCCGATGATGGCGCCGCCGCCGCCGGGCGGTCCGATGGCAGGCGCCTGCCCGGCCGGCTACACGTTGTACAATGGCTCGTGTTACCCGGCGCGGTAATCAGCTAACCGGTAAACGCAAAACGGTGGCGGCTGAGACTCAGCCGCCACCGATCTTTGGAATCAACACGACCTCGCTCTCGGGTCTGAGTGGCGCCATGTAGGCGTCCTGATAGATTTCGCCATCGATCGCGACGGCCATGCCCTCATCGATCTGATGGCCAAGACCGGGGTAGCGGCGCTCAAGTTCGGCGATCATCCGCCGAACATTATCCGCTTCGACATAAAACTCGCTCTCGCCGCCCGTAAACTTACGGGCGGCGATCCCGGTCATGACGACATGCGGCAGCCGCCTTACTCCGCTGCCATGCGCGGCGGGTCCTGCTCGTCGAGCGCCGCCCGAATCCGCGGGGGCGACATCGGCAGATCGCGCATCCGGGCGCCAATTGCATCTGCGATCGCATTCGCGACAGCTGCCATCGGCGGCACAATCGGCACCTCGCCGACACCGCGCGCGCCGAACGGATGGCGCGGGTTCGGCACTTCGATCATCACGGCTTCGATCATCGGCATGTCCGAGGCGACCGGGATGCGGTAGTCGAGGAAGCCCGGATTATCGAGGCGCCCATCCTTGTCGTAGATGTACTCCTCGTTGAGCGCCCAGCCGACGCCCTGCGTCACGCCACCCTGGATCTGCCCTTCGACATAGCTCGGGTGGATGGCGCGGCCGACATCCTGGATCGCGGTATAGCGCAACACTTTGACGTGGCCGGTTTCACGATCGACCTCGACGTCGCAGATATGCGTCGCGAAACCCGGCCCGGCACCCTGCGCGTTGAGTGCCACCTCGGCCTGGATCGGGCCGCCGGTACGCCCGGCCTTGAGCGCGATATCGGCCAGGGAGAGCGGCTCAAAGCTGCCGGCATTCGGGCCCGCCGGGTATGCCTTGCCTTCCTTCCAATCGACCGCCTCCGGGCTGATATCCCAGATCATCGCGGCACGTTTCTTGAGCTCGACGACCACCTTCTCCGCCGCCTGCGTTACCGCCATACCGGTCGCGAAGGTTACGCGGCTACCGCCCGTCAGGAAGCAGTACCCGGTCGAGCTGGTATCGGCGATGATCGGCCGGACCCGCTCATACGGAACGCCGAGTACCTCGGCCGCCATCATCGCCATCGATGCGCGTGAACCCCCAATATCCGGGTTCCCCTCGACGACGCTGGCGGTGCCATCCTCATTTACGAGAACCGAGGCCGCCGACTCGCCGCCGATATTGAACCAGAAACCGGAAGCGATGCCGCGGCCCTGGTTGGGGCCGAGTGGCTGTTTCATATGCGCGTGATTCAACGCGGCGTCGATCGTGTTGAGGTAGCCGATATTGGCCCAGGTCGGCCCATGCGCCGCCTTGGTGCCATCTTTGGCGGCGTTGATCTGGCGGAGCTTCAGCGGCTCGATACCGAGCTCGCGGGCCAGTTCATCGACGCAGCTTTCCACCCCGTAGGACGAGATCGGCGCGCCCGGCGCGCGGTACGCGGCAACCTTCGGCCGGTTCGACACGACATCGTACCCGACGATGTTGACATGCGGGATGTCGTACATCGCAAAGCCGCACATGCAGCCGGGACCAACGGGCGAGCCCGGGAATGCGCCGGCCTGATATTTCAGGATCAGTTCGGCGGCGACAATCCGGCCATCCTTCTTGGCGCCGAGCTTGACCTCGACGACACCACCCGAAGTCGGGCCGGTGCCGCGGAATACCTCTTCGCGGCTCATCACGATCTTGACCGGCTTGCCGGTCATCTTCGACATCGCGAGAGCGATCGGCTCCAGGTACACCAGCGTCTTGCCGCCGAAGCCGCCGCCGATCTCCGCCGGGATGGCACGGACATTGGCGATATCGATGCCGAGCAGCTTGGCGCAATAGGCGCGCACCATGAACTGGCCCTGGCTGCTGCTGAAGACGGTGCACTGGCCGTCATTGCCGTATGACACGAGGCAGGCATGCGGCTCGATATAGGCCTGATGAACCGGCTTTGTCGTATAACGGCGCTCGATCGTGATCTCCGCCTCGGCCCACCCGGTTTTCATGTCGCCCTTCGCAAAGGTCAGGCGCTTGGCAATGTTCGACGCTTTCGTCGGCTTGGGCTCAACGCCCTGAGTGATCAGGTCGTCGTGCAGTACCGGTGCGCCCGCCTGCATCGCCTCTTCGACATCGATGACGTGCGGCAATACTTCATATTTGACATCGATCAGGTCGAGCGCTTCCTCGGCGATCGATGGCGATGTCGCGGCTACCGCGGCAACCGCATGACCGTCATACAGCGCCTTGCCGCGGGCCATGCAATTATGCGAGAGGTCGCGGAAGTTCATCGGACCTTCGCCCATGAAGGCTTCTTCCGACTTGATCTCCGGGAAGTCGGCGGCGGTCACCACCGCCTTGACGCCCGGCAGCGCCAGCGCCTTTGACGCATCGATTGAAATGATGCGCGCATGCGCGTGCGGGCTGCGCTTGATTTTGCCCCACAACATGCCGGGCAACACGGTATCGGCGCCAAATGCCGCCCGGCCGACCACCTTGTCTACCCCATCGGGGCGGATCGGGCGCGTGCCGACAATTTTCAAAGACGCCTTGTCGAGATAGGTCATGAGCTCAACTCCCTGGCGTTAAACTGAAATGCAATCGCGGCCCGCGAGATCGCTTCCCAGGGAAGCAATCGGCGGACCGCGACCGAAACTGCAGTATTGGCCTTATTCAGCCGCGGCGGCCTTGTCGCCGCGCATCACAGCGGCGGCATCCATGACGGCGCGCAGAACCTTGTCGTAGCCGGTGCAGCGGCAAAGATTGCCGGCAAGCCAATAGCGAGCTTCTTCCTCGGTGGGGTTGAGATTGGTGTCGAGCAACGCCTTGGCCGCGACGATAAGGCCAGGCGTGCAGAACCCACACTGCAGTGCCGCATGCTCGAGGAACTTCTGCTGCACCGGATGCAGCTTGTCGCCATCGGCGATGCCCTCGATCGTGGTGATCTCATGCCCTTCCGCCTCGACGCCAAGCATCAGGCAGGAGCACATCAGAGTGCCGTCGACCAAGACGCTGCACGCCCCGCAATCGCCCGAGCCGCAGCCTTCCTTGCTGCCCGTCAGGTGCAGTTCGTCGCGCAGAACGTCGAGGAGGGTCTGCTGCGCCTCACAGAGATACTCGGTCGGCTCGCCATTAATGACGGTGGTAACGTGGTGTTTGCTCATTGAACCGCTCTCCTTGACTTCAACCGCGAGAGGCGGCGCGTTCGAAGGCAATCGTCGCCGTTCGCCGCGCCAGCACACCCGCTACTTTGGTGCGATATTCGATCGTGCCGCGCTTGTCGGTGATCGGCTTGCAGGCCTTTTGCGCCGCGGCATCGAGTGCCTGCAAGGTGGCGTCATCCAATTTGTGGCCGATCAGCGCCTTGGCAGCATCCTCGACGATGACCGTGGTCGGCGCCACCGCACCCAGCACGACGCGCGCGTCGGTGCAGGTACCACTCGCGTCAAGCGTCACATTGACGCCGCAGCCGACGACGGCGATGTCCATTTCGGTGCGCGGAATAAAGCGCAGATAAGCGTCGCACTGCCGCGCTTTTGGCTTCGGCAATTTGAACTCGACGATGAACTCGCCTTTGTCCAGCGAGGTGCGGCCGGGCCCGGTGCAGATCGCCTCGACCGGCACTTCCCGCTTCCCTTTCGGGCCCGCAACAACCGCTGTCACCTTAGCTGCGATCATCGCCGGCACGCTGTCGGCGGCGGGCGAGGCATTGCACAAATTGCCTGCCAGCGAGGCACGGCCCTGGATCTGGGTCGAGCCGATCAGGTCGACGCCTTCGATCACGCCCGGATAGGCATGCTCCAGGCCCTTGTGCTCGCTCAATGTGGCGCCTGGCGTGGCGGCGCCGATGACGAAGAAATCGCCTTCTTCGCGGATGCCGATCAAGCCGGGAATCCGCTTCGTATCAACGATCAGCTCCGGCTTCAGCCGGCCGCTCCGCAGCTGCACCAGCAGATCGGTGCCGCCGGACAAAACCTTGGCCAGTCCCCCGGCGCCAGCAAGCGCCTTGACAGCATCATCCACCGACGTGGGCGCGGTGTAATTGACCCTCGGCATGTTCGCTCCTGAATTTTCCCGGTCGCGCGTACGCCGTCGCCGGACGGCGGTCGGGCGCTCTCCCATCCTGGCTTACACTACCACCCCGTCCGCCGTGAAGTGCTAATCTCAGATGTATCCCGATGATACCGATCAACGAAACGCTCTCCCTCGACGAAGACGAATTGAGCGAAAGCTTTATCCGCGCTTCCGGCCCCGGTGGCCAAAACGTCAACAAGGTGGCGAGCGCCGTACAGCTGCGCTTTGATCTGCGCCGTTCGCGCTCGCTGCCGCCGGCGGTGCTTGCCCGCCTTGCCCGCTTGGCGGGGCATCGCGTCTCCGATGACGGCGTGCTCATCATCACGGCGCAGCGCTTCCGCTCGCAGGAACGCAACCGGCAAGATGCGCGCGGCCGTCTGGTGGCGCTGATTCAGCGCGCCGCGCCACCGCCGACGCCGCGTCGTCCAACGCGCCCCACCGCGGCCTCGCGAGAACGCCGCCTGGCCGCCAAGGCTCGGCAAGGCCGGCTGAAACAACAGAGAGGATCAATTTCCCACGACTGAACTGTCGCAATCTACCTGCGTTAACCATACGCAAGTTGATGCGGTCGTGGAGACGGGAGTAATGCCGCAACGCTGGAATCTTGCGCCGGAAGAGCGGGCGCAGATGATGCAGATCCAGGATCGGCTGATTGAGCTGTTCGTTGATCGGGACGAATTGGCCAGCGGCGGCGACCATCACCGCGCCGATGAACTTCAGGTCGAGATCGATGAGTTGATGCGCCAGCTCGATGACATCAAGTCGTCGGCGGACGCTGCCGCGATTAGCCTGGACCCGAGTCGAGTTCCAGCGGCGCCGGACTGAGGTGATGGATCACGAACCCCGAGCGGCTGTTGAGTAGATCGGCGACCCGGCGGCGATGGCAGCGCTGCCAGTCCGCCTCGTAGCATAACAGGCAAGAGGGACTGGAGGCGGCGAGGTCGGCGGCTTCATGAAGCGCCAGCTCCGCTTCCTGAGACGCTAGCTTGGCCTCGACGATATTCCAGAAGCGATCCCACTCGCGCCGCTTGCCGGCTTCTCGCCCTTCCGGGGGTGTACCCAGCGGCCGCAGATGCACATAGCGGATACCAGCTTCTGCCAAACCCGCTTCGAGCTGCCGCTTCGAAAACCCGGGCCGGCGCGACAATGGCCGATCGCGTACATCGATCAGCGTCTCCACCCCGGCGTCGCGCAGCGAGGAGATGACATCCGCCAGCCGCGCCTTCTCATAGCCGATCGTATACAGGCTTGCCGGCTTCATCGGTGCCTCACGCTGATTGCCGGGCTAGCAGCGCCGGCGGTTCGATCGGAGCGGGTTCGCCCAACGCAGCCTCGATTTCGTTCACTGCGGTCACCAACCCGGTCACCAGCTTATCGGCGGCCGTCGCCGCGAGCACCTCGGCGATCTGGAAATTGCCGGGATCGAGGCCCCAATAGCCGAGAATGATGCTGGCGCGTCTTACGCGGCGCCGCAAGCGTCGCACCAGATATCGCGTCCGCGCATCCGCCGCGCCACCGAGCATCGACAGGCACACCACGCCAACCCCATCGAGCGGCAGGCGGCTAAGATTGAATGCCGACACCGCGTCGGGCGCGAAAACGACGGCGCGATGCCCGCGCAGGCGCAGCATGTGCCGCAGGATCCACGCCGCGGCGAGATCGAGTTCGCTGCGGCCGGCGAGGCAGACGACCGTCTGTCCCTGCCCGGTCGGCTCATCCTCCATCCAGCCGTCTTCAGCGAGGTTATCGAGCACACCCGCGAAACCCTCCGCCAGGACTCCGGCGCGGTGCTGTGCCAGCACACCACGATCGCTGTCGCGCTGCGCCATCACCAGCGCCGGCAAGGCGACCTCGTCAAAGAACGCCTCGATCGATTTTTCCCGGGCGAAGGCCTCGGCCTGTTCGGTAGCCTCTTCGGGATCGTGCGCCAGAAGTCGCTGATACAGCGTTTCCTCTGGCGACAGTACCGGCTGGTTGCCCAGCAGGATGTCGAGAAATTGCAGATGCGGCACATGGCGCCCGACGACAACGAGGCAGACCGTTAACGGCGTCGCCAGGAGCAGCCCGGCGGTTCCCCACAGCCATGTCCAGAATACCGCCGCCGCCGTCACCGCCACCGGCGACAAGCCGGTGCTGCGGCCGTACAGCCAGGGCTCGACGACATTGCCGACGACCAACTCGACGGAGATGAACAGAAGCACCGTTCCCGCCAGCATGCCCCAGCCCGGCGATACGGCGATCGCCAGCGCGATCGGGAAGATGGGCGTTAATGCCCCGCCAAGATAAGGAATGTAGCGCAATACAATACCGACCAGCCCCCATAGCGCGGCGTTTGGAATGCCGATCACCCAGAGGCCGATTCCGACCGGCACGCCATAGGTGATGCCGACGGCGAGCTGCATCAGCAGGTATCGACTGACCCGCTCTGCGGCCTCGTTCATCGCCGAGGTCGTGCGATGGAAGTCGCGCGCACCCGCAAGACGCAGAACGCGATTTCGCAGATCCTCCCGCTTCAACAGCATCATCACCGCGAAAAGCAGCACGAGGCCGGTGGACGCTATCGGCGATACAAGCGGCCCGACGATTTCGCGCACGACCCCGAGCGACGCCGGCTCGGACGGCCGGATCTGCACCGGCACGGGCGGCCCCGCTCCTGCCGCCGCGGTGGCACCGTCGCCGGATGTAAGCTCATCGTTCAGATCGTGGAAAACATGCGATACCCGCTCAAACAATCCGGAGCCCGGGACACCGCTCAGCGAGCGCACCTTGGTGCTGATATTGGTTTCGTATTGCGGCAGGTTCTGCATCAGGTTGACGGCCTCCTCGCCGATCGCCGCGATCAACCCAACAATCACGATGAACGCGAGAAAGACGGTGCCGAGCACGGCAGGGGCGCGTCCGAGGCCACGGCGCTGCAGCCAGAAAACGGCGGGAGACAACATCAGGCTGAGCAAGAGGGCAAGCGCCAGCGGCTCCAGGACCGGCCGGGAGAAATAGATGCCGGCGATGGTAATCGCGGCGACAACCAGCGCGGGCATCGCCCGGGCTGTGCCGCTTTCCTGCGGTGTGCCGCTCTCGGCGAGCGGGCGGCGATCCGTTACTTCGTCGACCATCTGCGCCTCCGCTAGGAGAACGGCTCAGACGCAAACTTATCCCGCAAAGAAGATGCCCTCTCCCATTGCACTGGGAGAGGGCTGTAGAGGTGGGAAGGCTTAGTGCAGCGCGCTGCTGCTGCCGCCACCCGCGGCCGGCGCCAAGGCAAAGCCGATGGGCGGCCGATCAGGCGCCTTAAAGCCTTGCGGCCGGTCCGCCTCGACCGCAACGCCGTCTAAGGCGAGACGACCGTCCAGGATCGAGAGGGCGAGGATGCGGTGCCCGGCGGTCTCGATGACCTCGTCCTCGTCCAGCAGGCGCTCGGCTATCGGGTCTTCCACCAGGCCTTGGATTGCCCGCTTCAGCGGCCGGGCACCGAAGGCCGGGTCCCAACCGAGTTCAGCCAGGCGACGCCGCGCCGCATCATCTGCCGTCAGCACGAGACCGCGTTCCGCCAGCCGCTCGTTGACCCGCGTCAGTTGGATGTCGACGATCCGCCCCATCTCCTCGCGGCCCAGTCGCCCGAAGACCAGCACATCGTCGAGCCGGTTGAGGAATTCCGGCCGGAAGGCGCGGCGTACCGCATCCATGACCTCGTCGCGGGCATGGGCCAGCGGTTCATCTTCGCCTAGCGCCAACAAGGCCTCGGCGCCGAGATTCGACGTCATGATCATGATCGCGTGGCGGAAATCCGCGGTGCGTCCCTGGCCATCGGTCAAACGCCCGTCTTCCAATGCCTGCAACAGCACGTTCAGCACATCCGGGTGCGCCTTCTCGACCTCGTCGAGCAGGACGACCTGATACGGCTTGCGCCGGATCTTTTCGGCCAGCGTGCCGCCATCGTCATAGCCGACATAGCCTGGCGGCGAGCCGATCATGCGCGAGACTGTGTGTCGCTCCATGTACTCCGACATATCGAGGCGGGTGACGGCGTTCTCGTCGTCGAACAGGAACTCGGCCAGCGCCTTGGCAAGCTCGGTCTTGCCGACCCCGGTCGGGCCGAGGAACAGGAACGATCCCGTCGGCCGCATCGGATCCTTGAGGCCGGCCCGGGCCCGCCGTACCGCTTTTGACACGGCGCGGACTGCCTCGCGCTGCCCGACGACACGCTCGGTCAACTTGGCCTCCATGTCCTTGAGGCGCTGCCGCTCCGCTTCGAGCATCTTCTCGACCGGGATCCCGGTCCAGCGGGTCACGACCGCGGCGACGTCGCGAACTCCAACTTCCTCGCGTTCGGTCGAGGCGCGAGCCTCGGTCTCGGCCAGCCGCTTCTCCAGGTCAGGAATGACCGAATAGGTCAGTTCGCCGGCCTTGCTCCAGTCGCCGTCGCGCTGTGCACGCTCCAGTGCTGTGCGTGCCTGGTCGAGTTCCTCCTTGAGGCGACGGCCGCCGGTGCGGCGCGACTGCGAGGCGCGCCAGATTTCCTCGGCCGACGCTTCCTCTTTCTCGGCATCGACCAGCTCGGCTTCGAGTTTTTGCAGACGCTCCTGCGAGGCGCGATCCGGCTCGGCGCGCAGCGCCTCGCGCTCGATCTTGAGCTGCATGACGCGACGGCTGATCGCATCCAGAGTCTCGGGCTTGCTGTCGATCGCGATGCGGACGCGCGAGGATGCTTCATCAACTAGGTCGATTGCCTTATCCGGCAAGCGGCGATCGCCGATGTAGCGCGCGCCCAACTGCACCGCCGCGACAATCGCCGCGTCGGTGATGCGCACGCCGTGATGCACCTCATAGCGGCTTTTCAGACCACGCAGGATCGAGATCGCGTCGTCACCCGACGGTTCGTCGATCGAGACTGGCTGGAACCGCCGGGCCAGCGCGGCATCCTTTTCGATGTAGCGCCGATACTCATCGGGCGTAGTGGCGCCGATGCAGCGCAGCTCGCCGCGCGCCAGTGCGGGTTTCAGCATGTTCGAGGCATCGACGCCGCCGTCGATGCGGCCCGCGCCGACCAGCATGTGCAGCTCATCGATAAAGACGATGATGCGGCCGGCCGCCGCCTGGATCTCCGCCAGCACGGCCTTCAGCCGCTCCTCGAACTCCCCGCGGAACTTGGCGCCGGCGATCAGCTGTGTCAGATCGAGCGCCAGTACCCGGCGGTCCTTCAAACCCTCGGGGACGTCGCCAGCCGCCAGACGCTGCGCCAGCCCCTCGACGACGGCGGTCTTGCCGACCCCTGGCTCGCCGATCAGCACCGGGTTGTTCTTGGTACGACGCGCTAGGACCTGGATGGTGCGGCGAATTTCGTCGTCGCGCCCGATCACCGGGTCGAGCTTGCCGGCGCGCGCTTCCTCGGTCAGGTCTCGGGCGTATTTTGCCAGCGCTTCCCAATTCTGTTCAGCGGATGGGGCATCTGCCGTGCGCCCCTGGCGCATGCGCTCGACGGCCTCGCCCAGACCGGCCGGATTGACGCCCGCACGAGTGAAGATAGGGCGCAGGCTCCGCTGCCCCGCGAGGCTCGCCAACAGCCGCTCGGCGGTGACAAAGCGGTCGCCGCTGGCCCGCGCGGATTCGCCGGCGCTCTGTAAGACAGCCGCCAATTCGGGTGACATGTAAATCGGATGCGGTCCGTCGCTGGTAGCCTTTGGCAACCGCTCGAGGCGCTCCTCGGCACTGGTCCGCAGCAATTCGGGATCGCCGCCGGCATCATGCAGCAAGTGGCTGGCCAGACCCTCGGGGTCTTCCAGAAGGGCTTTCAACAGATGCTCGGGAAGACAATTCTGATGGCGCCCGGCTAGGGCTTCCATCTGCGCCGCCTGCAACAGGGCACGCGCACGCTCGGTGAAATTAGCGAAGTCCAAGATCGGCACTCCGTTATTCGACCATCCCGCCCTGCATGAGGCGCGGGAGGTGCCTTAAAGGGACTCGCCCAATGCGCAATCTCCAGGCACTTTCGAAAGATGGGCGAGGCTTGTTAACCTTTCAAGCAGCGCCAGGGATTAGCGGGGTTCTGCGCCTAAAGCCGCAGCCTCGTGACGCGCTGCGCGGCGGGCGCAACCCGCCTACGGTTTAAGCCTCCTTTAATCATTCCGTCATCTAATCGAGTGGGATAAAGCCTCCGCCGGTCCGCCGGCATACCGCGCGAAAGACGATGAACCCAGAGCTTGCCAGGTTCGTGACCGATATCCCGGCTGCCATCGCACTGTTCGATGCGGAGCAGCGTTACATCTCCGCAAGCCGCGAGTGGGTCGCGGCTCTGGGCCTTATGCGGGGGCCGCTCGCCGGTCGGCGGCATGACGAGATCAGCCGGATCGCCAGCGCTCCCCTCAATGAGGTGCTGCGTCGCACGCTGGGTGGCGAAAGCATTGAGTTCTGGCGCTTCAGCGACAGCCGCCTGCCGCAGAAATCGGCGTTCAATGCCCAGCCGTACACCGCGCCGGATGGCAAGGTTACCGGCGCCACAGTTGTGCTCGGACCGGCCAGCGGATCGCGCCCGGATCAAACGACGCCACTGGCAGATCCATTGACCGGCCTCGCCGAGCGCCGGGAGTTTGCCGCGCGCCTGCGCAGCATTCTGGAGGAGCAGGACCCGGCGCAGCGCGCGGTCGTGGTGTTTTCGCTCAGCCTCGACAATCTGCGTACGATCAACAACCTGCACGGCACCCATGTCGGCGATGAGATCGTCAAGGTCACCGCGGAACGACTTACCGCGGGTACGCGCTCCACACCACAAGACCAATCTGGCAGCGCCCGCCCCGCCGATATGGTAGCGCGCCTCGGGCCCGGCCTTTTCGGGATCATCGGCGGGTCGGCGCCGGGCGATTGCGAAGAGTTGGCCGCCCGCCTGCTGCGCATTGTCCAGAACCCAATCGCCATTGCCGGGAAGGCGCTGCGGCTCAACGCGAGCATCGCCTCGATCGTCACCGGTGAGGCGCATGCGACCGAAGAGGACGTGTTGCGCGATCTCGACCTTGCCTTGCTGCACGCGCAAAGCGTCGGCCCAAACCGGGTCGTCGCCTGGGAGCCGGCACTGACCAGTGCCGCCAGCGAGCGCTATGCGCTCGCCGAGCAGTTGCGCCGGGCCTTCGACAATGGCGAGTTCGCGCTGCATTACCAGCCGGTGATGCGGCTGCGCGACAATCGCATGATCGGCGCCGAGGCGTTGTTGCGGTGGAACCACCCGAGCGACGGGCTGGTCTCACCCGGAGGGTTCCTGCCGGTGCTGGAGGAAAGCGGACTGATTCTCGAGGTCGGCAGCTGGATCATCCGTGAGGCGGTCCGCCAGTTCGAATCGTGGCACCTCCTTTATGGCCGCGACATCGTCGAATGGATCGCGATCAATCTGTCAGAACGGCAATTCATCGATCCGGCACCGTTGCTCGCGACGTTGCGGGCATTGCACGGCAGCGGCTTTTCGGTGAACCGGCTCAAGTTCGAGATTGGCGAAACCGCTCTGACGCACAATCCGGAGGTCAGCAGCGCGGCTCTCGCCGAGCTTGAGCGGCTTGGGGTGCGTGTCGCGATCGACGATTTCGGCACCGGCCACTCATCTCTGACAACGCTGCGCCGCTATCCCGCCGAGGCGGTCAAGATCGATGGCGAGTTCATTGCCCAGATCGGCACCTCGCAAGGCGAAAAGCTGGTCGATGCCTTGATCGGCATTGCGCAAGGCTATAACGCCTCGATCATCGCCGAGGGGATCGAGACAGATGAGCAGCGGGCGTTTTTGCGCCGTGGCGGCTGCGAATTGGGCCAGGGCTATTTCTTCGCCGAACCGATGGATGGCGCGCGGCTGGGCGCGCACGCGTTGATCCACGCCGTCGCCGGAGAACGCCCGGCCGCGGCGCCCAGCTGGATGCCGCCCCGCCTTAATCCCCGGACATCAACATATCTGTTACCGGCAGGGTGAGGCGGTGCGGCGCGTACCGCCCGCCAAACGACATGATCGTATTCACCAAACCGGTAATCACGACGCGCCTGCCGGCCTTCAGCGCGCGATAGCCGATCTGCGCCACGCGGTCAGCCCGCATCATGCGGCGCAGCTTCTTCGCCATCAGCGAGTGGTCGGCGCCGGCAACCTCGAAGAACTTTGTCGCAGTGGCTCCGGGACATAAGGTCGTCACCGTGACTCCGGTGCCGCGCAATTCGTAAGACAGCGCTTCGCCAAGGCTCAGCACGTAGGCTTTGCTGGCGAAATAAACCGCCATGCGCGGGCCGGGCTGAAACGCCGCCACCGATGCCACGAGCATCACCCGGCCGCGGCCGCGAGCGATCATACCCGGCAGCAAGGCGCGGGTCAGCTGGGTGAGCGCGACGATGTTGACCTGCATGATCTCGTCAATGCGCGCCGCGTCATTCGCGACAAAACGGCCGGCCGCGCCGAGACCGGCATTGTTGATCAGCACGTCGATCTCAAGCGCGCGCCCCGCGATGTCAGCGATGAGCGTCGCTACGCCATCGGGCTGGCTCAAATCGCTGCCGATCACGATTACGTCGCTGCCCTCGCGGCGCAGCTCCGCCGCCAACTCCTCCATTGCCACGACGCCGCGCGCCGCTAAGACGAGATCGTGGCCGTCGCGCGCCAGCGCGCGCGCCAATTCGGCGCCAATTCCACCGGATGCACCTGTCACGAGCGCCAGCGGGCGCATTTTGCCGTTCATCGCTGTTTCCTCTCTCGTCGACATCGGGCTCGCCCCGGCCACAAAGTAGTGCGCCCGGCGACCGCAACCAGGAGCTTTGTCGTGACGATCAAATCTGTTTTCGGCGCCGCGGCGCTGCTCGCCTCGTGCGGTCTCGCCGCGCACGCTGCCGATACCATCAAGCCGGGACGCTGGGAGTTCACCTCGCAGATGCAGGCGCCTGCCATGCCGCAACTGCCGCCCGGCACGCAGCTACCGCCCGGGATGCAGATGCCGCAGGGCGGTGGCATGAGCGCCAGCCACACCAGCTGCATCGATGCCGACCGCGCGATCCCGACCGACCCGCGACCGGAATGCAAGGTCCAAAGCCTGCAGCGCGACGGCAGCACGATCAACTGGACGACAGTGTGCACGACGCCGCAGGGCGCGGTGCAGTCGAGCGGCGCGGCGCGCTACTCAGGCGACACCATGCAGGCCAACATGACGACGCAGATCCCGCAGGCCGGCGGCCGGTTTATGACCACCACCCAGCGGATCACCGGCCGCTATCTGGGCGCTTGCACGACGCGTTAACGGAACTCGCGTGCTTCGCGTTTGATTCGATCAGGCCGAGATCGGGGCGGTCTGGGGCGCGCGCTCGAGGGCCGGGCTGACACGCAACAGCATGATCGCCACCGCGCCGAGCGCCGCGACGACCGCGAGGCAGAGCAGGCCGGAGGTGAAAGACCCGGTGGCGTCCTTGAGCCACCCCATCACAAATGGGCCGGCAAACCCTGAGAGGTTGCCGAGCGAATTGATAATTGCAATCCCGGCAGCGGCCGAGGCGCCGGTCAGGAAGCTCGACGGGATTGGCCAGAACATCGGCGGCACCGCCGACACGCCGATCTGGGCAAAGCACAGCAGCGCCATCTTGAGCACCGGATTGTCGATAAAGCCGGAAAGGCCGATGCCGAGCGCCGCCATCCCCAAGGCAAAAGCGACATGGCCGCGGCGCTCCAGGGTATGGTCGGAATGGCGGCTCAGCAGGACCATGCCGATCGCGCCAAAGACAAACGGCAGCGCGGAGACGACGCCCGTCATGAAGTTCGTCAGGCCAAATCCCTTGACGATGGTCGGCAGGAAATAGCTGACACCGTAACTGCCGCCGTTCAGGCAGAAATAGACAAGAGCGAGGGTCAGGATGCGCGGGTCGGCGATCGCCGCGCCGAGGCTGAAATGCCCCGCCACCCGTTCCTTCTGCTGGCGCTCGGCCGCGAGCCGGGTCTCCAGCCAGTCGCGTTCGGCCGATGACAGCCAGGTCGCCTCATGCGGGCGGTCGGTGAGATAGAGAAGCACGACCACAGCCACCAGACAGGCCGGTACGCCTTCGAGGATGAACAGCCATTGCCAGCCGTCGAGGCCGGCGCCGCTCACATTGAGCAGGGCACCGGAAACCGGCGCGCCGACGATCGACGAAAATGGTATCGCCAGCATGAAGAAGCTGACGATGCGGGCACGGTACACCGACGGAAACCACAGCGTCAGATAAAAGATGACCCCCGGAAAGAACCCCGCCTCCGCCATCCCAAGCAGAAAGCGCAGGACATAGAAGGTATGCTCGGTCGACAGCCCGGTGGCGCGCGAAATATGCGGAATGAAGGCGAACGCCGCCGAGATCACTCCCCAGGTGATCATGATGCGGGCGATCCATTTGCGCGCGCCAAAGCGGTCGAGCGCCAGATTTGACGGCAGTTCAAGCAGGAAATACGCGATGAAGAACAGCCCGGCCCCGAGGCCGAACATGCTGGCATTGAGGTTCAGCGCCGCGTTCATCTGCAATGCCGCGAAACCGACGTTGACGCGGTCGAGGTATGCGATGAAGTAACAAAAGCACAAAAACGGCACGAGCCGGATGATGATCTTCCGGATTGTCGCGCGCTCCACCGCATCCATTTCCGCCGTCTCCTTGATGACCAGCCCCCCGAGAGTGAGCGAGCGGCTTTTAACTATAGCGGCTAACTAGCGGGCCAGTCCCGTCAGAGTCCTTCTGATCGGAAGAACTCGCAGAAATGCCCGTAGACCGCGTCGGGCATTTCTTCCGGCATATAGTGCCCGCATTGCAAGGGCTCGGTCTTGGCGATGTTGCTGGCATAGTCGCGCCAGATATTGACGAACTCGCGTGCCTTTTCGGGCGTGTGGCTGCGCGCGCCCCAGATCAGCATGATCGGCATCGCGAGCTTCCTGTCCTTGTCGGCATTGTCGATGACGAAATCGGATGTCGCCGTCGCGCGATAGTCGCGACACGACCCGGTGATCGTCTTCAGCGTGTAGCAGCGCACATACTCGGCGATCGAATCGGGGGTCAGGAAATCGGTCCCGGCGCCGCCGCGGATCTGCATGCGGCTGCGCAGGAAATATTCGGCCGGAACCGCGCTCATCAGGCGCTCGGGAAATGGCTCCGGCTGCGCCATGAAACCCCAGTGCCAGGTGCGGATCACCCAATCCTTGTTCGGATTGGCCCAGACATAATGATTTGGCAGCACATCCATCAGGCACGCCTTGATGACCCGCTCCGGATGATCGAGGCACAGCCGGTGCGTCGTGCGGCCACCGCGATCCATGCCGGCCACGTAAAACTGGTCATAGCCAAGCTGCTGCATGATCTCGACATTATCCTGCGCCATCGCGCGAAAGCTGAAATTGCAGTTGTCTTCGCCCGGCTCAGGCAGGGAGCTGTCGCCGTAGCCGCGCAAATCGGGCAACACGACGTGATAGTGCTGTGCCAGTCGCGCCGCGACGCGATGCCAGCACACATGGTTTTGCGGGTTGCCGTGCAACAGCAGTAGCGGCGGCCCGGAGCCGCCATGCCGCAGGCGAATGACCGCTCCTGTCGTCGCCATGTCGAGATGCTTGAACCCCGGAAACAGGGCGGCGATCGCCGGGCTGCCCCAGCGCGTCGGATCGCGCACATAGTCCGCCTCTGGCGCGGATGTTTCAGGCATGGGGTCTCCTCTCGCGGCGTTACCGGGCCGCACAGTAGCGGCATGCTCGACCGGCGGATACCGCCGCGCCGGCATTGCTGTGGCGAGAAAAGTAAGGCTTGCGGCATGTTTAGCGCGCCCGCAAAAGACGGCATCAGCGGGAGAAGAGTGGAATGAGTGGTTACACAGATGGCATCGACGCCGAATTGCGGCGGCGGACGATGCGCAAAGTCTCGCGCCGCCTCATTCCGTTTATGATCGCGATGTTCTGCGCCAACTTTATCGACCGCGTGAATATCGGCTTCGCGGCATTGCAGATGAACCGCGATCTCGGCCTGACGCCTGAGATATACGGCTTTGCCGCCGGCATTTTGTTCATCGGCTACACGGCGTTCGAGGTGCCGAGCAACATCATCCTCGACAAGGTGGGCGCCCGCCTGTGGTTGGCGCGTATCATGGTGACCTGGGGTCTGATCGCCGCCGCCAACGCTTTGGTCTTCGACAAATATTCGCTTTATGTCGCCCGCACGATCCTTGGGATCGCCGAAGCCGGGTTCTTCCCTGGCATTATGCTGTACCTGATCCGCTGGTTCCCCAGCGAGGAGCGGGCCGGCGCGATCACGCTGTTCATGGTCGGCAATCCAATCTCCGTGATCTTCGGCGCGCCGATCTCGACCGCGATCCTGGGCATGGATGGAACGCTGGGGTTACACGGCTGGCAGTGGCTCTTCATCCTGGAGGGCGTTCCGGCTGTGGTGCTGGGGATCATCGCCTATCTGTGGCTGACCGAGCGCCCGTCCGAAGCCGCCTGGCTCCAGCCGGAAGAGCGCGACTGGCTGACCTGGCGCATCGCCTCCGAAACCCAGGGAACCCGCTCGCACGCGCTTGGCGGCGTCTGGGCCGCCTTCACCCACGGTCCAACGCTATTGCTGGCCTTCGCCAAGTTCTGCGTCCTGCTGGCATTTTTCGGCATCACGCTGTGGCTGCCGCAAATCATCAAGGGGATGGGGAACCTGACGAATTTCGAAACCGGTGTCGTCACCGCGATCCCCTATATCTTCGCGGCGGTCGCCAGCATCTATATCGGGCGCAGCTCGGACCGCACCGGCGAGCGGGCCTGGCATGTCGCGATCCCGGCTTTTGTCGGCACCCTCGGCTTCGCATTGGCGGCGTACACCGCCAACCCGGTGATCGGCATGATCGGCATCAGTATCGCGACGGCCGGGCTGTGGGTGTCCAATACCGTCGTCTGGACGATGCCGGCGGCGATCCTCGCCGGCACGCCGGCAGCCGCCTCCGGGATCGCGCTGGTGAATTCGATCGGCAATCTTGGCGGGTTCTTTGGCCCTTATTTTACCGGCTGGCTGCGGCAGCTGACCAACAGCTTCTCGACATCGCTGCTGATGCTGGCCGGCTTTCTCGTGCTCAACGGGATTGTCGTGCTGATCGTGGGCCGCGCCATACCGCCGGCACGCCGGCTGGAAGCCCCTGCCCTGCGATGACACCGCGAAGGATCGAAATCGGTCACCCCCCGCGATCGAGATGATCGTAAGGGGGTGGCGTTAGGCTTTCGCTACTGGAGCCGGGCGATCCCCATGGCGGTGCCAAAGCGGTTGGCGCAGTCGAGGGGGTTGCCGTATTTGCGGTGTGTCGCGGTGTGATGCGCGCAGGCCAGCAGCAGGCGGTTGCGATCGGGGCTCTGGTTCTTGGCCCAATCCTCGAGCATCACCTGGCCGATTTCCTGGTTGTGCGGATCATTGCCCATGCGCGCCGCGAGCAGCGCCAGATGCTGGGTCAGCGGCTTGGTGTCGGCGCCGGTTTCGAGATAGGCCTGCGTCCACGCCGCGCTGTCGGGCCCGTTCAGCGCGAGCACCGCGGCGTCGACATGCTCGAGGATTTGCTGCGGGTTCAGCTTGCTGGCCCCGCTCGCCGCCCGTACCTCGACCGGCTCGGCATCCTTGATGCCCTTCTGATGCCATGCCGCACGGTTCAAGTACGACGCCATCAGGTACAGCAACTTGACCTGATGCTTGTGCTCGAAATTATCCATGAACCAGGCGAGCACGTTCATGTATTCAAAGCAGTGCTGCGGCAATGAGAAATTGTTGACGCCCTGGGTTTCCAGAATCACCTGCGCCGATGCGACCTGCAAGGCATCGAGAATCCGTCGCGGGCTCTTGCCGGCTTCAAGATACTTCGACAGCAATTCGAGAAAGCCGGGCTCCGGCTCGCGGATGATCGCGGTTTCCAGCGCCCGCGCCTCTTCGTGGCTCAGCGGCTCCTTGTTGTTAGCCAGGATATCGAGTTCCTGTTGCGAGGCGCCGCCATAGGGAATTGCCGATACCGCCTGTTTTTCGAGGAAAATTTTGACGACGTTGCAGGCCATCTCGTAGGTCGAGTACCAGCGCGGGCCGACCGCCATGTCGAGCGCTCCGGCATAAACCACGTCGTGGGCGTTATCCCAGCCGAGATAGTTGCCGAGATCGACCGTGGCGCGGGCGCGGAACGCCTTGTGCCCGGTTGTATAGGAGCGGTTGTAGAGCGCACGGTCCTGCACATCCATCAGACCGGCATGCACCAGCTGAGCCAGTACCTGCTTGCGCTCCGCCGGGTTTTGCATGAGGCCGAGGAAGACGCGGTAGGCGTCGAGCACGTTGCCGCGGTGCACCAGGGTCATCCAATGGTCGAGCCGCTCCTGTAGCGGGCCGTCGAGCCTTTCCGGCTGCTGATCGGGCCAGGCGACTTCCGGCATCGGCGGCGGTCCCGGCGGCATCGACCAGCCTGGCGCACGCGCATAATGGCCAGGGGCCTTGAGGATTTTCTGATTCCAGATGTCGAGCCCGGTCGGGATGTACCAGATGGTCTGAGCCAGCGGCAGCGCGGCACAGTCTTCCGGTACCATCCGGGTCAGCTGCGTCGCAGCGCGCGCGGACAGCAGGCAGTGGTCGTTATTGACGAAGTTCACGTACCCGTCATCGATGCGCTCGTGATACGGCACATGCGTGAAGGGGGCGTGGATTCGCACCGCTTCGCCGACGATCTCGCGCATCGGGCGCCGTTGCCGAACCAGGTCATAATAGGCATCGCTGGCGCCCTTCTGGTCGCGCGCCAGGATGCGCTCTTCCAATTTGTCGTAGAGCGCTTGAGGTTTTGGCGTGTTGCTTAACGCGGCTTGAATGTCGTTTGGCACGTTTCCACTCCTTACGCCTCACCCAGGGAGGCCACGACCGCGCGAGCAGCCTTGAATGATCTTCAGAGTAACCCTTAACGCGCGACAGCGGCAACGCCGTGGCCGGGACATCCGTGCATTTGCCCAGCTGTTATGCACTGGCCGAATAGCGGCCAAAGCGGGCTAGGTCGGCGCTTGCGCGAACAGCTTCAAATCGCCGACCAAGCCCTCGTCGCGTTCGATCGCGTAATCGGGCTGCTGCACCGGACCCTTCTTTTCTTTGACTAATAGAAGGTTGGGGTCGCTGGTCTCGTATACGCGCAAATGCCGCCCCTCCACCGTGATGTCGGAAATCTTGGCGGCGAGCGGCGCGACCGCAAAGCGCTCGCTGGCGTCGATCAGCTCGACCAGCCCCTCGGGCGTGATGCCGGCATCGGTCAATCTCTTATGGTAGGCGGCAAGCTCGGCTGCCTTTTTCTGGGCGTCGGCCGAGCGGGTCTGGGCCGCGGCGGCGGCTTTTTGCCGATACTCGTCGAATTGCGCCCGGTAGCGCTGCATCAGAACCGGGCTCGGCACGTCGCGTGTATCGACCCACAGCTTGGCGCGGGTCCAGGTCCGCGCCATCCAGGCCCGGAACGCCGCGTTCGGGATGTCCGGCAGGCGTTCGTCGCGGATGCTCGCAGCCCATCTGATCTGCTCGGGTGTACCGGATAATTCTGGAAGCGGTCGCGCCGGCGCCGCTGATACTAGCTCCGGTTTACGTGCCGGGATCGGCTGCGTCGCATAACGCTGTTTCAGCGCTGCAAACTGGCGCCGGTACTCCTCCTCCCACTCATCGCTTTCGTCGCTCGGCACAAAGCCGAGCTTGTCATGCAAGGCCCGAGCGGTTGCTTCTATTGTCGCTTCGCGCAGTGCCGTCAAATCCATGCCGTACCTCGCGCACGCACTCACCCGCTCGATTTTAGCGGACACACCCGGGGCCGCGTGAAAAAAAATATGACATGCCGATACCGGGTACCGGCTGCGGGCGACAGCGCTAGCGCATAGTGCGGGCGAAACCGCGCAATAGCATCAACACCGGCGATACCTGGTCCGCCGCGCGCCCACCCGAGTGCTGCGCATCATCGATAAAGGAACTGACTTGGCCTTGCACCTCCGGCGGCAATGACGCCGCTTCTTGAAAGCCCATGTTCCAGTCGGAAAACATCCGGTGGGCGGATGCCATGCGCAAGATGGTACGCACCTGGCGGTGCCGCGGGTCCGCGCCTATTCGGTTGTACAGCGCCTCTACGGCTTCATCCGGCCCCTCAAGCGCCTGCATGAAATTGCCGCCGATATGCAGAAGCAATCCCGTAATACCAAGCTCCGCGTTATTCCGCCGGCTATGGCGCAATAGTTCGAGCAGCTCGTGTTCCGTGAGCAGCTCCGTTGCCGAACTGACATAAACGAGGGTCAACATTGAGGTCCTCCGTCTTGAGAACCCCGATCCGCTGGGCAAAGTTCAAATCAGCGTGATAGCCGCTGGTACAGGTCTGGCTCACCAACCGGGCGGATAGAGACCTATCCTTTGACCCCTCCCATCGTCAGGCCACTGCTCATGCGACGGCGGAAAGCGTAATAAGTCGCGATCGGCGGCAGGGCATAGATGATGGCAGTCGCCATCATGTAGTTCCACGGAGCGACATCGCTATTGAGGAACTGCGCCAGCGCCACCGGAACGGTCATGCTGGATTTTTCCGACAATAGAAGAAATTGATAGAGATACTCATTCCATGCCAGCAGCAGCGCATAAGTGCCGACCGCGACCAATGCCGGCGCCATAAGGGGCAGATAGATCTTGAAGTATATCAACAAGGGCGAAGCACCGTCGATCCGGGCCGACTCGTCCAGTTCGAGCGGAATGCTGCGGCCATATTCCTGAAAGATGAAGATGGCGTAGGGTGTCGCGAAGGTGACCAGGGCAGCGATCACCGACCACGGATTATTATTGAGACCGTAATGCTGCATAATCAGATAAAACGGTATCGCCAGAAACGACGCCGGGATCACATAGGTTAACAGAGCCGCATTGGTGATCAGCCAACCGTTTCGGATCCGCATGCGCGACACCGAGAAGCTGGTCAGGGTGCCGACCGTCAATACGATCAGCGTCACCATTGTCGCGATAAAGATGCTGTTGCGGAATTGCTGCCAGAAATGTTCCAGGTACCAATAGCCCTGGGTGATCACGATCCAGAAGCTGTCAGCCGATGCGTGCACCGGCCAGAGGTGCTCGCTGAACACATCGCCTTCGGCGGTAAAAGCCACCATGACCATATTGTAGATCGGCAATAAGGTCCACGCGATCAGCACCAAGCTCAATATGGCCGCGCCGGCGTTCATGGCGTAACGCCGGCGGCGTGCCGCCCGCCGCATGCCATTGGCGACACCCGCCATCGCGGTGCGGCCTGGTTCAACGGCGAGGCTGGTCACAGCTGCACCTCCGCGAGCTTCAGCCGCCGCATCAATATGATGACCATCGGGATCATCAGAGGCAGCGCCGTCATCACCGCCGCAACCCCGAGATCGGGCCGTCCCATCCCATAGGCACGATCGATGCCGAGGGTCGCCAGCAGGTGCGTCGTGTTTGCCGGGCCGCCGCCGGTGATGAAGGTCACCGAGTTGAAGTCGCCCAGAAGGAAGATCGTCGCCAGCAGGGTCAATACCAGGTACAGGTTCCCCAGCAAGGGAAACGTGACATAGAGGAAGCGCCGCAACCCAGTGGCCCCATCGACCTCCGCCGCATCGTAGAGATCGGTCGGGATCGCCATCCGGCCGGCGAGAAGGATGACGGTCCAGAAGGGCAGCCACTTCCAGACATGCGCATAGATCGCGGAAAACAACGCCAACCAGCGCGTATTAAGCCAGGACGGCCCATCCAGTCCGGATACCGCATAGATCAGGTTGTTGAGCAGCCCCCACTCGCCGTTTAGCATCCAGTGAATGGAAATAAACGCCGGCAATGCTGGCACTGCCCACGGCAGTACAAACAGCATCAACAATGCCTTGAACCACCATCCCTTGCGCATGAAAAAACCCGACATCATCAACGCCAGGAACAGTTTGAGGTTAACCCCAAACGCCAAAAACACGATCGTATTGATGATCGTGTTTCGATAAATCGGGTCGGCAAGCAACTCGCTATACAAATGCGGCGAACTGCCCATCCACAACCCGTAACCGACCGGGTACACGACAAAGGCAAAAAAGATCCCGATATAGGGAACGAGAAACGCAAGCGCCCAGGCGAATTCCGTGCCGTGCAGCGCGCCGCGCCAATAGCGCCACAGCGAATGCCGCGCGGCTGCCGGACGGCCAAGATCTATAACAGCCGTAGTGGTCATCGGCGTGCCTCAGCTCTGCTCGATCGGGTATTTGGCGAAAATATCCTCGACACGCTTGCACGCCTTGTCGGCGGCCGCGGCCGGTGTCATGCCGTTCTGGATGATGTCGGCCCATGCCACGCCCCAGACATGCTCGTTGCGGACCTGCGCGTAGGCGGGGTTGTAGTTATAGAAATCAGGCACTGTCGGGCCATACAACGTGGTCTCGACGTAAGCCTTGCGGTGCGGGTCCGCGGTCCACCAGGGGTCGTTCTTCGGGATCGACACCATCGAGGGAAGATTCCGCCCCAAGCCGGTCTTCAGCAGATCATTGGTAACTTGCGGCTGTATCACGAATTTCAGGAAATCCTTTGCCACTTCCACGTTCTTGGCACCCTTCGGAATCATGCCGCCGAAATTGGTGATGCTCGACGGGATTTGTTTTCCGTTATTGTCAAGTGGCAGACCCATTGTCAGGATATCGTCGTAATCCTGTTTGTTTTTGATGATCGCGACTTCGGTCGAGATCGTGCCGTCGATATCCATCACAACTTGTTTCGAATGGAAAGCATTATTGTTGTCGGAATCATTCCAGTTGATCGCACCTGGCGGCACGTTACCGTTCTTATACGCCGTCGTCGGAAACTCCAGCGCCTTGATTATGGCTTCCTTGACCTGGGGATCGTCAAGATGGAGCTTTCCGTCCTTGGTGACGAGACCGCTGCCGCCAAATGCCAATAAGAAGCAGTTGAACTGATTGTTCGGATCGTTACCGTTTGTTGTAACCGAAAAGCCGGTGCCGTAGATCCGCCGTTCTCCCTGTGCGCGCAGCTTCTTCTGCAAATCCTGGAAGAACGCGTAATAGGCATCCCATGTCTTGGGGATATCGGATTCCTTGTAGCCGGCCTTTTCGACCAGTGGGCGCCAGATATGGTTCAACACAGTCGCGCTGGTATAAGGCGCGAGATAATAGGCACGCTTGCGCGTAACGTTATTGTACGCATAGGCGGACAGCAGCGCAGTCTCGGTGAATTTGTCCTTCTGTGTCTCGATCACATCGGTGATGTCGACCAGTTTGTCGTCCCAGGCGTACAGCGCATGCACCTCAGTCGGTGTGTTTTGCAGAATATCGGGAACAACACCGCTGGTAATTGCCGAGACGATCTTTTGCCGGATCGGCGCATAGGGAATGATGCTGTATTCGATCTTATTGCCGCTGGCTTTTTCGTAGTCTTCGATGACCTTCTTCATCGCGATGTCTTCTTCCTGGGCAAAGCCCTGGATGATCCACGCGGTCGCGGTCTTCGCCTCGGCGCGCGCGACATAGGGGCGCGCGATGGTTCCCACCGCAGCGAGAGCCATGGTGCTGCCGAGGACCGATCGACGAGTAATGCGTGTCATGCATTTCCTCCCGAGTTCGATGTTGTTGCCTGTCACCCGGCATGGCCTGGGCGCGGCCTTAGTTATTGGCTACGATTGGAAAGGCAGATCGCGAGGTAAGTCAATGCCCCTCCTGGGATACAAACAGCCGCTGCAGTGGTGGGAACAGGGCGCCAGGACGATCGCATGAGCCGTTCTCCCAGGATTGTGATCATCGGGGCCGGGATCGCCGGCCTGTCGACCGCCGTCGCATTGCGCCGGCGTGGCATCGAGGTCGCGGTTTACGAACAGGCCGACGCGGTTTCCGAGATCGGCGCCGGCGTGCAGATGACACCCAACGCGATGCGCGCCTTGCGGGCGCTGGGTGTCGAGGACGCAGCGATGGCGGTGGCGTTCGAGCCGGAGAGCCAGGTTCTGCGTAATTGGAAAAGCGGCCGGGTGATTTATCGCGCGCCGATGCGCTCGGTCTTCCGCGAGCGGTTTGGCGCACCCGGCTGCTCGTTTCATCGCGCCGATCTGCTGTCTGTGTTAGCCGCGCCACTGCCATCCGACATCATTCATCTCGGCGCTCGCTGCGTCGGGGTCGAGACCCGCGGCCGGGGCGCCACGGCGCGTTTTGCCGATGGTTGTGCGGCGGAAGGCGACATCGTGGTCGGCGCCGATGGCATTCATTCGACGTTACGCCGGCAAATGTTCGGTGCCGACATGCCGCGCTTCACCGGTTGTATGTGCTGGCGCGGCCTGGTGCCGGCCGATCGCATCCCCACGGGCCTGATCGAGCGCGCCTCATCGAACTGGCTCGGGCCCCACGGGCACGTCGTGCATTACTATGTCCGGCGCGGCGAGATGGTGAACTTCGTTGCCATCCACGACACCGAGGAATGGACCGAGGAATCGTGGATTCGCGAGGCCGACCGCGACGAGCTGATGGCGACGTATGCCAGATGGCACCCAGATCTATTGCGCCTGTTCGAATGCAGCGACCGCTATTTCAAATGGGGGCTGTTCGACCGCGATCCGCTGCCACGCTGGACCGACGGCCGGGTGACGCTGCTCGGCGACTCGGCGCATGCAATGCTGCCGTTTCTGGCGCAGGGGGCGGCGATGGGTATCGAGGATGGCTGCGTCCTGGCCGAGGTCATCGCGCGCTCGCCCGACGATCTCGACGGGGCTTTGCGCGCCTATGAGGCCTTGCGCGTGCCGCGAACCCGGAGGGCCGTGCTGGGCTCGCGCGAGCGGGCCAAATTGAACCACCTGCCCTCGCGCTGGGCGCGCTTCAAACGCGATCTCGAGTACACCGTGCGGCGCCTGTTCTACCCCGACGGCACGGTGCATCGTACTGCCTGGCTTTATGGCTATGACGTGATGGCCGAAGAGCATTACGCCAGCCTCGCGCCGGCGGCTGGCGAGGCCGTTGCGGCGTGACCCGGCGCAAGCTTGGATGGCGGGTCGAGGAGACCTGCTTCAACGCTTTCCCATCGCTCAAACAGGTCCTGCTCGGCGATTGGCTGTTGCGGTTCAGCAAGGGCGTATCGCGCCGCGGCAACTCGGTGAACCCGCTCCGGCCCGCATGCAGTGACGCGCCAGAGGTCATCCCGCTATGCGAATCGATCTACCAGGCACAGAGACAGCCGACGATATTTCGCGTGCCGTCCCTCGTCGATCCAGCGCTCGATCGCGAGCTGGCGGCACGCGGCTACACCGCCGAGGGCGAAACCTGCGTGTTGTACGGCGATCTGGCGCGCCTGCAAGGTGCGGCGGACCCGCAGGTGCAGCTTCTCACCGCACCGATACCGGAATGGCTGGGCGCAATGGTGACATTGCAGGGCTACGGCCCGGCGCAGCGCGAGGTCTACGAACGCGTCGTCGGCGCGATCGCTGTTCCGGTGCGTTTTGCGCTTTTGGAGAGCGACGGTGCCCCCGCCGCGTTGGCCTTTGGGGCGCTTCACGATGGGCTGTTGTGCTATGAGTCGGTGATCACCGCCCCGGCACAGCGCCGCCGCGGCCTCTCCCGCCGCGTTATCGCGACGCTCGCCGCCTGGGCACGTGACAGCGGCGCCACCGGTGCCTGCCTGCAGGTGCAGTCCGACAATACACCGGCCCGGGTGCTGTACGATGCATTCGGCCTGACCCGCGAACTGCACCGCTACCACTATCGCCGCGAACCCTCCGCCTAACGCGCCATCCGTACATACGCCGCCGCACTTTTCCCGGCGATGCGGCCAAAGACGGCGCCGGCCATCAGCCCGGTGCCGCTGGCGTAGTTGTGGTAGTAGAGGCCGCCGACCATCTCGCCCGCGGCGAATAGGCCGGGGATCGGCATGCCGGATGTATCCTCGATTTCGGCTGAGTTGGTGATCTTGACGCCGCCAAAGGTGAAGGTGATGCCGGTCGTCACCCCATAGGCCTCATAGGGCGGCGTGTCGAATTGCTGGGCCCAGTTGGTCTTGTCGATCGCCAGCCCCGTTGTGCGCAGCCCGTCATGGACGTTGGGGTTGAATGGCACATCCGGCCGTGGCGCTCCATTAAACGCGCGCATCGTTTCGAGGAACCCGCGCGGGTCGACGCCTTCAAGCTTGCCCGCCAGTTCCTCGAGCGTGTCGGCTTTTTCCTTTGTGGTGCGCGGTATGCGGTATTCGTCGCGCAAAAGGTGGACGGTTTTCTGGTCGAAGATCTGCCAGGCGAACATGCCCGGCTGCTTGAGGATTTCGCCGCCATATTTGGCGTAGGTGTAGCTGTGGAAATCGGCGCCCTCGTCCAGGAAACGCTGGCCCTTTGCGTTGACGACGATGCCGTAGGGATAGCCGTGCTTCTGAAAGCGGTCGCCGACATCGAGGTCACCGACCGGCGGCGCGTTCATGTCCCACGCGCAGGCATGCGCACCCGACCAATGCCCCGCCGTCGCGGCGCCGATATCGAGCGCCATCCGCAGCCCCTGCCCCGTGTTGTAGCGCGAGCCGCGCACCTTGGCCAAATCCCAGCCCGGCCCGAGATAACGCGCCCGCATCTCGGTATTCGCCTCAAACCCGCCGGCAGCCAGTACAACCGCTTTCGAGCGCAGATCGACCAGCCTCCCCTTGTGCCGCACCCGCACCCCGGCGACACCGTTATCACCCTGCAACAGCGCCACGGCCGGCGTCTCATAAAGGATCGCGATCTGCTCGTGCGCGGCGCGCGCGCCGAGTGATTTGATCAATTCCTTGCCGCCGCCCCATATGTGGCAGGCGAGGCCGCCCCAGAATTTGAATTTTCCGTCGACCTTAAAGGCCTGCCGCCCCAGCCCGAGCTGAAACCGCACCCCCTTTTCGCGCATCCACAGCCCGGCGTCGAAGCTCTGCGTGATCAGGATTTCGGTCAGGTCGGGGTCGCTGCGGTATTCGGTCAGGCGGCCGACATCATCGTAATACTGTTCCTCGGTATAGGTGCCGACATCGACATTGCTGAGCTCGTGATCGTTGATGTCGGGGATCAGCCGCGCCAGATCGTCAAACCCGTGATAGACGATGCGCCACGCGCCGCCGGTAAACGCGGAATTGCCGCCGCGGTAGTGCTCCGGTGAAATCTCCAATTGCAGCACCGAGGCACCGTTTTCCCGCGCCGACAGCGCGCCGACGGTCGCGGCATTGCCGGCGCCGACAACGATCACATCAACTTCCGGCATGTCCATCTGGCGGCTCCCAATCGTCTCGTTGGCCCCATCCCTACCGCACCGGCTCGCTGGGTGAAAGGATCGCCGCACATTCGGCAGCGCCTCACGATAGTCCCGACGCTGTCGAGGGGAGCATGCCCCAGGCACAACTCCGGCGATTGTTCAACATGACACGCCACCTGTTATATCAGGGCAAGAACAGGTGAAATTCGCTTACTAGTTGCATTCAACGACCTATCACTGGTACGGCCGCCACACGTGGCGTCCGGAACATAAATAGAACATTGAAGGGAGCGGCGCAAGGTGCGCTCACACCAACCCAGACGCCCCGAGCGCGCCGGCGGCCGCGAGCATCCACAGCGGATTAAGGCGCGTCGTCAGCAACAGCAGGGCCGCGGCCACGCTGATCGCCACCGCCGGCCAGCTCTTATCCGCGGTCTGCGCCATCACTGTGCCGCCGGCGACGATCAATCCGCAGGTCAATGGCACAAGGCTCGCGCGGGCGACGCTCTGCCAGGTGAAACCGTGAAACCGGTTCCACAGCCGATAGCCGAGATAATAGGTCGTGCAGGCGGGAACGGCGATCGCCGTCGAGCCGGCCAGCGCGCCGGGCACGCCGGCCAATTTCCAGCCGATCAGCCCCATCATCATGATCATGTTGGGGCCGGGGACCGTCTGCGCCAGCGCAAAGACATCGGCGAAATCGCGGTCGGTCAGCCACCCATTGGCAATGACGACATAGTCCCGGATATCGGGCAGCACCGGCGGCACCCCGCCAAAGCTGATCAGCGACATCGCCGCGAGAAATACCGACAGGCGGGCGAGCGGTGGCAGCCCGCTCACCGTGTCGCCTTTCGCGTCAGCAGCGTGGTTCCGACACTCAGAGGCACCAAGCCGAGCAACACCAATAGCAACGGCAGTCGCGCGAGCGTCAGCCCGGCAAAGGCAAGCGCGGCAAGCGCCACGGTCGGCAAATGATGCGAGCGCCCCCGCAATAGCCGCAGCCCGGTCGCGATCATCAGCCCGGCGGCGGCGGCAGAAATCCCGCGCAACACGTGCTGAACCGGCGGATTTCCCGCCTGCCCAAACAGCAATACCCCCAGGCTGATGCCAAACGCGCCGGGAATCACGGCAAACCCGAAAAACGCGGTCAGCGCCCCGGCAAACCCGCGTGTTTTTGTGCCGATGCAGATCGCGATGCCGACCACATTCGGCCCCGGCATGAACTGGCACAGCGCCAGCACATCGGTGAATTCCGCCTCGCTGAGCCAGCCCCGCCGCTCGACCGCCATCCGATGCGCCAGCGCGATACCGCCGCCAAAACCCAGGAGTGATAACTTAAGGAATTCGAGGAGAAGGGTTGGAAGCGAAGGGCGATGCCGCGCGGCATCACCCGGTGAGTCAGCCACTGTCACTGCCTCGCTCCGCGGAACAGCGACGTGACCAAGGCGGTTACAATCGGTCCTTGTGTTCGACGAGCTTCCAGAAAGTGTTTTTGTGGCTGATCTTGTCACCGGTAAAGCGATAGATGTCGCAGCCCTGATAGTTCAGCTCTTCACCGTCGGTGCCCCTGCCGCGCACGGTCCAGATCGAAATCGCCTTGTCACCGGCCAGAATATACTCCTCGTTCTCCCAGCGCATGTCGGGGATTTGCTTGAAGCGGTCGGCGAGCGCCTGGCGGATCGCCGCTTTGCCTTTCAGCGTGCGGCCGACCGATTCCGGTCCGCGCGCCAGACAGAACACCCCGTCATCGGTAAAGCAATCGACGATGCGCTCGACATCGCGGCTGTTGAACGCGGCGGAGATCGCACGCATCAACTCCATTGTAACTGCCATAGGCGTTCACTCCTCATAGTGGGATCACCAGCAGCGT
>JAFAYW010000067.1 GCA_019240125.1 Alphaproteobacteria bacterium
TGCTTCGCTCTGCCTGGTCGCCCAAGCCGGGAATGGAAACCGCAGCAAGATGGGCGTCGGGATCTCGGGCTGCGCGACAATCATCGTGCCGGGCTGCAGCAGCGTTGCCCGCAGCCGCGCAACCCGGGTCAAGAAGCCATACTCACTACGTTCGGATTCGGCCGCATCGAGCCGGCCGACGACTTTCAACGCGGCATTCGCGACTACGCGCCGCTCGACCTCGCTTGCCGTCTGTTGTGCCCCGAATAACGAGACGCCGAGCGAGCGGCCACGCTCGGCAATATCGAGAAGCACATCGCGGATCGGGCTCGACCCTTCCCGTGGGGCATACTTGTTCAATTCGTCGAGCACGACGAACACCAACGGCCGCGCGGTTCCGCGCTTCTCTTTTTCTTCCATCATCCGCTTCAGCAACACGCCGACGACGAACATCTGCGCCGTTGAGTGCAGCGTATGGATATCGACGACCGTGACCTGGTTGACGGTCCAATCGATCGCAAGATTGCGGGCGGCCTGGGTGCCGCGAACAAGATGGCCCATGTGCTGCGCGGCGGCATGCAGCCGGCGCCGGAACGCATCGAGAGTGCCCGGCGCGACGGGTCCCGCCATCATATTGTCGAGCGCTTGCCCATCGAGAAGCTCGGTGAGCTGGTCAAATGTTTCGAGGCGCTGGCCGTCGATTTCGATCGCCGGATCGTCCGCCGCACCGTTGGCCGCAGCGCGCTCCAATGCCCGCTCGACGCGGATGATCACGAACGACAACTGGCCCCGATTGGCGTCGGCTTCGATGAACGCGAAGCGCAGCAAGCGATCCCGCGCGAACTCTCGCAGTGTCCAAAGGTAAGGCCGCACGCCTTCTTGCCGCCCGCCGGTGTCCGGCATCGGCGCGCCATCGCCGCGGCGGCTGGGAGCGTACAAACCGACGCTTTGAAATGCCTCGGCGGGCAAACCCAGGCGCTCGTAGAGGGCGCGCGCTTCGGTGTCGAGACGAACATTTGGCCGGTCGAGCCAAAGCAAATCCTCGCCCTTGACGTTGAAGATCAGCGCTTTCGAATTGATGCTCTCGGAACCGAGCGCCTGCGAGCGGAACAGCGAATACAGAAGGAACGTGGCATAGGAGGTCTTGGTCGCCACCCCCGATACCCCACTGATCGAGGCGTGCGCGCCCCGCGTCCCGTCGAGAAATTCGAGGTTCGCGAACACCGGCTCGCCGGTGCGCGTCAGCCCGATCGGCAACCGGCGCTCCATCCGGTCGAAATAGAGCGCCTGCTGAAATTCTTCGCCGCGCACGACGCGTACGGCGTCGCCGGGATGGGGCGGGATGAAGATTTCCGGCTCGACGCGCGTCACCTGCACGTGAGCGGCATAGGATGTGTCAACCGGCAGCGTCCCGGCGGCAGCGCGGAAGGCATCGGTATCGTATTGGGCGCCCTCGTAGCGCTTGCGAACGGTATCGACGATGCCGAAAAAACGCACCGGCTGGCCGCGAGGGCTTGTCGTTTCTACGACAACAAGGTCATCAAGCTCGATCTGATTCCCGTCCTGCACGCCGACCCAGAAATCGAGCGGCGACGCATCCTGCGACCCGAGCACGAGTCCTTCGGTGTTCCGACTGGTCTGCACTACCGGTCCGGATGAAAGAGACGCTCCGCTCTCTTCGGCTCGGTCAGCGTCAGGCATAGCGCGCCTCCGTCGCGATCAGGGTTTCGATGTGCCGTCGAAGCAGCCGGCCATCGCCCATATAGCGCCGCAAGGTTCTTTCGAGCGCACCGATCGGAAGCAGGTTCTGCGGGCTGCGGGGATCGCGCCAGCGGCCTGGCACAAACCGCGGCAATATCGCCGCGCTGGCATCGGCGAGGCGTCGCGCAGCCTCTATCCCGACGGCTTCGGCAACCTCCAAGCGGGCGATGCCGGCGAGCTCCGAATCCCCAAGTTCGGGCGGCGCCAGCCGCACGAACCAGGAAAAACGGACAAATCGCCGACTGGATCGCAGCGCGAACAGCGGCGTGCGCTCACCCGCCCTCAGCCGAGCAAGCAAGTCCAATCGCTCCCGCGGCAGGTACAGCCTGAATAGCTTTTGATGTAGCCGAGGACAGCAGCGCGCGACGGCTCTGCGAACGTCAACGGCCCGTCGGCGATGACCAAAGCACCGTCTGTCGAGGCCAGATCTCGCCCCTTGCGCTCTTCTTCGCGCCGCATGCTTTCCTGGAGCGCCCGCAGCGGCGCGTCGGGGTCCGTGTCCGCCGTGCTAAGCGGCTGGAACACCAGATCGGATTTGACCGGAACCCGCGCGGCGACTGTTTCACCGGAGCCGACGATGATCAGCCGCCCAATGCGGGGCGCCTCGCACACCGCGGTCGAATCCGCCACGACAGCGGCGCCGACCGCATGGCTGCCGAACGCGCCATGGCAGAGCCGCTCTTGCCGGCGGATGATCAATCTTGCCTCGATGCGCCGGACACCATCGACAAAGATGAGTTTGGCCGGCCGTATTTCGTCACTCGGCCGGATCGGCTGCCAGTCTTCCAGGGCGATCTCAACGTTGAAGTCTCTGGGTTCATCTTGAGCCGGCTGTTCGGCCTCATCGAGCGGCAGCTCGGTCCCGTAATCGACCTGCCAGGGATCGAGCTGCACCGTTAAATTACCGAAGACCGCCATGCCGTATTTTCCAGGACTTCCTCCAGCAACCGGCGCGTGACATGGTCGCGCCCGGCGCGTATGGGCTCGTTATGTTCTACCGCTAGACGGGCATTTGGACTAGGAAAGAGTTAGGCTCGGTCGGCTGCTTAGCACGCATCGTAAGCGCCAAAGGGGAGGCCGCACCGCGGTTCCGGCGAATGCACCGGTGCTGATGCCGTAAGCCGACCGGCTCATCATCTCTGCCGGCCCCGCTCGCCGCGAAGCGGGTTCGTCCGGACGGGCAAGGTCGCTCCGAACGTGTCAACAGAGCCACGATCCCTTTCCGAGGAAGCGGGGACACCAACATGCGCTTGCCGCGCTGCTCGGTTAAAATCGCGGTGGCGAGAGTTGATGAAGGCACCAATGAACAAAGGGCGACGAGATGAACCGGACGGCCCCGGAAGAATCGCCAACTCCGATACCGTCGATCCGGCTGCTGAGGATCGAGCGGTTCCGCGGCATCGAAGGCCTGGAATGGCGTCCGGCGCCGGGGCTGAACGTCATAGTAGGGCCGGGGGATAGCTGCAAGTCGACGATCCTTGAGGCGATCGAGGCGCTCCTTTCGCCTGCCCCGTACATAAACTTGTCGGAATTCGACTACTTCCAGAGGCAAACAAGCAAAGGATTCATGATTGAAGCCGCGCTCGCGATCGGCGACGCCTCGATCGTGAAGAGTGAACGGTTTCCGCTGCCGCCGCTGCGCGGGTGGCATCAAGGCCAGCTTACCGATCTGCCGGATGAGAACGGGGCGGAAGCCGTTATGGTCTGCCGCCTGACCGGGACACCGGATCAGGATGTGGTGTACGAGGTGGTCGGTGCCGACGAGGAAACCCGCGCGCCGCTCTCACGCGCGCTGAGACAACGGCTCGGTCTGATGCGGCTCGCCATAGCCGATCGTTGGGATCGTGATCTGAGGCTCGTGCAGGGTGGCGCGCTGGATCGATACATGGAAGGCCAGCAGCTACGCCAATCGATCCTCCAAGCGATCTCGAACACGCCGATACACGACCAGCTGGGGAAGGAACCGAAAGAAGCGCTCGGACGCATAGACAGGCAGTTCCGTGCGCGCGGCCTCCCGTGCCCTGTGCGGCTAGGACTCGTGGGCACGCCCGGCGTATCGCTCGCGGCAAGCGTCGGACTTATGGTCGGGCCGGACGATTCAACCGCCCTTCCCCTTCCCGCTTGGGGCACAGGCACGCGCCGCCTCGCCTCTCTGGAGCTGGCATCGATCCTGGCCGATAGGGGTTCGGTTATTGCCGTCGTCGATGAGCCGGAGTCGGGGCTTGAGCCTTATCGGCAGCGTGCGTTCGTCGGTGATCTGAACCAGGATGGAAAGCGCCAGGCGTTCATCACAACACATGCGCCCGCCGTCCTTTCGGCCAGCGCCGCGCTGAGCGCAGTGATTTCGCGCGTCAATCTCGCCGCGCCACCGGCTCGGCGAGAGGAGGGAGCGCAGACCGGAGAAGCTCCGCTCGCGGATGTGCTAAAATCACACGAACTGAGGGCGCTGGACGGCCCGGAGATCGCCGGGCTCTTGAAATCACACCCAGAGGCCATTCTCGCCCACCTGCCGGTAATCTGCGAGGGCATCACCGAGGAAGGGTTCGCAACGAGGTTGCTGATCGGAAAGTTCGGCGAGGGGTTTTCAGTGCGCGGGATTTTCTGCGTCGACGGCGGTGGTCATGACAGAGCGCTCGCAATCTGTAAGGTCCTGCTGAAGGCAGGTTTCCGTAGTGCCGCAGTCGCTGACGACGAGGGCCGCAGGAGCGGAAGTTGGGAAGAGATCGGTAGTGAGGCCGTGTTGCTGCGCTGGGAAAACGGCGCGTCCTTGGAAAGAGCGGTGATCGGCGCGCTGCCGGACGATATCCTGCCCGAGGTCGTAGCTTGGCCGGAGGAGTTCGGCGGCCGAGAGGCGCGGCATTGTCTGCCGGAACTGCGCAGGGCGTTGGGCGCCGAAGACAGGGACAAGACGCCGGCGGATTTGCTCGCACAATACGGGCGGGACGCGTTCGTAGCAGCGCTCTTCGCCGTGGCGTGCCCGCCGCGAGAGGGGGGACGAAAGCCAAAGGGGTGGTTCAAATCCTTCGACGGTGGCTTTCTGCTCGCGGACAAGCTGCTGGCCCTCGACCCGCCGCCGACAGAGCTAACCAAGAAGATCGCTGTGTTTCTGAACGCGGTCGAGGGGGCAACGACTGTATGACCCGGGAAGTGGATGAAAAGCTCCACTCCGCTGCGCCGGTTGTGTCGATCGAAGCCGCAGGCGGTTGCGGTAAGACGACAAAGGCCGCCAAGTATGCCGGCGAAGCCGCGGAGCGGCTCTCATCGGGCAATGTCTTGCTCCTCTCACATACCCATGCTGCGTGCGGCGAATTCCAGCGGAAATGCGCGGCGTCGGGCAGGAAGATTGATGTCGAGACTTGCGATAGCTTCTGCCTAAAGGCCATTAGCGCGTACGCGCGGCCCCTTGGTCTGCCTTCGCCAATTGAATCTCACCTGGGTAAGGCGAATGGCGGAGTAGCCTTTGGCGTGCTGAGCGAAAAGGCGGCAGAGCTGTTCCGGCGGGCGCCAACCGTTGCTCGTGCAGTCGCGGCCCATTACCCAGTGATTGTTCTGGACGAGCACCAGGACGCCAGTGCTCACCAACACGAAGCGGTAAGGCTGTTGCGGGAGATCGGTGATGCGCGGTTGCGCATCTTCGGTGATCCCATGCAGGCGATTCACTCGGCGAACGCTCATACTTATGTGGATTGGGAGACGTTGTGGAGGGAGGCAGACGACAGGGGCTTGCTGGAAGAGCCTCATCGCTGGGCCGAGATGCCCGAGCTAGGCGAATGGATCATGGCAAGCCGGGCTGCGCTGAAAGCGGACAACCCTGTTTCCCTGCGCGCCGCGCCCGCGTGCGTAAGCGCGATTTCGCACAATGGCTTGGCAGGCCGCGAGCGATTCCGGGACGTACCCACAGCAAGCCGGGAGGTGCACGGCTTCCTAAACCGTGCGCCGGATAGCGCTGCCGTGCTCGCCTTTCTTGGGAACATGGCCAAGTCTACGGCACAGGCCGGGAGCTGGCGGGCGCCGCTGAATGAAGGGGCTCAGCTCGACGAACTCGACGTGTTCATTCAGGCGCTGGAAGCGGAAGACCGTAACGCGCCGGGTGTAGCCGGAGCGTTTCTGGACTTTCTTGCCGTCATCGGCGTCGGGCTGACGGCCGATCTATCTGACGGGCTTCGCGGACGGCTCGGGGTGACCATCAACCGCGACCGCGCGGGGCGCAATCAGGTGGCATGGCTCGACTGCCTGGAGCCTATCTACACGTCACCCGATCATCGGGGCATGGCGGTAGCGATGCGCTTGGTGCGCGACACGCCGCCCTCCGGATACACGATCCGCTTCGGCGATCATGTATGGGCGCTGTCCGCGTTTGATCGGACTGACGATCCGCGTACATTTCGCAGCACCCTCGGTCGCATAAGGCGGCGGCACAAATGGCCGCCGCAGATGGTCAGTACCATTCACAAGGCGAAGGGCCTCGACTTCGACCCATGTGCTGCTTTGCCCCGTCGATCGCCATCAGTATCCGGATGGTGTTCTTGGCGCGCGGCTTCTTTACGTGGCGCTCAGTCGGGCGAAACGATCAATAAGGCTGGTCGTGTGGCAGGCGATAACCCCTCTCCGCACCTGGAGAGGAATTAGAACCGGGGTGCCAGACACTGAGGGGGGTCGGGTGATGGCAAAATCAGAGAGCACGGCACGGATACCTCTGCGGCATCTTTCGGTGCGCGTGCCGTGGCACGACGCCGGCTGGGACGGAACCGTTTGCAAGTTTCCAAGGAGGAACGCGAGCTGCCTAGCGCTGAACAGGATCGGCGCGGCCAAGGACGATGCGCTTGACGAAAAATATGCGGGTGAACGGCTCGATAACGTGCCGCCGCGCAATGCGCCACCATGCTTTGAAGAGCGTGTAAATTTCCTCTCACCGCGTGCCCAGCAGCGCATGGCGCACTTCGCCTATTCAGATACCATCGCGGATCATAGCCATTTCTGTGATACGCCGTTCAGGCACCCGGCCTATTCGGCAGCCGCCACGCCCTTCGGCTGGCTGCTCAAAGAGCGAGCCTGCGGCAAGGATTGGAAGAAGGGCCGGATCGATAGCCAATCTCTTGCCGAACGCTACGGCATTGAGGCGCGTCCCGAGTACGAGCCGGAGGAACCGGGCTGGTTGAAAGAACGGCCTTGGATACAGGGCGACAGGAACCAGAAGGCGCTGCTGAATGCGTTCTTTGACGCGCTGCAGCCCGAGCGCAGCTTGGTTTTCGTCTATGCAAAGCGCACGCCCCTTTCGGACGATGAGCAGTGGATCATCATCGGTGTGGGGCGCGTCACGTCTAAAGACGGCATCGAGGAGTGGGATTACGATCCGCCGAACCACAAGGGGCTGCGCTCATACCTTTGGGAGCGATCTGTCTGTCACAGCATCAGGCCAGACGGCAGCGATGGTGTGCTGTTGCCCTATCACGACCTGCTGCGCCGCTGCGATGCGGACGAGACCTTCGATCCCACGGCGTTCATGGCCTTCGTACCGACCGAGTATCGACAGGAATTCTCATATGCCAGCGAGCATGTCTCGTCGGCAACCGCAATCGCCGTGCTACTCGCGGTCAAGGCCGCGCTGGCCGGCTACGCCGAGCGTTTTGGTGGTGATTGGTCGAACCAACTGAAGTGGATTGACCAGCGCTACGGAGAGTTGGTGACGCTGCGGGGCCCTTATCCGGGGCTGGGAGCAGTCCTTTGCGCGATGGGCGCCGATCATGGATACCAGCTCGCGTTTCACTGCTGGGATAAGGCCGGCGAGAATGGTGACCCTTGGTCGGTGCTCGCCACGATGGTGAAGAATCCGAAAGGACTGCCGGCCGACATTAAGGCGCAGGTCACGAGCGTCGCTGACATATGGAAGTACCTGACAGGCGAAAAGGGCAAGACGCGCCTTGCCGTCTCCAAGTTGCTGGCGCGGTTCGAGCTGACGACGGAGCAGGCCGAACGGTGGTGGGACCAGTCCGCGCGAAATAACGCGGAGCTTCGCATAGGCGAGGAGGAGGTCACCGATAGGGCGATCCTGAAGAATCCCTATCTCATTTACGAGTGTGACAGGCTTCAGCCGGGACCGATCGCGTTCCGCACGATCGACCAGGGCGCGTTCCCAGAAAAGGCGATCGCGGACGCCCACCCGCTCTCCGATCCCTCTGCGATGACAGGGCCTGTGGACGGGCGGCGGCTGCGGGCGGCCACCGCCGCGGTTCTGGAAGCGGGCGCAAGCGACGGGCACACGCTGCTCGGGCGAGAAACGCTGATCGCGCAACTTCGGGAAATGAACCTAAGCCCGGCGTTGCCGGCAACCGACGATCAATACGAGATTTACGTCGACACGCTCCCGCCAGTGATGATGGCTTGCACGCTGGAGGATGGTAAGCCTGCTTACCAGCTCGACCGGCTTGGCGTGACGCGCGAGCTGATCGCGTCCACGGTCAGGCGCCGGCTCAAAGGCAAGCGGCACGACGTCGATGTGGATTGGCGTAAGCGCCTCAATCGCGCGTTCGAGAAGACGCCCGCGCCGAAAGGCTCGCTCGAAGACCGACGCCGGAATGAAAAAGCGGCTGCTCTGCGGGAACTGGCGGCGCGGTTCTCGGTGCTCATCGGCGCTGCTGGCACGGGGAAGACGAGTTTGCTGAGATTCCTGTGCGAGGCGGAGCCCATCGCGAATCGCGGCGTGCTGCTGCTAGCGCCAACGGGCAAGGCCCGCGTGCGGCTCCAGCGGCAGACGGGTGTTGAAGCACGGACCATCGCGCAATTCCTGCGTCCCCTGCGCTATCGCGAAGCAACCCAGACCTACCGCGTCGTCGGGGATGTCGAGCGATCGGGCGCGCACAAAACGGTGATCGTCGATGAGGCGTCGATGCTCACAGAAGAGCAGCTCGGAGCGCTCATCGACGCGCTCAGTGCTGTAGATCGCATAATTCTTGTTGGCGACCCAAGCCAGCTCCCGCCAATAGGCGCCGGACGCCCCTTCGTCGATATCGTCAAGCTGCTGAGGCCGCAGACATTCCCGGTAAATCGGCCACGCGTCGGGGCGAGCTATGCCGAGCTGACGATTGGCAGCCGGCAAACCGGCAATCAGCGTCAGGACCTGGAATTCGCAGAGCTGTTTAGCGGACGGGCAGCCGGGCCCGCCAGCGACGAGGTTATTGGCAAGCTCAAAGAAGGTAATTGCGGCCCGCATCTGCGTGTCTGCACCTGGTCAGCTCCTTCGGAATTGGCAGCGAAGCTGCCAAAGGTGATCGCCGAGGAACTGAAGCTCGACCCGAAGGATCTGGAAAAGTCGTTCGCAATGAAGGCGCTTGGCGGCGTTGAAAGCAACGGGTACGTCTATTTCAACTTCTCGACTTCAGGGCCAGCGGCGGACGTCTGGCAGGTGCTCTCACCGATCAAGGGCGAGGCGCCTGGGACCATCATGTTGAACCGCCTCATCCAGCGCGGCTTCCGCGCCGGAATGCGGAAGCTGGCGGTGCCGGATGATTGGCGATTTGCGAAGATACCGAAGCCTATGGGCGCCGACGGTATTGTTTACGGCGACAAGGTGATCAATCTGCGCAATCACCGGAGGCGTTGGGTTTTCCCGGAAGAGCCAAACGACGGTACGGTGCCGCTGCGATACGTCGCCAACGGCGAGGTCGGCATCGTGACTGGCCCATTTGAAAATGGGGTAGCAAGGTTAGTCTTGAACAGCTCAGGGTCACCCTGTCATCGCAGCCTGGGTACGAATACAGGTACTGGGCAGGCGATCTGGACGAAGACGATCGCCTTTTAGAACTGGCCTATGCGCTAACCGTGCACAAAGCGCAGGGAAGCGAGTTCGACACGGTGTTCGTGATCCTGCCGAATCCGTGCCGCATACTTTCGCGCGAGCTGCTTTATACGGCGCTGACGCGCCAAAACAAGCGGCTGGTGCTGCTCTGCCAAGGCGAGCCTCACAAATTTCTCGACTACCGGCAGCTGTCTGACGCGGCACGCCGCCTTACCAACCTCTTTGAGGCGCCAGAACCGGTGCAAGTGGGACAGCGGACATACGACAACAAGCACATTCACCGCTCGCGCCGCGGCGAACTGATGATCTCGAAATCGGAAGTGATTATTGCGAACGAACTCGCCGGCGCCGGCATTGTGTATGAGTATGAGCGCCCGTTTATCGGAAAGGATGGCACCCCGAGATATCCGGACTTTACGATCGAGGATGCCGATACCGGGATCACTTGGTATTGGGAGCATCTCGGTCTACTGGGCAATGCCGAGTATGAGGAAAAATGGGCGGCGAAGCTCAAGTGGTATCGTGAGAACGGGATCATCCCCGAGGAAGAAGGTAACGGTGAGAACGGGACTCTCGTCACGTCCGCCGAGATCGAGGGAATCGATAACGGCCAGATCGCGCGCCTAATTCGCAAGATCAAGG
>JAFAYW010000142.1 GCA_019240125.1 Alphaproteobacteria bacterium
GCGCGAGGGGGCCGAGATCGTCCTGCCGATCGCCGCTGGCTCGCCGCCAAGCCGCCCGGTGGATGACGACGCCTTTGAGCACATCGCCGGCAAGATCTGCGACGCGGTCAAAGCAGGCGGGTTTGACGGCATCATGCTCGACCTGCATGGCGCGATGGTGACCGAGACCTATGAAGACGGCGAAGGCGAATTATTGCGCCGCATCCGTGCGATCGACCCGACAACGCCGATCAGCGTGTCACTCGACATGCACACCAACCTGTACGACGCGATGGTCGACAACGCGACGGTGCTGGCCGGCTATCGCACCTATCCGCATATCGACACCTACGACACCGCCAAACGCGCCGGTGAAATCCTGCTGAACACGATCCGCGGCACAGTCAAGCCGGTCATGGCCTGGGGCAACGTGCCGATGCTGCCGCATGTGATGCGCCAGGGCTCCGACGATTTTCCGAACAAGGAATTGCAGGAACGCTGCGCCGCGATGACGGCGGAAGGCGCTCTTTCAGCCACTTTGTTCGTCGGTTTCCCGCACGCCGACATCCACAATGCCGGGCTCAGCGTCGTGGTGGTGACCGATGGAGACAAGGCGCTCGCCGAGAAACTGCGGGACGAATTGCTGGAGCAGGCCTGGAGCGACCGCGAGGCCTTTGTCTACAAACTCGAAGCGCTCGACACCTCACTGGCGCGCGCCAAGACGATCGAACCACCCAAGCCCGGCGAGGGGCCGATCGTGCTCCTCGACCATTACGATAATTGCGCCTCGGGCGGCACGATGGATACGACGGCGGTGCTCGCCGCTATCCTGCGCGAGGGGCTGGAGAATGTCGCTGCCTTCGCGATCTACGACCCGGAGGCAGTGCAGCAGACGATCGCGGCCGGTGTCGGCGCAGAGGTCACGCTGTCGATCGGCGGCAAGCTGGCGATGCCACAAATCCCCGGCGAGAGCAAACCGCTGACCATCACCGCGACGGTCAAGACGATCGCCAGCGGCAAGTTCCGCAACAAGGGCCCCTCGTCGCGCGGCGTGCAGATGGATATGGGGCCGAGTGTCGTTATCGATACCGGCACGGTCGAGATCGCTCTGATCTCGCGGCATGTCGAGCCCAACGACCTCAACTGCTTCTACACGCTCGGCATCGATCCGATGCAGAAGCGCTACGTGATGCTCAAAAGCCGCATTCATCGGCGCGCCGGTCTCGGGTCGCTCGCCAAGGCCGTGGTCGAATGCGCCGGCCATGGCGTCTGCACATCCGACTACAGCCAGCTCACATTCAAGAACGTCCGCCGGCCGATCTACCCGCTCGATCTGCCAAACCGCTGAGCCGCTACACGCGCGACCAGTCGAAATCGGCATCGCTGCGGGCGAGAAGCGTGGGACCGCACACTGCGGCGACATAACCATGTGGCACGGCGGATGGCTCGACGCGATAGCGCTTAGCCAAGCCAGGCACCTGAGCAGAATCCGCCTGCGCGAGGCGCCGCTTGATGGCGGCCGCCACCAGCCGCGACATAGGCCCGGTCTGTCGCTCGATAAACACAACGCGCAACGCGCCCGGCTGGCCTGGTTCGGCGGCGAGCCGCTCGTCGAGCCAGCGCTCGATCACGGCCATCCCCTGCATTGGATCGCCGAGGGCCGGGTCATGGCCGTAAAGCCCGTCGAACAGATGGAGTTCGTCAGGCGTGCGCGACATCGTGGGGAGTGCGTCGATGATCGGCATAACGCCGCCCGAATGCCCCGTCACGATCAGGCGGGCGAGAGGGAGCGGCCGAGAGAGCTGGCGCAGCCCGTAATCGATCAGCGCGTCGAAACCGCCATCGAGCAGGGCGGGGAAATCGTACCAGGTCGAGCGGACCCAATTCCCGCGCGGCAGGAGGGCAAGGGTTGGCCGGGTTCGGCCCGAAAGGTCGAGCCCGCTGCGCGCGACCTTTTCCGACAGCGCCATCTCGCCCCGCTGCTGCGAGAAGCCGTGCAGATGCACGACGACATCGATTGCCGCCGCATCAGCGGGTATCGCGTTCCACCACAGAAACAGATCCGGCTGCGTGCCGGCATGCATCCGCAGCGTCGGCGTATCGGAAAGATAGCGCTCACCCGCCGGGATGGTGCCGGTGGGCTGGCCGGTCATGCCGGTGCGAACAGCCGGTCTTTGGCGATCGCATCCGGCAATACCCGCTGCGCCGGCGCATCGCCGCCGGCAAAAGCGGGGTCGCGCTGCAGGGTCGGCATCACCCGGTCGGCAAAGAGCCGCATATTGACCTCAGCCTCCTCATGCGGCAGGCCGCCGAAGGAGAATTCCGTCACCAGGTGATCCATCCCCGTGCAGCGCTGCAACTCGGCAATCTTATCGAGGCAGTCCTGCGGGGTGCCGGCGATCTGGATGCTGACATAGAAATCGGTGGCCTTGGCCTTGCTTTCGGCGCTTTCGTTTATCTTGGCGTAGGTCCGCGCCATCTTGCCGTAGCTCTCGTAACCTTTCACGGTCGAGAGATGCCCGTCCGAGAAATGGTAGTGATCGTCGATCGACTGCCATTTCGCGCCGAGATATTTCACCGCACGCTCCTGTGCCTCGTCCCGGCTTTCGGCGCAGCACACATTGGTCAGGATGATCGGCGGCCGCGGCGTATGGCCCGCCGCTGTCGCGATCTCGCGATAACGCGCGACGTCTTCGCTCGCCTTGGCCCATTCATTCTGCATGACCATCAGCACGCCGAAGCCGAGCTTGGCCATGATCTCGGCCGAGTCCGGGCTGACCGCCGAGGCATAAAAGCGCCGCTCCGGATGCGAGATCGGGCGTGGCCGTATCGCGGTACGCGGGATATGGAAGAACTCGCCATCGTGCTCGAAGCTGTCATTGGCAAGGGCCTTAACGATGATGTTAGCGGCCTCGACAAAGCGCGGCCGCGCCTCGCCCATCGGAATGCGGAAGCCTTCATACTCGACGCTCGCCGCACCGCGGCCAAAGCCAAACAGGCAACGCCCGCCGCACAGGATGTCGAGCAGCGCGATCTGCTCGGCAACACGCACGGGATCGTGCCAGGGCAACACGATCACTGCCGTCCCGAGGTTGATCCGCTTGGTGCGGCCGGCATAGTACGACAGGAGCTGAGTCGGCGCCGGCGACATCGCATAGCCGGTGAAGTGATGTTCCAGCGCGAAGATGGAGTCGAAACCGAGCGGCTCGGCGAGATCGCCCATCGCGAGGTGTTCGCCAACCACCGACGCATCGGAGCGGCCGGGCTGACATAGCATGTTGAGCGCGATACCGACTTTCATGGCGGCTCCTCCCGGGACGTTTCAGATACGATCGGCCGAACCGAACCGCACGTCAACGGAGCCTGGCGCTTCGCCTAAGGGCGGCAGGGCGCATCAGAAGCCGCTGGTGGGGATGCCGCTTCCAGGCGGTCCGGCACCCAGCCGGACAAAGCTCAACCCAAGTTGCCGCAGGTCGTCGCCCATATCGAGCTCTCTGGGCGAGGCGGCGTTTGGCAGCACGAAGGAGAGCCGGTTAGCACGCGGGTTCAGCAGATCGCGAGACATCGTGAAGTTCATCTCGACGGGCGCACGGATCATCTCGAAATGCACGAACAGCCCATTGAAGTATACCCAGCACACCTGTTGCTGAATTCTGCCGTCACCGAGAAAAGGGAAAACTTCGACAATCAGCTGCAGGTCATGGCGCAACGGCGGCAGCCGGAAGATCAATTCCGCAACAGGCGCCTCACTCCAGGTACTGACCTCGTCGGGGTTGCTAGAAAATCCGGCCGGGCTGAATTCCCTCAGATTGCCGTTCGACCCAAACGTAATCCCGGTCTTGAAGTTCAGCACCTGCACCAGCCGTCTCTCCCTTGGGGTTATCGGCAATCCCAGCGTCGCTTTGCCTATCATAGAATGTGGGGGAGCTAAATGCCGCCTCGCCATCGCCCCTCCCGCCAGGGCATAATTCCGTGCTGCAATCGCCATTCCGATGTTGGCCGGCGTTGATCCGTCCGGCGCCACAACGCGGATGTTTCCCCGGAGGACAGACGTTGCGGATCGGCAATTTCCTGTTTCCAGATAGCCGCGACCCCGCGCGGGACGGCATCGTCATCGACGAGACATTGCGCGAGGCAATGCTGTCGGACGAGCTGGGAATGGATGTGATCTGGCTCGCCGAGCATCATTTCGACGGCATCTGCGCCTATGTCGATCCCGTCAGCTTCGCCGCCGCGCTGGCCACCGCGACACGGCACAGTGCGATCGGCTTTGCGGTCATCCAGACATCATTGCACCATCCGATCCGCCTCGCCGAACAGCTGGCGCTGATTGACAATCTCAGCAATGGACGGCTGATCGTCGGGCTGGGCCGCGGCACGGCTTACAACATCTACGATTACCAGGGTTATGGCATCGATCACCACGAGGCGCAGGCGCGGCTCGACGAGGCGGAGACAATTATCCTGCGCGCCTGGACCGAGGGCGCTTTCGAGCATGACGGCCGGTTCTGGCAGCTCAAGGTGCCGATGCTGCGGCCGCGGCCTTATACCAAACCGCACCCGCCGGTGATCCGCGGCGCGTCCAGCGAGCATTCGCTGGTCGAGTTTGCCCGGCAGGGACGACCGTTCATGATGAACGTGCAGTCGCTCGAGGCGACCCGCCATCGCGTCGCGCTTTACATTGAGGCGATGCAGCAGGCCGGATTTGACGATGTCGCGATCAGCCGCAACCTCGAACAATCCTGGGTATGGCGCAACGTCTTCGTGGCCGAGAGCGACGCCGAGGCGGAACGCGTCGGCGTCCCCTTCTTCAACGGGATGACGCGCTCGCGAGCTGAGATGCGCGACCGCATCTTCGACGAGACGGGCGAGCGTATCGAGGTCCCGCAGAGCGAACTGCCCGAGGCGCGCGCCCGCGCAGGCGGCGCGCAGGGGCTGTTGCGCGGCTCGCCGGCAACCGTCACCGAGGCGCTGTCCGAAGTGGCGAAGCTCGGGGTAGGCGGGCTCATCGCCTCGTTCCGCCTCGGCTCGATGCCTTACGAAGTCGCCGCCGACAGCCTGCGTCTTTTCATGGACCAGGTCGCGCCGCAACTGCGGGACTGATCCGAGGGATGGGGTTGCCGCCTATTCGGCGGCCTGTTTGAGCGGGCGGAATGACGCGCGCATCTGCGCGTCATACGCCTGCCGCCAGTTCATCTTGGCATCGGTGATAAAGTCGCCGCTGCGCACGGCGTACATAATGTCGGGGTCATCGACGCCGGGCGGCACCGTGCCGTCTTTGGCCAGAGCGCGCGCCGCCTTCAGGAGGCGCCGGCGGGTCGCCATGATCATGCCGTCGCTCGGCGCCAGTTTCTCGAACAGATGGTCGGTGATCGGCCCCATGCTTTCGGTGACCGCCTGGTCCTGGGCATGAATGCCCTCGATGCCGGAGTAGTTGCCGCCCGTCTTCTGCGCCGCGCGATCGACCATCCAGTCATTGACCGGGCGGCCCGCGAGACGCCAACGACCATGCCATTCCGTAGTGTTGGGCAGAAAATGGAAAGTCCGGTCAAAGCCGGGCATCATCTTGCCATGCTTGTCGGCGCCGACCGATGGCGGGTGCTGCCGCCATGTCAGGCTGACGAACATCGTGTGATGATCGTCCATCGGGACCCATGCGCGATTGTGCAGATGCTCGGTGAACTTGCCCTGCGGCGTCTGGGTCCAGAACGGCATCATGAAATTGGCGAAGCGCCAGTAGGTATGTGCCGGATCGGCCTCGCGATACGCGGCATACATCGTGCCCGCGGGCGTGTCGGTAACGTGATATTCCGGCGCCCGATTTTGCACGGTAAAGCGGAAAAGACTGTCGTCGGCCACCACCTCGGGCTCGATCGCGCCGGCATGCAGAAAGCCAAAATGCGAGGTATCGATATCGCCTTCGAGAGCTTGCAGCCAGTTGCATTCGCGCTGGATGAAGGTGATCGTCACGTCGCTTTCGGGAAGCAATGTGGCCTCGATCTCCGGCAAGGGCGGGGCGACCTTGCGGTTGCCCATATAGACCCAGATCAGGCCATTACGCTCGACGACCTTGTAGGCCTTGGCCTTGATGCGGTTCTTGAAGCCGGGATTGCCGGCGAGGTTCGGGGTGTCGACGCAGTTGCCGTCGGCATCGTATTTCCAGCCGTGATAGATGCAACGGATGCCGTTTTCCTCGTTGCGTCCGAGAAACAGCGAGGCACAGCGATGCGGGCAGCGGTGGTCCATCACCCCGACGCGGCCCGAGGTGTCGCGGAACGCGATCAGTTGCTCGCCCAGCAGCATCAGCCGCATCGGCGCGCCGTCGGCCTCGACCTCTGACGATTTGGCGGCCGGCATCCAGTATTGCCGCATCATCTCGCCCATCGCCGTGCCAGGTCCCACCCTGACGAGATCCTCGCTGTCTTTCCTGCGCATCGCTTCACTCCCTATTTAATGTTTTGTCCTTCTCGACGTTTCCGGCCTCAGGTCCAGTAGGCGAAACCCAGGCCGGTGCCGGTTCCGGCGGGCGTTCGATAGCCAGGTTCATAGAGCGACCATTCGAGCGACAAATGCTCGACCGCTCCGGCAACGCAGATCCAGTTGCGGATTTCGGAGCTGCCGGAATTCAACTTGGTACGCGGCAGGCCCTGGATCGCCTCGGCGTCATTCCGGCGGAGCATGTCAATAAAGCCGCGGTCGAGCGCCTCGTCGACCACGAAGTGCGACAGGCCGCCTGAGCCGATGATGCCGACCCGGATATCCTCCGGAAAAGCCTCGACGGCGGCGCGGATCGCCTGACCGAGGCGATAGCAGCGACGCGGCGTCGGCTGGTTTGGCGGGTAGTAGGTGTTGATGCAGACCGGCACCACCGGCACGACATCCTTCATGATGCGACGGTGGACAAAGCCGATGGCATGCCCCTCGCCCTCGCCGGCGGGCGCCCCGTCGGAAGCGGCTACATCGAATTCGCGGTCGATCAGCGCATCGATCATATGGCGCGCCAGCCCGGCATGCACCGGGTAATGGCGCGGCTCGCTTTCCTCGTGCCAACGGGCACTGGCGCGACGCGCCCAGTCCGGACCCTTAAAATCCGGCCCGAGCGGCACATTTGGAATGGTCTCGCCGTAGTAGACGAGCACTCCGGGCATGTTTCCCGAGTGATAAAGCTCGTCCTGATCATCGCCGACGACAATCAGCGCCGCGAGGCGCGCATCGCGCAGGTAATCGCCGAGGCGCGACAACGCGCCTTGCACGTGTTCGCTCCGCGCCTGCATCCGCTCCGGTGTGATCTCGGCTGCGACCGTGCCCAGGGCGCGCCGCAATTGCGCCTCGTAGGTGGTCGGCCGGCCGTCGATATCGAGCAGCTCCGAGCGTCGCGAGTCCCGTTCGATAAAGCGCGGCCAGTCTGTCGGCGGCGCGTTCAGCATTGGCGTGTGCGATGACGCCATGCCGAGGACGATGCGGGCCATCGACCACCTCCCCACTGCGTTTAAGGCAGTGTAGCGCAGTTCCCGGCACCGCTGCGAGCGCCTCGTGTCAGACGCGCCGGCGGCGGACTCTCATGAGCCGCCCACCGGGCTCACCCGTCAGATCAGCGGCACTTCGTGCTGCGTGCCGCCACCGCCGCGGGCGCCGCCGGGCTCGTCACCTGCGTTGCGACATAAGCGCGGAACGCCTTGGGATCCTGCAGACTTGCCTGCTTCAGCATCGTCGCCTGCTGCTGGCAGACCTGCGTGGTCGTCAACCCGGCTTGCTTTTGCGCCGCGATATTGGCGAGCGACGTGTTCCACTTATCGAAGGCGGCATTGCCGTGCAGATGTGTGATCATCGCCTTCTGATAGGAGATGATCTGATCCTTGTTGCGCAGCCGGAATTCCGCGTACGTCGTATCGCGGCACGCCGAACTGACAACCATCAAATCAGTGACATAGCGGATGGCCTGCTCGGCCTCGCGCGCGCTTTGCGTATCGCAGGCGGCAAAGCTCGGCTGGATTGCCGAAGCCAGCAAGGCCGCGGCAAGAGCAAATTTCTTCATCAATACTCCCCCAGATAACGCTCCCCAAACTGCACCGAAGATACTCAAATCACCAATATTTGCAAGTACGACAGTTACACGGACCTAGTCTGATCCGCTCTGTGTAATAAATGTTGTATGTTAACAAGGTGGGCATCACAAACGGTGTTGCCGACCTCATGGCGGACACGCGTATCGGTGTAATTGATGCTTGCCAGACAGCGCGCTGGTTGTGCGAATCCTGAATGACCCGAGTAGTGCGGCAACTTGGCACGCGATGATCGCTCTCTTCACTGATTTTGGATTGGCGGGCCCCTATACCGGGCAGATCCAGGCTGTGCTGCATCAGACCGCACCCGGCGTGCCGGTCATCTCGCTGTTCGCCGACGCACCGACGGGACAACCCAAGCCGTCCGCTTATCTGCTTGCCGCGTATGCGGGCTGGTTTCCCGCCGGCACGGTCTTTGTGGGAGTCGTCGACCCGGGTGTCGGGAGCGAGCGGCGGGCCATTATCGTCGAGGCCGACGGTCGGTTCTTTGTCGGACCGGATAACGGCTTGTTCGAAATAGCGCGTCGACGCGTTGACACCTCGCGTGTCTGGCAGATCGGCTGGCGCCCCGCCGCGCTGTCGGCGAGCTTTCACGGCCGCGACCTGTTTGCCCCTGTCGCGGCCCGGCTGGCGACTGGCGAGTTGCCCTCGCTGTTCGGGGGACCGATCGAGCCACTTCATTGGCTCGAATGGCCGGACGACCTGCCGGAGATCGTCTATATCGATCATTATGGTAATGCGCTGAGCGGCCTGCGCGGTGCCAGTGTCGCCGCGGATGCCGCGTTGCTGATCGGCGAGCACCGCATCCGGCCGGCCCGAACCTTCTCCGCGGTCCCGGAGGGCGCGCCCTTCTGGTACATCAACTCCAACGGCCTGGTCGAAATCGCGGTCAATCGCGGACGCGCCGATCGAACGCTCGCGCTTGGCATCGGCAGCCCGATCGTCGCCGTGGCCTGAGAGGATCGCTCAGGAGAGGATCGCTCAGCAGCCACCGGGCTTTTGCAGTGCCTCGATGTCGTCGAGCTTGGCTTTGATCGCGTAGTCCCCGTAATCGATCGTCATGTCGACCGAGACGCCGTTGTCGAGCAGCAGCATGCCGAGCTCGTAATCCGGCTTCTCGGCTTTCGGGTCAGCCGGGAAAAACGCCAACCGCACGCGCCAGCCGGGGTGGTTGAGCAGCGGGCTTTTTTTGGCGAGCTCCGGATCGGGATCGACCTTGGGCCCGATCACCGCCGATACCAGCACCGCGTTTTCAACCGTCGCGCCGTCAAAGATCTGCTTTGAGATGAACGTCTCGCCCGCTTTGGCCTTGTCGATCAGCATCATCGTGTGAAAGCTGGGGAACACCGTTCCCGCCGGCAGATCGAAGGATTTATCCGCCGGTTTCTCGAAAGTTACCGTACCGCCTTTGCCGGCACCGTCCAGCTTTGCCGAGCCCTTGATCTCCTCTTCGTCGCCGCCGTCGCGTGTCTCCTTCTGATTGAAGCGATAGCTGAGGCCGTCCTTGGCCTCCCATGTCACAAAATTGGATGAAATGCTGACATCCGCGGACTCGGCGTATGCCATCTTCAGCCGGTAACGCTGCTCGATCGTCCAGCCATCGCAGGTCTCGCCCCATTGATAGGCCATGGTGCCGCTTGCGCCGGTCACGCCGCCTTCGCCATTGGCGCGGCCGAGGCTCATCGAGTACAGCGCGCGGTGCGGCATGATATCCGCGGCATCGGTTGCGCCCGCGAACAGCAACAGCGCCGCGCCCGGAAGCAGCCGGCTTATCCGCAGCAACGACCGGACCGTCATCGAGTATATTCCTTTCGGGCGAAAAACGCGGCGCATCTATGCCGGCATGGGTGCGAGGCTGCAAGGCGTATGCCCGCTGGCTGCCCCAGGGTGCCGGCGACGCTTGTTCTACGCTTGGCGTCGCTGATCCGTCCCAAGCCGCGACAAAACCAGCGCGCGCGGGAGTTTTGACCTTGTGCCGCGAAAGCACTAAGTAGGGCTGACCGCGTGCCTCGATAAGGCCGTTCGGCGCGGTGGTTGAGGTGGATGATGCTCGATAAATGGACTCCGCAAACCTGGCGCGACCTGCCGATCAAGCAGGTGCCGGGTTACGCCAACGAAACCGCCCTCAATAATGTCGAGGAGACGTTGCGGCGCTTTCCGCCGCTGGTGTTTGCCGGCGAAGCCCGACGGCTGCGCGAGCGGCTGGCGGACGTCGCGGCCGGCAAGGCGTTTCTGCTGCAGGGCGGCGACTGCGCCGAGAGCTTCGCCGAGTTCCACCCCAACAATATCCGCGACACCTTCAAGGTGTTGTTGCAGATGGCCGTGGTTCTGACCTTTGGTGCCGCCTGCCCGGTGGTCAAGGTCGGGCGCCTCGCCGGCCAGTTCGCCAAGCCGCGTTCCTCCGACAGCGAGACGCAGAACGGCGTCACCCTGCCCTCGTATCGCGGCGATATCATCAACGGGCTGGAGTTCGATGAGACCGGGCGCGAGCCCGATCCGCAGCGCATGGTACAGGCCTACAGCCAGTCGGCCGCGACGCTGAACCTGCTGCGCGCCTTTGCCCAGGGCGGCTATGCCGATCTGCACCGGGTGCACGCCTGGAACCAGGATTTCGTGGCCGACTCGCCGCAAGGCGAACGCTACCGGGAACTGGCCGACCGGCTGACCGAGACACTCGACTTCATGGCGGCGTGCGGCCTCAACTCGGACACCACGCCGCAGATCCGCGAGACCGAGTTCTACACCTCGCACGAGGCGCTGTTCCTCGCCTACGAGGAAGCGCTGACCCGCATCGATTCGACAACCGGCGAATGGTACGACTGCTCGGCGCACATGGTTTGGATCGGCGACCGGACGCGCCAACTCGATGGTGCGCATGTCGAATTCATGCGCGGGATCAAAAATCCGATCGGCATGAAATGCGGCCCGAGCCTCGAGCCAGACGACATGCTGCGCCTGATCGAACGCCTCAACCCGAAAAACGAACCCGGCCGCCTGACGCTGATCACCCGCATGGGCTCGGACCAGGTCGAAAAGAAATTGCCGCCGCTGATCCGCGCGGTGCGCCGTGAGGGTGCCAACGTGGTGTGGTGCATCGACCCGATGCACGGCAACACGATCTCGTCGTCGACTGGCTATAAGACACGCGTCTTTGGGCGCATTCTTGATGAGGTGCACAGCGCCTTTGCGGTACACCTTGCCGAGGGCAGCTATGCCGGCGGGGTGCATTTCGAACTTACCGGCCAGAACGTTACCGAATGTATCGGCGGCGCCCAGGGGGTCAGCGAGGCGTCCTTGTCGGAAAACTACCTGACGCATTGCGACCCACGCCTCAACGCCAGCCAGGCCCTCGAACTCGCGTTTGAGATCGCCGAGGCGCTGAAGCGCGAGCGGCAGGGCAGCGGCCTCGGCAATCCCAGCCGTCTCGCCATCGCCTCCTAAAGAGCTGGAGGGGAAGCTTCGCGTTCGTTTCGATGAGTTAGAATGTCGTCCCTGCGAAAGCAGGGACCCACGGGCGGGCTGACGAGTTGTTGACGGGTGGGTCCCTGCTTTCGCAGGGACGAGTATAAATTTACCTGCCATGAGGCGCTCGTCGGCTTCGTAGGGATTGGGACCTTGCCGATGGACGAACTCGCCGCCCGCACCGACAGCTATTTCCTCAAGACCAAGGCGATCGTCGGGGAGTTCGGCGACAAGTCGGCGACCTATGCGGTGTTCATGCGCCGGCCGGTGATCTGCGCGCCGCGTTTCGCGATCGAGTTTCTGGAAACCACCGCTGCGGCGCGCGGCACCAGCTTCGAGATCGAATTGCGCCATCCCGAAGGCAGCTGGGTCGGCTCCGGCGAGCCGCTGATGTACATCACCGGCCCGTTCTACCACCTCGTCGATCTCGAAACTGTACTGTTGCAAAAGATCGGCCCGGCCTGCGTCGCCGCCTACAACGCGGCTGCGATGTGCGCCGACCTGCCGAAGGTGGCGTTTCTCGCGATGGATGCGCGGCATTGCGCCGGCGCCGAGATGGCGCAACTGATGGCCTATGCCGCCTCGGTGGGCTCGGCGCATGCCCAGCGGGTCGATGGCGCGGTCGGGTTTGTCGGCTGCGCCACAGCGGCGAGCGCGCCGTTCTTCGGGCGCGAGGTCGGGCTCGGCACGATGCCGCACGCGCTGATCGGCTATGCCGGCTCGACCCTGCGCGCCGCCGAGATGTTCCGCGAGACCTTCCCCGAAGAGCCGCTCACAGTGCTCGTCGATTATTTCGGCCGCGAAACCAGCGATGCCGTCGAGGTCTGCCGCCGCTTTCCCGAACTGGCCGAGAAGGCGCAGCTCGCCTTTCGCATGGATACGCCGGGCGGCCGCTATTGCGAGGGGCTCGATCTCGGCCGCTCCTACGATGTGCTGGAGCGGCATGCGCCGCAATCGATCCGCGGCTACCGCACCGAGGCGGAGCTGCGTTACCTCGTCGGCACCGGCGTGTCGGCGGCCGCGATCTGGACGATGCGGGCGATCTTGAACGACGCCGGCTTCCCGCGCGCCCGCATTGTAGCAAGCTCCGGCTTTGGCCCTGAGAAATGCCGCATCATGGCCGCCGCCAACGCGCCGATCGACGTGGTCGGCACCGGCTCTTACCTGCCGGATCGCTGGACCGAGACATATGCCACCGCCGATATCATCGAATATGATGGGCAGCCGATGGTCAAAGTCGGCCGCGAATTCCTCCTGCGCAAACGCTGATCGGCAGGCACGTGTCGCGCTGAGGTTGACGGTCGCGAGGGGCTGTGTTCGCCTCACCGGCCATGAGCGATAACGAACCTCTCCACAACCTACTGGGGCAAACCGTCGGCGCTCCGGTCGAGGGCTGGTCGGCCCGGGCATTGCCGCCCAGAACCGCGATCGAGGGACGGTTCTGCGCGGTCGAGCCACTCGATCCGGCGCGCCATACGGCGGAACTGTTCGCGGCTAACGCGAAGGACCGCGACGGCCGTAACTGGACCTACTATCCCTATGGCCCTTTTGCCGAGTTGGCCGATTATCGGCGCTGGATCGAGGCGGCCTGCGCAGATCCGCACCGGTTGTTTCACGCAATCCGCGACACGGCGAGCGGCAAGGCGGTCGGGGTGGCGGCGTATATCAATGCGCAGTCGGCGGTGGGGGTCGTCGAGATTGGCAGCCTGGTGTTCAGCCCTCTATTGCAGCGCCGGCCGGCGGCGACCGAGGCGATGTTCCTGATGATGCGCCGCGTGTTCGACGAGCTCGGCTATCGCCGTTATGAATGGAAATGCGATTCGCTGAACGCGCCGTCGCGCGCCGCGGCGCAGCGCCTCGGGTTCCGTTATGAGGGCCTGTTCCGCCAGGCAACGATCACCCGCGGCCGCAATCGCGACACGACGTGGTTCTCGATCATCGACGCGGAGTGGCCGGCGCTTCGCGAAGCGTTCGAGGCCTGGCTGGCTCCGGAGAATTTCGATTCGGCCGGCCGCCAGCGGCGCTCGCTTGCGAGTTTCCGGCCGACCGCATGAGTGTTGCCACAAACCAGCGGGCGCCATCGCTGGCTCTGCTGGCGGCGGTGACAGCGATCGGCTTCGCGACGTTGCACATTGTCGTGCCAAGTCTGCCGCTGCTGTCGCAGATCTTCGAGAGCTCAGCCGCCGAAGCACAGCTTGTGCTGACGCTTTATCTTGTCGGCATCGCCCTCGGCCAGCTGTTCTATGGTCCGGTCTCCGACCGGTTCGGCCGTCGCCCGGTATTGCTTGGCGGGCTCGGCCTGTACCTCGCCGGCACGGTTGTATGCGGCGCGGCCTGGTCGTTACCTGTGCTGATCGTGGGCCGTGTCATGCAGGCTTGCGGTGCCTGCGCCGGTATCGTCCTTGGCCGTGCGATCATTCGCGACGTGTACGACCGCGAGGCAGCGGCACGCGGGATCGCGATCGTCATGATGGCGATGACGCTGGCCCCAGCCGTTTCGCCCTCGGTCGGCGCATATCTCGCCGAGTGGGTCAGTTGGCGCGCCATCTTCCTGGTACTCGGCGTGGTCGGGACTGCGGTGCTGCTGCTGGTTTATGCGCGCCTGCCCGAAACCAACGTGCGGCCTGCGCGTCTTGACCCCCTGCAGATGCTACGGGCGTACGCGATCCTCGCGCGCTCTCCACAATTTGCCGGGTTCGCGCTGTGCGGCGCCTGTGCCAGCGCCGCATGGTTCACCTTCTGCGCCAGCGCGCCGCATGTGCTGATCGAAACCTTGCATCGGCCGCCCAGCGCCTATGGCGCGATGATCCTGTTGCCAATGGCGACGTATATGGCAGGCAACGCCGTCGCGGCGCGGTTCACGGTGCAGCTTGGTACCGCCGCCCTGATCATCGCTGGCCGCCTGCTGGCGTTCGCCGCGCTTATCGGTATGGCCCTATGGTACGGCTTGGCAGGGCTGGGGGCCTGGGGGCTTTTTCTGCCGATTGCGCTCGGCGCCATTGGCGATGGGTTGAGCCAGCCTGCGGCGATGGCGTCCGGGCTCAGCGTGCATCCCGAATTCGCCGGCACCGCCTCGGGCGTCATGGGGTTTCTGCAGATGACGACGGCCGCGATCGGCACCCTGGTCGTCGCCCTGCTGCCCTATGATTTCGCCACCAGCATGGTTACGGTCGTGACCGTATTTGTCGGGCTGGCGCTGGGCTTTGGCATCTTCGCGCTGCATCGGCAATCGCGCGCCTCGAATGCGTTGCTGCCAGACTTGCGCTTGCGCCCATTACGTCAGCATGGGGAGGGATAAGATGATCGACGAGACACACGACGCTAAGCGGCAGAGTTGGGTTGCGTCGGCGAATGGGCATCCAGAATTTCCGTTGCAGAATCTACCGCTCGGGGTGTTCAGCCCACCCGGCCGCAGCGTTCCCAATGCACAGCCACGCGGCGGCATCGCCATCGGGGACATGATCCTCGATCTGCGCCTCGCGCTGGAGCTTGGCTGCTTCGAGGGCGCCGCCGCCACCGCCGCTGAGGCGGCCTCCGGTCACACGCTCAACGATTTCATCGCTCTGGGTTCGGGAGCACGGCGCGCCCTGCGGCAACAGGCCTGCGCGCTGCTGTCGAGCGATGGCGAGAGCAAGGCCAAGCCGCTGGCTGACAAGCTGCTGCACCGCGCCAGCGATTGCTGGCTGCATGTCCCCACAAAGATCGAGAATTTCACCGATTTCTTTGCCGGCATCAACCATGCCACCAATGGTGGCCGCCGCCGCGACCCGGCCAATCCCTTGACCCCGAACTATAAGTACGTGCCGGTCGCCTATCACAGCCGTGCGTCGTCGGTGCGCGAGTCGCACGCGACAGTGCAGCGGCCGCAGGGTCAGCGCAAACTGCCCGATGAAGCCGCGCCCACATTCGGCCCGTGCCGCAAACTCGACTACGAGCTGGAACTGGCGGTATGGGTAGGCCCTGGTAACCGGCAGGGCACCCCGATCCCGATTGAACGCGCGGCCGACCATATTGTCGGGCTTGGCCTGGTCAATGACTGGTCGGCGCGAGACATCCAGCAATGGGAATCGGCACCGCTCGGTCCCTTCCTTGGCAAAAGCTTTGGCAGCACCGTCTCGCCTTGGATCATCACGATCGAGGCGCTGGCACCGTTCCGGGTGGCACAGCCCGAGCGGCCGGCGGGCGACCCGAAGCCTTTGCCGCATTTGTGGAACGATGCCGACCAGCAATCCGGCGCCTTCGATATCGCGCTCGAGGCGCTGATCCTGACGCGGCAGATGCGCGAGAGAAACCTACCGCCACACCGCGTTTCACGCAGCAATACCACCGATCTTTACTGGACGCTCGCCCAGCTCGTGGCGCATCACACCAGCAACGGCTGCAATCTCGTGGCCGGCGACCTGTTCGGCAGCGGCACGATCTCCGGACCGACCGAAGCGGGCTGGGGCAGCCTCAGCGAACAAAGCCTTGACGGGACCAGGAGTTTCACGCTCAGTTCCGGGGAAACGCGGACGTTTCTTGAAGATGGCGATGAGGTTATCTTCCGGGCGCATGGCCGTCGCGAGGGCTATGCGACGATCGGATTCGGGGAATGCCGGGCGCGGGTGAGAGGTTAGAGACCGAAGAATTCGGCCGAACCGGGAGCGGGATTTACCATTCGTCAACCTAAGTCATTTTAACTAAATCCGTGGTACCCCCCGGAGCGGTGACGATGGCCGATGAATTCATTTCCAAGCATGCCCCGGTTGCGCGGAGGATCGAGCAGCTATCCGGTATCCGACCGGTAACGCTGCTGGTCGCCTTCGGGATCGTGTTGATCACCGGGATCTTGATTTCGACTGGGATCGCAGCCAACCATCTGCGCCGTCAGGCGCTCGATACGACAGAAACCGAGTTAGGCCGCATCGATGTCATTCTCGGCGCCGGCACAAGGCTGCTGTTCAACGCAGCCGATGGCCGGTTGTCCGAGATCGCGGCGCGGCTGACGACCCCGACAACGAGCGGGGCCGCATCCCTGTCGGATATGGCCGGCAGTCCGGCGATCGACGCGCTGGCGAGGGAAACACTGGGTCGCTCGCCGCGTATCGCCGCGATCGCGATCCTGGCGGCCGACGGTTCGGTGCTGTACCGCACCGGGCCCTGGCCGCCAGGCGACATCAAGGGCCATGATCTGGTGTCTTCGGTCGGAAGCATAGACACCGCGATCGGACAGGCGGTGCAAGCGCCCGGAGGCGAGACATTCATTCCGCTGGCGCATCGCATTCCAGGCTCCTCCGGCATCGCTGGAGCCGTCGTGGGATTGATCCCGAACACGGAATTCGCCGAGCTGTTTTCCGCCTTGCCGCTGGCCGATGATGGCGCCGTACGCCTCGTCAGGCGTGATGGAAGCCTGCTGACGCGCTACCCGGCAGCCAGCGGCGCCAGCATCTCACCGGCGGAGCGCGCCAATCTGGATGCCGTGTTCGGCGATCCCGCCGCAACGATGATCATCAATGCGCCCGATGCCGACGGTCAGCTGCGCATCGAGGCGGCCCACGCGATCGCCGATGTCCCGGTTGCGATCCTGGTTAGCCGCAGCTCTGAACTGGCGCTTTCGGGGTGGGTTCATCAGGGGCTTTGGTTCGGCGCCTTTGCCTTTGTCATCGCGATCGGGATCGGCGCGATGGTCTACCTGATCGCGCACCAGTTCGAATCGCAGCAGACGATCGCGGCCATCCAGGCAGAGAAGCTCGATGTCGAACGTGCGAGGCTGGTGGCGGAAGCCGAATTGCTCAAGGCGGAACGCCTCTCGGTGCTGGGCCAGCTGACAGCGACGGTAGCCCACGAACTGCGCAACCCGCTGAGCGCGATCCGCAACACGCTGTTCACGGTCAAGGAGCTGGCGGCGAATGGCGGCGTCAAGCTCGACCGCCCGATCTCGCGCATGGAGCGCAGCATCGAGCGCTGCGACCGCATCATCTCCGATCTGCTCGAATACACCCGCAGCCGCGAGCTGAAGCGAGCCGATGTCGCGTTTGACCGCTGGCTCGGCGATGTGATCGGCGAGCAGTCGCTCCCGGAGCTGGTCAAGGTTGAGCGGATGTTGGACGCGCCCGGCGCGTCCGTGCCGATCGATAGCGACCGGGTGCGGCGCGTGGTCATCAACCTGATCGAGAACGCGGCACAGGCGCTCGGCGAAAACCCGCCCGAACGCGAGCGCCGCGTCACGGTGGGAACCACGGTGCTCGACAGTGATATCGTGCTGACCATCGAGGATACCGGCCCCGGTATCCCGCCGGAGAACCTGGCCCGCATCTTTGAGCCGCTATTCAGCACCAAAAGCTTTGGTACCGGTCTCGGCTTGCCAACCGTGAAACAAATCATTACGCAGCACGGCGGCACAATTGGCGTTGAAAGTGAAGTCGGGCGAGGTACGACGGTAACCGTGCGGCTGCCGCTGAACACGGCGCCGGCCGAGAGCGTAAGGGTGGCGGCATGACCCGGGTTCTGATCGTTGACGACGACATCGATCACGGCGAAAGCCTCGCCGATGTCATCGAGATGCGCGGCCACGGTGTCGAGATGGCGAAGAGCGGCGAAGAGGCAATCGCACTGTTTCGCGATCAAGATTTCGATTTCGTCCTGATGGACGTGAAGCTGCCTGGAATGAACGGCGTCGACACCTTTCTCGAGCTGAAAAAGATCCGCCCGGACGCCAGGGTCATGATGATGACCGGCTACAGCGTCGAGCAGCTTGTAGCGCAGGCCATTGAGGGCGGCGCGCTCGGGGTCCTGCACAAACCATTCCCGGCGACCCAGATCCTCGAATTGCTGGTTAAGGTAAAGCCGCCGAGCCGGGTTCTGGTCGCCGACGACGATCCCGATTTTGTCGAGAGTATCGTGCCTATCCTGGAACGCTGTGGCTATGATGTAAGGGTCGCGCGGACCGGTGCCGAGGCCCTCGACAAGATGCTGGCCGAGCAGATCGACTGCCTGCTGCTGGACCTGCGGATGCCGGTGATGTCGGGAGCGGAGCTTTACGCGCGCTTGATGGAGGCGGGTCGCACGGTGCCGACAGTCCTGGTCAGCGAAGGGCGTGAGGCGTCGGAGGACGCCAAGTTGCGCGAGACCTGCGGGATGTTGTTCAAGCCGTTCGACCCGAACGCCTTACTCGCCGCTATCGAGATCGCGGTGCTGCAATCTCGAACGGGGTAGCAATGGCTGAAGGCGACGCGAGACCACGCTCGGTTCTGATCGTTGATGACGATCCTGACTTCGCCGAGTCGCTCCAGGACATGCTGGAGGCGCGTGGCTATGTCACGACCTATGTCGACGCCCCGGAAAAAGCGCTGACCACCCTAACCGGAGCCAGCGCAGCCGGCGATCCCATCCCGGTGGCGCTGATCGATTTGCGTCTGGGCGGTCTGGCCTCCGGTGTCGACCTCATTTCGCGGCTGCGCGACACCGAACCCGAACTCATCTGCGTGCTGATGACGGCACAGCTCGACACCCAGACCGCCGTCGCCGCCTTGCGCTTCGGCGCCTATGATTATTTCGATAAATCGGTAAATCCAAACTCACTGTTCGCGGTGCTCGACCGGTGCTTCGATCTCGTCAAACTGCAGCACGACCGCACCGCCGCCTACGAAGCCCTCAAGGTCGCCAAGGAAGAGGCGGAGGCCGCGAGCCGCGGGAAATCGGCGTTTCTGGCGACGATGAGCCACGAGCTGCGCACCCCGCTCAACGCAATCATCGGCTTTTCCGAGATGATGACCCGCGAGGTTTATGGGCCGGTCGGCAACGAGCAGTACCGCACCTACATCAACGATATTCACGACAGCGGGGCTCACCTGCTGCAAATCATCAACGACATCCTCGACCTGTCCAAGGCGGAAGCAGGCAAGCTCGAACTGTTCGAGGATGTATTCGATCCACGCGATACAATCCGTTCGGTGCGCCAGCTGATCAGTGCCCGGGTGCGCGAGAGCGGCCTAACCGAAACCGCTGACATCCCGGCTGATTTTCCGCTGCTATCGGCGGACGAGCGCAAGACCAAGCAGGTCTTGCTCAATCTGGTCGCCAACGCCGTCAAGTTTACGCCGCAAGGCGGACAGATCAGCATTGTCGGGCGGTATGAGCCCTCGATCGGTCTGACCTTGACGGTCAGCGACACCGGCATCGGCATCGCGCCGGGCGATCTGACGCGTGTGCTGAAGCCGTTCGAACAGGTCGACTCATCCTTTACGCGCTCGCATGAAGGCACCGGGCTGGGCCTGCCCCTGGTCAAGGCGATCATGGAATTGCATGGCGGCCTGCTCGAGCTGAACAGCCAGCTGGGCGTCGGGACACAGGTGACAGTAACCTTTCCCGCCGATCGCGTCGTGATCGACCCGGACTCCGCGAAATCGCGCGCGGCCTGAGCCGCTATCTCATCTCGGGTTGTCAGCCCCGGCGCTGCCGCCAGCTCGGAAAGCCGCCGAGCGATCCAGCTGCCATGATGCCGCGCATTACGGCGCGTGCCAGACAGGTAGCGGCGGCGGCGCCAATCGCGGCCTGCCGCAGCGGGTCGGCGGCCGTGCCCTCGCCGGTCGATAGCGCGAAAACCGTATCGCCATCAAACGGGGTATGCGCGGGGCGGATGCTCTGCGCCAGGCCGTCCTGCGCCATGATCGCCAAGCGGCGACAGCCGGCCTTATCGAGCGGCGCGTCGGTGGCGATGACCGCGATTGTCGTATTGGCGCCGGCTGCGCCGGGCGCGCAGGCTGAGAGATCGGCGGCATCGGGCGCGCTCGCCGGCAGCGATGGCTGAGCCGGGATCTCTCCCGGATGCGCGAGTTCGGCGGCCCAGAGGCGCCCACAGTCCGGCCGCACCACCGAGCCCCAGCAATTCACCGCCACCACAGCGCCGATCGTCGTGCCATCGCCCAGCCGCGTCGAGGCGCTCCCCAGCCCGCCCTTGAGCCGGCCGGCTTTTGCGCCAAGTCCCGCTCCCGCATTGCCCAGCGTGAAGTCGGCGTCGGCCGCCGCTAAAGCGGTTTCGCCCAGGACCCGGTGCGGCGGCGGCCCGGTCCAGTGACGCCGGCCCGGGAACGTCAGGTCGAACAGGATCGCCGCCGGCACGATCGGCACCCGCACATCGCGCACCGCGAAGCCACGGCCCGTCGCCGCCAGCCCGTCCATCACACCCGACGCCGCGTCGAGGCCAAAGGCCGAGCCACCCGATAACACGATCGCGTCGACCTGTTCGACCAGGGTCGCAAAGCCTAGCAACTCCGTCTCGCGGCTGCCGGGGGCGCCACCGCGCACATCGACCGCGGCGACCGCCGGGCGTTTTGCGAGCACCACCGTGGTACCGGTGATGCTGTCATGATCTTCGGCCTGGCCGACCAATAGCCCCGGCACGTCGGTGATAAGATTGCGCGGACCGGGTGCAGCCATGGTCTGTCCTTTCGCCGCCTCTTGCGGGTCGTCGCCGAAAGCGTCGGGGCAGCCTATAGCATGGCCCGCTGCTCGCATGACCCGAGCGACTCTCAGGAGCACCTGCCATGGCCACCACGCTGATCAAGAACGCCGCCTGGGTTGTCGCCTGGGATGAGACGCTATCGCGCCACACCTATCGCCGCGACATCGATGTCGCCTTCACCGATGACCGCATCGTCCATATCGGTCCGGTCTTCTCCCGCACCGCCGATCGGGTGATCGACGGCAGCCAGCGTCTCGTCATGCCGGGGCTGATCGATATCCACTCGCATCCCGAGCACGAGCCGCTTTATCGCGGCATCCGCGAGGAGCACGGATTACCGAGCATGCACATGACCGGCCTCTATGAGCGCTCGCAGGCGCTGTCGGCCCCCGATGACGAGGCGCGCGCCGCCAGCGCCGAAAGCGCCTATTGCGAATTGCTGCTGAGCGGCGTCACCACTCTCGTCGATATCTCACCCGCCTGGCCCGGCTGGCTCGACCTGTTCGCCCGCAGCGGAATGCGCGGTTTTCTGGCACCCGGTTTCGCCTCGGCCCGGTGGTATCTCGAAGACGACCATGAGCTGCGTTACGCCTGGGATGAGGCGCGCGGCGAGGCGCGCTACGCCGCCGCAATGACATTGATCGACGAAGCGCTGGCGCACCCCTGCGGCCGGCTGTCCGGGGTGGTGTCGCCAATGCAGATCGACAACTGCACCGAGGCCCTGTTGCGCGACAGCCATGCCGCGGCGCGGGCGCGCGGCCTGCCCTTCACCCTTCACGTGTCGCAAGGCGTCAGCGAGGTGCGCGAAATGATCCGGCGCCACGGCATGACGCCGATCCAGTGGGCCCATTCGCTCGCGATACTTGGCCCCGGCACGATCCTCGGACATGCGATCTTCCTCGACACCCATTCCTGGGTGCGCTGGCACACCAAGACCGACCTCAAACTGCTCGGCGACAGCGGCACCGCGGTGGCGCACTGCCCGACGCCGTTCGCCCGCTATGGCCATGTTCTGGAGAATTTCGGCGAGTATCTGCGCGCCGGCGTTACGATGGGGCTCGGCACCGACTGCACGCCGCACAATCTGATCGAGGAGATACGCAAGGCCGCGATATTGGCCCGTATAGCCGGACGCGACATTACCACCGTCACCACTGCCGACCTCTTCCACGCCGCGACGGCCGGCGGCGCCAGCGCCTTGATGCGCGACGATCTCGGCCGCCTTGCGCCGGGCAGGAAGGCTGATCTGGTGCTGGTCGACCTGGAATGCCCGCAGATGCAGCCGGTGCGCGACCCGCTGCGCTCGCTGATCTACCACGCCGCCGATCGGGCGGTGCGCGATGTGTTTGTGGATGGCCGGCAGGTTGTCGTGGACGGCAAGGTGATCACCTTGGATCAGGCCGGTGCCTGCGCCCGTCTGCGCGCCGCACAGCAGCGGATGGAAGCGCTCGCCCCGTCCCGCGATTATCGCAAGCGCGGTGCCGACGAGATCGCGCCGCTGAGCCTGCCGCTGCACTAAGGCCACCGGTTAAGGCGCCGCGTTGTCAGCAACGCCGTACAGGCCTATTTTCAAGCGGAGCCGTTTTGCCGAGGATCGTTTGCCGTGAGCCAAACCTTTCTGCCACCGCTGGCGCCGTATCCGACGACGCGGCTGCGACGCAATCGCCGCGATGCCTGGTCGCGCAAACTGGTGGCGGAACATCATCTGACCACCGGTGATCTGATCTGGCCGGTGTTTGTGCATGACAAGGAAGGGCGCGAGCCCGTCGATGCGATGCCGGGCGCGTTCCGCCTCGGCGTCTCGGCCCTGGTCGATGCGGCCGGCGAGGCGGCGGCGCTCGGCGTGCCGACCATCGCGATCTTCCCGGCGATCGATCCGGCCCTGAAAGACCCCGAGGGGAGCGAGGCGCTCAACGCGGAAAACCTGGTATGCCGCGCGGTCGGCGCCGTGAAAAAGGCACTGCCCGAACTCGGCGTTCTATGCGACGCGGCGCTCGACCCGTTCACCTCGCACGGGCATGACGGTGTGATCCGCGACGGGTATGTCGCCAATGACGAGACCATCGCGCTGTTGCAGCGGCAGGCGGTGGTGCAGGCCGAGGCCGGCTGCGACATCATCGCGCCGTCCGACATGATGGATGGACGCGTCGGCGCTGTGCGGCGGGCGCTCGACGAAGCCGGGTATGACCGCGTGCGCATCATGTCGTACGCGGCGAAATATGCCTCGTGCTTCTTCGCCCCGTTCCGCGACGCGATTGGCTCGGCGAGTGCCCTCGGCAGCGCCGACAAGCGCACCTATCAGATGGACCCGGCCAACAGCGACGAGGCGCTGCGCGAGATCGCGCTCGACATTCAGGAAGGCGCCGACATGGTCATGGTCAAGCCCGGCCTGCCCTACCTCGATGTGGTGCGGCAGGTGAAGGACGCGTTCCGCATGCCGACCTTCGCTTATCAGGTCAGCGGCGAATACTCGATGATCTGCGCCGCCGCCGAACGCGGCTGGCTCGATGGCGAACGGGCCATGATGGAGAGCCTACTTTGCTTCAAGCGGGCGGGCGCCGATGGCATCCTGACCTATTTCGCGGTCGAGGCTGCCAAGCGCCTCAAGGCGGGTTAGCCGGCGCGCCCCATAACAAAGGCACATGACATGAGCAATTGGAGCGAGGTCACCCGGCCCTTGCCGGTGCCGAACGAATGGACGCGGCCATTCTGGGAGGCCGCGAAACGCGAGAGCCTCGAACTGCAGCGCTGCCAGAGCTGCGGGCACTTCCAGCACCCGCCTTATGCCACGTGTACGCAGTGCATATCGACTGATCTAAAATTCGAGCCGGTGCGTGGTGCCGGGGCCATCTACGCTTATACGATCATGTACCACACCGGCGACAAGCGCTTCGCCTCCGCGGTGCCGTATGCCAGCATCATCGTCGAACTCGACGACGCGCCGGGCGCGCTGATGGCCGGCAACCTGCTCGGCGTCGAATACACCGAGGCCAAGGTCGGCCGCCGCGTCGAGGTAGTCTTCGAAAAACTCAACGACGACATCACCCTGCCGCAGTTCCGGCTGGCGTCTGCCGCGCCAGAGTGACACCGCCTCGCGTTAACCTGCGCTGTCATTGCGAGGACCAGCGGGACGAAGCAATCCCGAGCCAGGTGCGCAGATGCCTGCGGGATTGCGGCGCCGCGCTCGCAATGACTGCCGTATCTTGAATAGGGAACATCCCATGTGGGAAAATCGATGCAAGATCGCCATCAGCGGTGTGGGATATTCGAAGGTCAGCCGCACCGCCGATGTGCCGCTGGCGGCGCATGCGCTCACCGCGGTGAAGGAGGCTGTCTCCGATAGCGGCCTGACGATGAACGACATCGACGGGCTGGCGACCTATCCGGAACTGCCCGCCACCGGTCATGCCGAGGTGGACGGCATCTCGATCGTGTCGGTCAACTGCATGATGGCGATGCTGAAACTGCCCAACCTCGCCTGGCACATCCAGGTCGGCTCGGTGAATATCGGCGGCGCGGTGCAGCAGGCGGTGAACGCGCTGCTGGCCGGTGTGTGCAAATACGCCGTGGTATGGCGCGCCATGCACAACCCCCGCGGCACCTACCAGAATCTGCCGAGCGGCAATGCCGCCGGCGCGACGCAATTCACCGCGCCCTATGGCTTCGGCGGGCCCGGCCAAGGCATGGCGGTAGCCTACACGCGCTGGCTGGAGAAGAACAACCAGAAGCGCGAAAAGATGGTGACGCTGGCGGTGACACAGCGCAAACACACGCAGCATAACCCGCACGCGTATTTCTATGGCACGCCGCTCAGCGAGGAGGATTATTTCGCCTCGCGCATGGTGGCTTATCCGTTCTGCCTATTCGATTGCGACATTCCGGTGCAGGGCGCGGTGGCGATCGTCCTGACCACCGCCGACCGGGCGCGTGACCTGAAGCCGACCCCCGCCTATCTCGCCGGGTACGGAGAGCGACTGCATTTCGAGGTCGCCGGACGCATCGGCAGTCTGGCTTCTTACATGGAGGGTGGTGCCAGTTCGGCGAAACTCACCTGGGAACGCTCCGGCTTCACCCCGAAGGATGTCGATGTCGCGCAGATCTATGACGGCTTCTCGGCCTCGGTGATATACGGCCTCGAAAGTTACGGGTTCTGCAAGGAAGGCGAAGCGCTCGATTTTATCCAGGGGGGACGCATCGAGCTCGATGGTGAGTTGCCGCTCAACACCTTTGGCGGCAGCCTCGGCACCGGCCGCATTCACGGCCTGTGGCACATCATTGAAGGCGCGTTGCAGGCCTCCGGACGCGCCGGCACGCGGCAGGTGAAAGACGCGAATGTGTCATTTGTCGGTGCCAGCGCACCGATCGTCACTGGCACCACATTTATTTTTGTGAAGGAGCCGTACTAGGACGCCTCCTTCACCTCACAACCCACCGCTCCACACAGGCGGACGTCGATCAGCGACCCTGCAGCGCGTTCGCCGTGCCGGTCAGCGTGCCGCTGGCGGTGCCAAGCGCGCCACCCACCACGGCACCGATCGGGCCGCCTGCTGCGTAACCCCGCGCGGCCCCGTTCGCCTCACCCGTCACCGCGCCCGACACCGGGTTCGAGTAATTGTGCACGCCGATCGGCTGGCACACGCCCTGATACGGGGCATATCCTGGTACGCAGCCGCCTTCGGCAAAGGCCGCGCCTGAGGACAGTGCGGCAAAGGTCGCGGCGATCGCTAAAGTCTTAAGTTTGCTGTTCATGATTTCCCTCCGTCACTTCGAAAGCTCATCCAGCGCGTGAGCGCCGTCCATCTGATCAACAGCGCGTAATCAATTCGCGTTCCGCGCGGGCTGTCCGCAAACAGAAAAACGGTGGGATTGAGAGTGGATTTCCTCAGCGCGGCGATCGCGTGTAGGTGTGCTCCGGTGCCGGGAAGCGACCGGCGCGAACGTCATCGGCGTATTCCCGCGCCGCAGCACCGATCTCACCGGCCAACTCCCGGTAGCGCCGAACAAATTTCGGCGTGAAGTCACCAAACACCCCGAGCATGTCGTCGGTCACCAGGATCTGTCCGTCGCAGGCCGGCGAGCCGCCGATCCCGATCGTCGGGATGGCGATTTTGGCGGTGATGTCGCGCGCCAGCGACTCGGCAACGCCCTCGACCACCAAAGAAAAGGCGCCAGCCTCGGCGATCGCGATCGAATCCCGCATGATGCGATCGCGTTCCTCGGCGGCGTGGCCGCGTGACCGGTAGCCGCCCAATGCGTTTACCGCCTGCGGCATCAATCCGGTATGGCCCATCACCGGGATGCCGCGGCGCACCAGAAAGTGGGCGGTCTCGGCCATTTCCTCGCCGCCTTCCAACTTCACCGCGCCGCAGCCGGTCTCGCGCAGCACCCGCGCCGCCGCGTGAAACGCGTCAGCCGGTGATGCCTGGTACGAGCCGAACGGCAGATCGACAACGATCAGCGCGTGGCGCGTCGCCCGCACCACCGCAGCGCCATGCGCGATCATCGTGTCGAGGCTGACACCGAGCGTGCTGTCCTGGCCGTAGATGACCATCGCGAGGCTGTCCCCGACCAACAACAGATCGACCGCTTCGTCGAGCAGCCGCGCCACCGGCGCGGTATATGCCGTCAAGCACACCAGCTTCTCGCCGGATTTGCGGGCGGCTACCTGGGTGACGGATACCCGCCGTGTTTTCGCCTCGACACTCATCGCGCCCTGCTTTGATGATCTGGGGGTAGGACCTGGCTCTGGCGATAGTACCGCCGATTGGCAAACGCGCGTCGGTATCGTTCGGCCTAGATCCGGGTCGCGTCGGTCAGCGCGAGGTTTTGACGGAAGATCATAATACCGAACGCCGTTCAGCACTGCACTGGCGCGACCGATGCCCGCCGCGCGCGTGTTTGGCGCAGCGGTGTTGCTTGCCCGGGTTCCCGCGCGACGCTATCTTCAAGGAAATCTTTTAACCCGTCGTTCGGGGAAGCCGTGGGGTTAGCCTGACGACGATGGAGGAAAGCTTGGACCTGGCGGAAAAATCCTCGCTGCACATCGCTCCCCGGTTCGGCCTGGTTGAACAGGGAATGCACCATCTCGGTCCGGTGCATTGGAACCTGAGCGTGCCGTTTCTCTACGAGCATGCCATCCGCCGGCGCGAAGGCGAGTTGGGAGCCGGCGGCACGTTTGTCGCCAATACCGGGCCGCACACCGGCCGCTCGCCGCGCGACAAGTACATCGTGCGAGAAGCGGGCACAGAGAGCACGGTCGCCTGGGGCAATATCAACCAGCCAATCACCCCGGCCCAGTTCAGCAGCCTGCATCAGCGCGTCCTTGCCTATCTGCAGGGTCGCGAATTGTTCGTGCAGGACCTCTATGCCGGCGCCGATCCGGAATACCGGCTGCCGGTACGCGTCGTAACGCCGAATGCGTGGCACGCGCTGTTTGCCCGCAACATGTTCATCCGGCCGCCTGCGGCGGAGCTCGGCGCGTTCGAGCCGGCCTTCACAATCCTCCACGCACCGGATTTCCACTCGATCCCGGAGCTCGACGGCATCCGCTCAAAGACATTCGTGTTTGTCAATTTCGCCGAGCGTGTCGTGCTGATTGGCGGCACCCGCTATGCCGGCGAGATCAAGAAGAGCGTGTTCGGCTACCTCAATTTCGTATTGCCGAGCCGCGATGTTCTGCCGATGCATTGCTCGGCCAATGTCGGCCCGAACGGCGACAGCGCGATCTTCTTTGGCCTGTCGGGCACCGGCAAGACGACCCTGTCGGCCGATCCCAACCGCACCCTGATCGGCGATGACGAGCACGGCTGGAGCCCACGCGGCCTGTTCAATTTCGAGGGCGGCTGCTACGCCAAGGTCATCAACCTGTCGCCGAAGGCGGAGCCGGAGATCTACGCGACGATCACGCGCTTTGGCACGGTGCTGGAAAACGTGGTGATCGACCCGGTCACCCGCATGCCGGATGTCGATGACGCGAGCCTGACCGAGAATACCCGCGCCTGCTACCCGCTGGACTTTATCCCCAATGCCGACGAGCACGGGTTGGCGCCGCACCCGGCCAATGTGATCATGCTGACCTGCGACGCGTTCGGGGTCATGCCGCCGATCGCCCAGCTCAATGCCGAGCAGGCGATGTACCATTTCCTGTCGGGCTATACCGCGCGTGTCGCCGGCACCGAGGTGGGGCTGGGCAGTGAGCCACAGGCGACGTTCTCGACCTGCTTTGGCGCGCCGTTCATGCCGCGGCACCCCTCGGAATACGCCAAGATGCTGGGCGAACGGATCAGCAGATACGGCGCCAAGTGCTGGCTGGTGAATACCGGCTGGTCGGGCGGCGCCTACGGTGTCGGCAGCCGCATGGCGATCCAGCATACCCGCGGTTTGCTGCGCGCCGTGCTCGACGGCCGGCTCGCCAGTGCACCGATGCGCAAGGACACCAATTTCGGCTTCCTCGTGCCCGAGAGCGCGCCGGAAATCCCCGCCGAGGTGCTCGACCCGCGCGCCACCTGGGCCAACAAGACGGCCTATGACGAGACCGCGCGTGGCCTCACCCGCGATTTCGAGAAGAACTTTGTCGGGTACGAGCCGTATGTTGGCAATGACATCAAAAGCGTCGCGATCCGCGCCGCTGCATAACTTTCGCGACGCGAATTCTCCCTGCGGTTGACAGGAACGGCGACGCGATGCCGCCGTTTTCGCGTTTATGCTGACCATTGCTGAAGCGCAACGCCGCACCGAAGAATTCCTGACGGGGCAGATGCTCGACGCTCTGCGCAAGGTCGAGTACCAGTTGCCAAGCTTCGATACCGCGCCGGAGCCGGTGACCATCGAGGAGGTCGCGCGCAGCACGGTCGAGATCCGCCATGTTCGCGGCGCGTCTGACGCCACCTTTCTGGTCCAGGCGTTCGGTGACGAATTGCTGATGCAGCTACAGCTTAACGTGCATCGGCTGGTAGTGGTGTATCGCTGTCCGGCGCTCGATGCGCTCGACGCCAGCACCATGGCGGTGCATCTCGAACGCTGGCGCATCGGCGCCGAGCATGCGGGGTGGAAATTCGGCTGGCGCGACGCACCGCTGGTCGGCGACTCGGGGCGCCGCTGGGTCGAGACCTACTGCTACGCGTTTGGCGCCCCCGATTTTCTCGAGAACGAGCCGCAGCAGCTCTACTGGCGCACCGACATCATCCAGATGACGCGATATTACATGCTCGAAGCCGCCCGCTGCGGCATCCGGCTCTCCCCCCGCGACGCCAAGTACCCGATTTGACATTGCCGTCGCCATCCCGCGGGCGGCAAGCGCGGGCGTCGTCTCAATGGCGCAGGAAATACACGCGGCGTAACTGCTCCCGGAAATTCGCGCTGGCATCCATCGCAGAGCGGAATTCGGGCTCACCCAGGACGTAGGTCTCCAGCGCGTCGGTCGCGACCACGGTGGCGTTGCGCGGTTCACCGCTGAGCAACGCAAGTTCGCCAAAGAACTCGCCGGCACCCAGCCGCGCGACCTCGTTGCCGCCACGCTCGACCTTCACCTCGCCGTCCGAGATCAGGTACAGCTCGTGGCCGATCTCGCCTTCGCGCACCACGGCCTCGCCGGGCAGATAATGGCGCTTGGCCATATGCTCGGCGATGTGCGTCAACTCGGTCGGGGTCAGGTTCTTGAACACCTCGACGCCCTTGAGGAACTCGCAGATACGCAGCGCGTCGTTGAGCTGGATATCCGACACGATGCGCCCATCGACCATGTGCACCAGCCGGTCGGCCAGTTCGATGATGCGATGGTCGTGCGTCACCATGACGATCGAGGTGCCGAACTCTTCGGTCATCTCCTTGAACAGCCGCACCACATTACGCGTCGAATCCGGGTCGAGCGCCGCGGTCGGCTCGTCCGCCAGCACCAGCCGCGGATGATTGACCAGGGCGCGGGCGATGGCGACACGCTGGCGCTGGCCACCCGACAGAGAATGCGGCTTGTAGTCGATGCGGGCGCCCAGCCCCAGCCGCTCCAGCATCGAGACACCGTGCTGGCGCATCTCGCGCCCCGGCCGGGCGCCGTTCAGCTGCATCGCCATCTTGATGTTCTCGTAGGCGCTCAGCGATTCGAACAGATTGTGCATCTGGAAGATGAAGCCGATATCGCGCCGCACCCGCACCAGATCGCCGCCCCGCAGCGAGGCGAGATCGTGGCCGAGCACCTCGACCTTACCCTCCTGCAGCGAGCGCAGGGCGCCGACCAGCGTCAACAGCGTCGTCTTGCCCGACCCCGACGGCCCGGTCATCACCACGAGCTGTGCCGGCATGACATCGAGTCCGATATCGAACAGGACCTGGTTGCGCGCCTCGCCCTCGCCATAAAAGAAATTGACGTCGCGCGCGCGTAACACCGGCGAGGTCGGCTCGACCAGCAGCGGCATGTCGTTCATCAAAGCACCTCGGCCATCAAAGCACCTCGGCCATCAGAACACCTCGGCGGGATCGGCGGCGATGACACGACGCACCGCCAGCGCCGCCGCCACCAGGCACATGCTCAGGGTCAAGGCGAAGCTCAGCGCCGTCAGTGACGCGGTCATGTGCAACGGCAACAGGGCAATGTGCTCGATCAGCCAATAGACGCCCAGGCACATCAGCCAGGCCGGCACATAGCCGGCTACAGCCGACAGCGCCGCCTGTTCCATGACTGAACGGACCAGATAGGCGGTGGTGTAGCCCATGGCCTTGAGCGTCGCGTATTGCGGCAGCTGGTCGGTCAGATCGGTGTAGATCACCTGATACGAGATCAGCATGCCAACGACGAACCCGACCAGCGTGCCAAGCCAGAAGATCGGGCCCGCCGATGACAGCTCGGCATCGAAATTGCGCTCGAAGGCGATCATCTCGTCGTGGCTCATCACCCGCAGCGAGGCTGGCAAGGCAGTCCGCACGGCCTGTTCCACCTCAGCCGTGCTCTGACCGGCCGCCACCTTGACGATACCGAGTTCCACCGGCAGCGTCGCCGCGCTCTCGCGGTTGCCGGGCAACAGGCGGGCATACGTCTGCTCGCTCATCATGACAGTGCCATCGCTGACGAAATCCGGCCCAAGCGCAAAACTGCCGGCGACTGTCACCTTGCGGCCGTTGATTTCGCCTTGGCCGGTGTCGCGATCCATATCGAGAAAACTGCGCCCCCGCCGGTCGACCAGCACCGTGTCCGCGGTCTTCAAGGCCGCACTGTTCTGGCGCACCCCCGACAGCAGAAAGGCCGGATGGTCGGGGTCGAACGCGAAGGTCTGGACCTGATAGTTCTGGTCGCTGCCCGGTGGCTTCCAGACAAAGGCCTGCCATGACGCGTAAAGCGGACTGGCGCTCGCGACCCCCGCGACCTTGCCGGCATCCGTCAGATAGCGATGCTGGAAGGGATCGCTTGTCCCGACCCGGTATTTGTCGGCGTTCATAAAAAAGATGTCACCATCGAGATTCTCGTAGGGAGCCAGCGACGCCTCGAAGAACCCGCGCTCGAACCCGAGCTGCACCAGCATCAACAGCACCGCAAATGCGATGCCGGCGCTGGAGCGCACCAGCCGTGCCTTGTTGGCTACGAGGTTGCGCAGCCCGAGCGGCACATGGCCGCCGCCGCCCCGTGTGACCGTGCCTGCCGTGCTCGTCGCGATCGTCAGCGCATGGCCCTCCTCTGCCGGCTCAAAACACTTCCGCCGGATCGGCGCGCCGCAATGCGCTGAGCGACAGGACGGCGGATACCGACGCCATCGCCAGACTGGCGGCAAAGACGATGCCGAACTCGGATGGCGTGAGATCGAGCGGCAACAATGTCTGCTTGCGCACCAGCGAGTAGACGCCGAGCGCCGCGATCATCGCCGGCACAAAGGCGACGAGCATCATCAGTAATGACTCGATCAGGACGATCGCGTCGAGGTAGCGGTCGCTGTAGCCGATCGCCTTCAGCGTCGCGAATTGTGGCAATTGCCGGCTGATCTGCGTCGCCAGCGTCTGGTACAGCACCATCACCCCAACAATGATCGACACGATCAGCCCCGAGCCGAAGATCAGCCCGGTGGCGGTGCGGGTCGTCCAATACGCCACCTCATGCGCGCTGAGTTCGTCGCGGGTGAACACCCGCATTCCCGCCGGCAATGCACTCTTGATGGCACTCTCAGCCGCATCGAGCGCGATGCCCGGCTTTACCTCGATCAAGCCGAGATTGACGCTATCGCGCGGGCGCAATGGAAACAGGCGGAAGAAATTGGCTTCGCTGGCGAGCGCGACGCCGAGCCCCAGAAAGCCGGTGCCAAGCACATATGAGCCCGCGAGCGTGACCCGGTGGCCGTCGATATCGACCACCCGCCCAGGGGTCAGCGGGCCGAACAGCGGCCGCGTCGTGCTATCGACCAGCACCGTATCGCGCTGCTCCAGTGTCGCGGTCTGCTCTTCGATATCAGACACGGCAAAATCACGCGCCCGCGGGTCGATGCCCAGCACCGACACATCGAGCCGTGTACCGCCATTCGGATCCTGCCATTTGGCGGCGCCGAAATAGATCGGGCTGACCTGAGCGACCTGCGCCACCTTGGCGACCGTGTCGAGGCGGGCGCGCGGGAAGGTCCCGGAATTCGCCTGGTAGACATAGGTGTCGGAAACAAGGAGCAGGTCGAAGCGCATATGGTCGTAGACCAGCATCCCGCCCTGTGGCACAGCGACAAAGAACCCGAGCTCGACGAAGACCAGCAGCACCGCGATAAAAATGCCGATCGACGCCAGCACGGTGCGCCCGATCTGATGGGTCAAGATCCGCCAGGCGACGCGAAAGGGCATCAGCCGCTACCCGTGATCCGATTCAACTCTCCGCCCCCCGATTGAACGACCCCATGCCAACCTACCCGAACCGGGAAAGCGCTGAAAAGAACGCTTTACGGCAGTACCCCCCGGCGATAGGCAAAACAGCAGTAACAATCGGGTGTGCGGAGGCGGCGATGAAGGTTACCGGGCTCGATGTGCTGGTCTGCGACGCCGGCTGGCGCAACTACTATTTCCTCAAGCTTTCGACCGATGGCGGCATCACCGGCTGGAGCGAATTCGATGAGGGATTCGGCTCGCCGGGGATCACCGCGGTGATCGACCGCCTGAAAGCTCGCGTGATTGGCCAGGATGTGGTGCGCCACGAGCGCGTCTTCGCCGAATTGTATTGCCTGACGCGCCCAGCGGCCGGCGGCGTCGTCGCCGAGGCGCTCGGCGCGATCGAAAATGCCTTGCTCGACGCCAAAGCCAAGGCACTTGGCGTGCCGTGCCATGTCCTGCTCGGCGGCAAGGTGCGCGACCGCGTGCGGGTGTACTGGTCGCATTGCGCGACATGGCGCATCAACCACCCCAGCTTTTTCAAGCCGCCGATCACCGATCTCGATGGCGTTAGACAGATCGGCGCCGAGGCGCGCGAACGCAAATTCACC
>JAFAYW010000293.1 GCA_019240125.1 Alphaproteobacteria bacterium
GCGCGCACCGTCCGGGCCGGCGAGGAGGAACTGTTCAAGGCGCGAGCGCGCGAGCGCGGCTCGGTGCGCCTGATCGACATCATCACCGCGCGGCTCGATGCCCGGACCGACAGCTATGTCGCGACACTGCCGAGCCTGCGGCTCAGCGACGTGCGGATCGGCGATCGGATCGTCAACGATCACGAGCGGATGCTGACCGGCGGGTTCTACGCCGAAATCGATCTCGGTTATGACGCGACAATCGCACAGGAAAAGGCGGGGCGGCCGTTTGAAGTGTTGTCGCTGCGCGAAATTCAGCTATCGAAGCACGACATCCTGGACAAGATCGCCGAGGGGCGACGCGCGCTGACAACCACCGAATGGAAAGACCTGCTACTCCGCAGCGTCGGGTTGGAACCGGAGGAGATGAGCGCGCGGGCGCGCGATGTCTACCTGCTGCGCATGGTCCCATTTGTCGAACGCAACTACAACATGGTGGAACTGGGACCGCGCGGCACCGGCAAAAGCCATCTGTTTCAGCAGGTGTCGCCTTACGCCCATCTCGTGTCGGGCGGCAAGGCGACGGTCGCGCGCATGTTCGTCAACATGGCGACCGGCCAGCGCGGCCTCGTGTGCCAGTACGATGTCGTGTGCTTCGACGAGGTGTCGGGCGTCTCCTTCGACCAGAAGGACGGCGTCAACATCATGAAAGGCTACATGGAAAGCGGCGAATTCTCGCGCGGCCGCGAAAGCATCCGCGGCGAGGGTTCGATCGTCCTGGTCGGCAATTTCGAAGTGGACGTGCAGCACCAGCAGCGCGTCGGTCACCTCTTCGGCGCCCTGCCGCCGGAGATGCGCAACGACACCGCGTTTATGGACCGCATTCACTCGTATCTGCCGGGCTGGGACATCCCGAAGGTCAGCCGGCATCTGTTCACAGATCATTTCGGGCTGGTGTCGGACGTATTGGCCGAGCATTTTTCGCGGCTGCGCGCGCAATCGCGCTCGGGCATCCTGCAAGGCCGCGTGCATTTGGGCGGCGCGCTGTCGGGCCGCGACAGCAACGCCGTCGGCAAGACGGTATCGGGCCTGCTGAAGCTATTGTACCCCGATGCCGCGGGGCCGGTTGCCGATGAGGATTTGGAGTGGGCAGTTCGTCTCGCGCTGGAATGCCGCCGCAGGGTGAAGGAACAGCAAAAGCGGATCGGCGCGGCGGAGTTCCGCAATACCCAGTTCTCTTACAGCATGGGTTTCGACGGCATCGAACAGTTTGTCGCGACCCCCGAACTGCAGAGCGAGGGCAGCATCGGGACAGACCCGTTGCCGCCCGGCCAGGTGTTTGCGATCGGCCCCGGCGGGCAGGACGATGCCACGGGTTTGTACCGGATCGAGGTGACGGAAGGTCCCGGCGGCGGTGTGCGGATCCTTAACCAGGCGCCGCCGGCGGCGTTTCGCGAGAGCGTGCGGCTGGCCGAGCAGAACCTGTATTCCCGCGCGGCGGAACTGGTTGGCGACCGCAACCCGCGCGAACACGAATTTATGGTGCAGTTGCGCTCGTTCGATGCGGCCAGGAGCGGCGCCAATCTCGGGGTGGCGATGTTGATCGCGCTGTGCTCGGCCTTACTCGGCCGATCGCTAAAGGGCGGCCTCGCGATTGTCGGCGGCCTCAATCTCGGCGGCTCGGTCGAGCTGGTGCACAACCCGATCGAGGTCATGGAACTGGCGATGGAAAAAGGCGCCGGCATGGTGCTGCTGCCTGTATCGTGCCGGCGCGCTCTCGTCGATCTGTCGGATGACGTGGCAACGCGGGTACAGGCCGTGTTCTACCTCGACGCCGCCGACGCCCTGCGCAAGGCGCTGCACGAGGCCTGACCAGCGATCATATCGCGCGATTTGGGACTTGGCCCGTCTTCAAATAGAGGCATCGTCCTATGCGTCCCCCGATCTGAGCGCCTCTGGCTGAAGTACTGTTCGTCACGTGCCCTCCTTGATCTTGCGAATTAGGCGCGCGATCTGGCCGTTATCGATTCCCTCGATCTCGGCGGACGTGACGAGAGTCCCGTTCTCACCGTTACCTTCTTCCTCGGGGATGATCCCGTTCTCACGATACCACTTGAGCTTCGCCGCCCATT
>JAFAYW010000073.1 GCA_019240125.1 Alphaproteobacteria bacterium
CCGGATGGTCTCGCGTCCAATATCGATCAAATCAGGAACACGCATGTTCACTGTTTGTTTTATCTCGGACAGAGCGTGCCGCAAACTCATGCGGGCTTGCGCATCGGCCGAGCGGTCCCACAGAAGACCAATCAGCCGGGTACGCGATACTGGCTCTTCCGAAAGGCAAAGACAGGCTAGAAGAGCTCGCGTCTTGCGCGCACGCGGCAATATATCTTCTCCACTTTTGGTGAGGATTTTCATCCGCCCGAGAAGATGTATTTGGATCGATTTAGATGACTCGCGAGCTATCCTCGCTGTGGATCCAAGCTTAACAACCGAAGCTGCGCTATTCATTCGGTAAATCCTTGTCTTATTCTCAGCCCTTCCAAGGTGCTCGCACCGGCAAAGTCAGCAGGTGAATCGCTGATACGACCCGATTTAAACCGTAACACAGTTATTCGATTATTTCACGAGTTTTTCACGAAACTATTACTGTCAGTTTCGTGGGAACAGGATGTCGCGACTCGTCGTTACCTAAAGGGCCTATTGACAGATCGGTCTTTTCCCGATGGTTTCACGCTCACTTCACGAACCATGCAGACAGAACGCCTGATAGTGCCGAAGCGCGTCCACTGGAACCAGACTTCACTCGCGCAGCGGTTGATAGGTGAGGACATACCGACCGTGAATGATGGGGTTTTCGACAATAGACTCCTGGTCATCGATGACGAGATGGCGATTTGCCGAATCGTTCAGCGCACCGCCGAAAGTCTAGGCTTTGAGGCGGTGGTAACCGATAACCCAGAGGTATTCACCCGTACGGTGCGCCTCTGGCACCCGACGGTGATCATCATGGATCTGAAGATGCCGACGATCGACGGCATCCAGCTCCTTCGGATTCTCGCCGGCGAGCGCTATGACGGGCATGTCGTGGTCAGCAGCGGCTCGGACCAGCGGGTCCTCGAAGCGGCAATGCGGCTGGGTCAGGAGCGCGGCTTGCGCATGGGTGGCCTGCTGGCCAAGCCAATCCGGGTGGACAAGCTGCGTGAGATGCTGGTGAGCTTCCGCCACGTTTCGAAAGACGCGTTGTCGACAGATCTGGCTGACGCCATCGCCACCAACGCGCTATTTCTGGAATATCAGCCCAAATTCGATTGTGGCCGCGGTAAATATACGGGGGTCGAGGCGCTGGTGCGCTGGCGGCATCCCCAACTGGGCATGATCCGCCCAGACGAGTTCATCGTCCTGGCCGAAACGACCGGCCTCATCAGTAGTCTGACCGACCGGGTGGTCGCCGCGGCAGTGCGGCAGGCCGGTCTCTGGCATGCCGACAACATGCTGCTCGAGGTGGCGATCAATATCTCGGCACGAGATATCGAGGATCTCAGCCTGCCCGACAGGCTGCAGCAGCACTGCTTCGACAATGGGGTGGACCCGGACGCGATCATTCTGGAGCTGACCGAAACCGGCGCGATGCGCGAGGCGGTGCAGATGATGGATGTGCTGACGCGGCTTCGACTGAAAGGTTTCCGGCTGTCAATCGATGATTTTGGCACCGGGTACTCATCGCTGGTGCAGCTCGAGCGGATGCCGTTTTCCGAGGTCAAGATCGACCGTTCCTTCGTCGCTCACATGATCGAGAACTCCGGGTGCCGGGTGATCGCCGAGATTGTCATCGATCTCGCGCGTAAACTTGGGCTCAAGAGCGTCGCGGAAGGGGTCGAAAATCAGGCAACGCTAGACGCGCTTGTGAAGAGCGGCTGTGACATGGCGCAGGGTTACTTCCTCAGCCGGCCTATTGCGGGCGAGAAGATCGCTCCCTTTGTTCGCGGCCATCTAGCCGCGCCGGCACCGCTCGATCGAACGGGAGGTGACGACAACACGGCGCCGGTCGGGTGACATGAGCATGGTCCTCGCAGATGCCCCGCGGCAGGCGGCGGGGTTCCGAGCGCCCGGCAGCGACTGGCTGGGCGCGATCGACACCGCGGAAGGCGCCGGTATCGCGGCGTTTATCCGCCGCCGCCAGGAACGGCTGTCGCTCGCGATCATTATCGTGTCGGTCATCGCCTTTATCGCCGCGGTGCCATTTGCCGCCCGCTACGCCGGCGAGCTGCCGGCCTTCATCCCTGCCTACGAAGCTGGCGTGGTGGTCATCGACCTGATCACCGCGGTGCTGTTATTTGGCGAGTTCAGTGAGCACCGCACGGCGCCGCTATTGATTCTTGCCGCAGGATATCTGTTCGCCGCGATAATGATCGTGCCGCACGCGATCAGCTATCCCGGGTTGCTGTCGCCGAGCGGGTGGCTAGGCGGCGGTGGGCAGACGACCGCGTGGCTGTACATATTCTGGCACGGCGGTTTCCCGTTATTTGTCATTGCCTATGCGGTGGCGAGCCGGGCCCGTGTCGCGGCGATCCGCCTGCTGACGCCGGCAACGCTGTTAATGGCGATCCTGTGCCTGATCGGCGTCTGCGGGCTCCTAACGACGGTCGCGATCGACGCCGACCATCTATTGCCTGTGATCATGGCCGGTAGCGGCTACACCCCGGCGATGCGGGTGATTGTCGATGCGGTACTGGGACTCACCCTGGTGGCGCTGTTCTGTCTGATCTGCAATCGGCCCTACGCGCTGCTCGATCTCTGGCTGATGGTCGTGATGAACGCCTGGCTGTTGGACATCGCCCTCAGTGCGGCCATCAATGCGCATCGATTCGATCTCGGTTTTTATGCGGGACGTGCCTACGGCTTGCTGGCGGCGACCTTTGTCCTGGTCAGTATTCTGGTGGAAGGCAGCAAGTTGCGCAGTCGCCTTGCAGTGGTGACCGTCCGCCTTGAGGAGCAGGCCCGTGCCCTCGACAGCAGCGTACAGCAAGGTGCCCGCCAGCTCGCCGCCAGCAATCAGCGGCTGGCGGCGATTATCGACGCCTCTCCGGTGGCCATCTTCATGATCGACCCGAATGGCCTGGTTCAGCTTTGGACACCAGCGGCCGAGCATGTCTTTGGTTACAGCGAGGCCGAGGCGCTCGGCCGGGTGCCGCCGTATCTCAGTGATGAGCAGGCAGCCGATATGAGGGGCAGCCTGGCTCTCGCGGCGTCCGACCCCCAGGCGCGAGGTTTCCGCGAGCATCAACGGGTTCGCAAGGATGGCGCGATTATCGACATCTCGGTGCGTTGGGCGCGCGTCAACGACGAGAACGGCGCGATGCTGGGCTTGATGTATGCGGTATCGGACCGTACCGACGTCAAGAAAATCGAGGAGCAGCTGCGGCATTCGCAAAAGATGGAGGCCATTGGCAACCTGACTGGCGGCCTGGCGCATGACTTCAACAATCTGCTTGGCATCATCATCGGCAACCTCGACCTGCTGCTCGATCTCAAGGCCGGCGATACCGATGTCGAGGAGTTCGCGCGCGAGGCGCTTGCCGCGGCGACGCGCGGAGCTGACCTGAACCGACGGCTCCTGGCCTTTGCCCGCAAGCAGCCGCTCAACCCGCAACGGTGCGACGTCAACGAACTGGTTGGCGGGATCACGCAGCTTCTGCGGCGCACCTTGGGCGAAGATATCGAGGTCGCGCTCGAACTGGGCGGCAATGTGTGGCCCGTTGTTGTCGATCCGGCGCAGCTTGAATCCAGCCTCACCAACCTGGCAAACAACGCGCGTGACGCGATGTCGGGCGGCGGCCGCCTGATGATCGCGACGAGCAACCGCTATCTCGACGAGGATTATTGCTCGCAGCATGCCGAGCTAGCGCCCGGGCGCTATGTGCTGGTGGAAATCACCGACAACGGAAGGGGCATGGCGCCCAATATCCTGACGCATATTTTTGAACCATTCTTCACCACCAAGGAGCCGGGCAAAGGAACCGGGCTCGGTCTCAGCATGGTCTTCGGCTTTATGAAGCAATCTGGCGGCCATCTGAACGTCTACAGCGAGATCGGCATCGGCACGACATTCCGCCTTTATCTGCGGGCGGCTCCCAGCAACGTCGATGCGGCGGTCGAGGCGGAGATCGCGCCCGCCCCGCCGGGGCATGGCGAGACAGTGCTGGTAGTCGAGGATAATCCCAGCTTGCGGCGCGTCGTGGTGCGTCAGCTCTCGGAGCTCGGCTATTGCGTCCTGGAAGCCGAGGATGCACAGGCCGCCTTGCGGTTGCTCGAGCAGCGTCCTGTGCAGTTGCTGCTGACCGACCTCGTCATGCCCGGTGAGATCGGTGGCAGCGAGCTGGCCTACATGGCGACGGCACGCTGGCCCGGCCTCAAGGTGCTTTTGACCTCCGGCTTTCCCGAGAAGAAGTACGACAGCAGCAATCTGGTGCCGGCCCAGCTGCTGAGCAAACCCTACCGCAAAGAGGACCTGGCCCGGGCCACCTACGGGGCGCTTCACTCATAGATCATCGTCTTGTCCCGGGTCTCTCACTCCGATGCGAAAACATAACCCGTAAAAGTTGCAAAAGACCGCACGAATTTCTAAACTAAGCGGTCACCGAGGCATCACGGGTCGGGCGGGTGCAAAGCGAGCATCGAAGGCGTCAGCGCGGTACGCTGTTCAATTTCATGGTCAATTCGAGCGGTGGAGTCGTTCAGGCTCTGATCGCGCTCGTGACTGTCCCGCTGTTCATCCATCATATCGGCAACGCCCGTTATGGGGTGCTGGCGCTGGTCTGGATCCTCCTCGGGTATTTCGGGTTTCTCGATTTTGGTCTGTCGCGCGCTTCGACCAATGCGCTCAGCCGCCGGCGCGATGCCTCAAAGCGCGAGCGCGCCCAGATCCTGATGACCGTGAGCTATCTGTTGACGGGCTTTGGCCTGGCCGCGAGCCTCATCCTGTTTTTCGCCGGCAGATATGTTCTCACCAATTTTGTGCATCTCGATCCCGAGCTGGCACGGGAGGTGAACGCCGCATTTCCTTGGATTGTGCTGACCCTGCCGATCGGCATGCTCGCCGGCGCTGGCACCGGGGCGCTCGAATCCACTGAACGCTTTGTCGAGGCCAATTGTCTGCAGGTTACCGGCTACCTGCTGGCCCAGCTTCCGCCTGTCCTGTGCGCCGTCTTCGTGAGCCCCAGCCTGGCGCTTCTGGTGCCGGCCGCGCTGGCCGGCCGTGTCGTGTCGACGGTGCTCGTGTTCCTGGTTGTGGCGCGACGGGAAGGCATCGTTCAGCTTACGGCCTTTGACCGAACCCTGTTGCCGCGCTTGTTCGGTTATGGGGCCTGGGTCAGTGTGACCAACATCCTGAGCCCGATCCTCGATGGCGCCGACCAGCTGATGGTCGGCTGGCTGCTCGGCGCGGCGTCCGTGGCATATTACACGGTGCCCATGAACCTGGCGTCGCGCACGCAGCTCGTCGCGGCCGCCCTCGCCCGCACCGTCTTTCCCCGCTTGTCCCATCTCGACCGCGCGAACGCTACTGAAACCGCGGCCGACGCGATGGTTGCCCTGGCCTATGGCTTTGGGATGGTGTGTTCGGCGGGAATGCTCCTGATCGGGCCTTTCCTCCGGCTGTGGATGGACCCGGACTTCGCCGCCCACGCCACCCCGGTCGGGGTGATCGTGCTGCTCGGCGCCTGGATCAACGGCGTCGCCTACATCCCTTTCGCCCTATTGCAGGCGCAGGGCCGCCCCGACCTCATCGCGAAATCCCATGCCGTGGAGTTCGTCCCGTTCGTCTTGCTCCTCCTGGGCCTGACCTACTGGCTCGGCCTCCCGGGCGCCGCGTTGGCCTGGACCCTGCGCGTCGCCATCGACTGCATCCTCCTCCTCACCTTCGCCCGCTTTCCCCCCTCGCTCGCGCGACGCCTCCTAGCCCCAACCGTTATGGTGCTAGCGACCGGCGTACTCTTGTGGAGCCTTCACACCCCCATATCGGTAGCACTTGTAGTAGCGACCAGTGTCGGCCTCGGCCTGACCGTCTTGGTCGTGCCCACCGACCTCGCGCTCCAGGTCAGCAGGCGCCGTACTTGACGGCGTTATCTTGGCCAGGTTCGCATTTTATTCTGAGGAAAATGCAGCCGCTTGGAGCGTCATGGTTAAAACAAGATATAGTAGTTGTAGAAGAAATACATGACCGCGCCAGGTGAGCAGATTATTGCTGTTGTAGTTACATACGGCGATCGTGAGTCGCTATTGCGTCAAACTCTTCAAGCTACCCTAGATGAGGGGGTCGGGCATTGCGTATTGGTAGACAACGGCTCAACATCTGATTTCGCGTTCTTGTCTCAACCGAGATTCGCTGGATGGCTTACCCGGATTAGACTCGACCGAAACACGGGTTCTGCCGTGGGATTTCGGGTGGGCATGGAGGTTGCTCTACGTAGAGAGCACCCTTTGATCCTGTTGCTCGACCACGATAATGTGTTGACGAAGGGCTGTGTCAGCGTTCTTTTTCGTCAGCTAACTAAGTTGCAGTCTGAAACGGACACTCGTCCGATTGCGGTATTGGCCTACCGTCCAACCGTATTTGGATCGTTCGTTTCGGACTATGCGAACGCCACTCTCACAAATCAGAAATCCTCTTTTCTTGGCTTTAATTACTCGGATCTCCCAAAAAAGCTTCGAAAACGAAGGTTACCGGCATTATGTCACCCGGAACTGGTGGTCCCCCGCCTAATTGCAAGGAACTTTGGACCATACGGCGGTATGTTGTTCTATAGCTGCCTAATTCCCGAGATTGGTTTACCCAATTCCGATTTCGTATTGTACAGTGACGATTACGAATTCACCAATAGGATAGCCCTAAGGGGCGGTGGTTTGTGGTTAGTCATGGACGCAGTCGTAAACGATGTCATCCTGGAAGAAAGGGGCATTTCCAGATCTAAACTATCGAAGATTCCTTTGATAGGGCATATTCTAACTAAAGAACCCGATTCTAGTGTTTACTATTTGGTTCGTAATTCGATATTCTTTGAACGGCATGTCTGTAAACGCGAAGGAGTCAGTTATTGGATTAACGCTACGATCTATCTCATCGCACTTATTGGCATCGCACTGATTTGTGGGAAAAAAGCCAGAGCGGCTCTCTTAGCGAGAGCGACCTTAGATGGATTTTACCAGAAGCTTGGAACCAATATTCAGTATCTTCTTCATTAGGGGCTTGACATTTTATTATTCCATAATCGTTCGAAGATCAAAAATCGGCGATGAAAATATTAATTTTTGCAGGGGCTTATCCGCCA
>JAFAYW010000009.1 GCA_019240125.1 Alphaproteobacteria bacterium
CGCGAATATCTAAACGAGTCTCACGTTGAACACTATCTTCAATTTGTGCAGGAACCGGCTGTTAACCTTAAATCTTTAGATTTCCAGCACGATCTTACCCGCGTATTGCCGCGACAGCAGGGCGCGCATGGCGGCGGCGATGTCGCGGAGGGGGAAGGTGCGAGCGACCAGGGGTTTGAGATGGCCGGTTTGCCACCAGCCGAGCAGTTCGGCGAGGCCGGCGCTGATCATCTCGGGGTGGCGCTCGCCATGCACACCCCAGAAGACGCTGAGTACCGAGATGTTCTTGACCAGGATCAGATTGGCCGGCACCGCCTGGACACGGCCGCCGGCGAACCCGACCACCAGCATCCGCGCCTCCCAGTTCACCGCCCGCAATGCCTGGTCAAACGCATCGCCGCCGACCGGGTCATACACGACATCGGCGCCGAGCCCGCCGGTCAATTCCCGAACCCGGTCGCGAATGCTTTGGCTGTGGTAATCAATCAGCGCATCCGCGCCGTGCGCCTTCGCAACGGCCAGCTTCTCCGGGCCGCCGGCCGCGGCGATCACGCGAGCGCCGAGCTTTTTGCCGATCTCCACCGCCGCCAGCCCGACCCCGCCTGCGGCGCCGAGCACCAGCAGGGTCTCGCCGGCTTTGAGCCCGCCGCGATAGGTCAGCCCGAAATGCGAGGTGCCATAGGCCACCGGAAATGCTGCCGCGGTGACGTCGTCCATCGCGGCGGGGATCGGTACTGCCGCCGCGCCCGGCACCACGGCTTCCTCGGCAAAGGCGTTCCCGTGGGTGTGCGCCAGCACGCGCTGCCCAACATGCAGCGCCGTCACGTCAGCGCCGGCTTGCGCGATCTCGCCGGCGACTTCGAGGCCGGGGGTGAACGGAAAGGGCGGTTTGACCTGGTATTTTCCAGCCACCTGGAGCGGGTCGGCGAAATTGACGCCGCAGGCGCTGACCCGGATGCGGACCTCGTGCGGCCGCAATGCCCGGCTCGGCACCTCGCCGATTACCAGGCTCTCAGGGTCGCCCCACCCATGGCATAGAACCGCTTTCATTGACGGTGAGTGTCGCAGGAATGGGGCATCGGCGCTCCCGGTTCTGAGCTGGAACCAGACCCATTGGCGCACCGCGTGACGCCACCAGCAAGCCGAAAACCGCTGGCGCCAAGGCCGAGCCTAGGCCGACTGGGCCCGCATTGTTGCGATCGCGCCGCGCGCCAGCGCGTCGGCGCGTTCGTTTTCCGGGTGGCCGGCGTGGCCGCGGACCCAGTTCCAGGCGATCTCGTGCGGCTTGGCGGCATGCATCAGGCGCTGCCAGAGGTCTGAGTTCTTGACGGGCTTTTTGTCGGCGGTGCGCCAGCCGCGCGCCTGCCATCCCGGCAGCCATTTGGTCATGCCGTCGCGCAGGTATTGGCTGTCGGTATAGAGCTGCACCCGGCACGGCCGCTTCAAGGTTTCGAGTGCGACGATCGCCGCCATCATCTCCATGCGGTTGTTTGTGGTCGGCGCCTCGCCGCCCGACAGTTCCTTCTCGACCTCGCCATAGCGCAGGATCGCGCCCCAGCCGCCCGGGCCGGGATTGCCGCTGCAGGCGCCATCCGTATAGACCTCGACGTCAGGCATCGATGCCATACCCGGCGGGTCCCGCGACGCTGCGGTGAAAGCGCAGTTTTCGCAAGTATTCGTTAGGGTCCTTGGGCTTGACCAGGGCACCGGCGGTCTGGTTCAGCCAGTCATAGAGGCGGGTCAGCAGAAAGCGCAGCGCGCTGCCGCGCGCCAGCAGGGGCAGGGCGCTGAGTTCGGCCGGCGAAAGTGGTCGTGCCGCCCGATAATTCTCGACCAGCAATCGCGCTTTGGTGACGTTAAAGCTGTGATCCGGCTCGAAGCACCAGGCGTTGAGACAGATCGCGATGTCATAGGCGAGGAAATCGGTACAGGCGAAATAGAAGTCGATCAGCCCCGACAGCTTCTCATCGCGAAAGAAGACATTGTCGGGAAACAGGTCGGCATGGATCACCCCCGTCGGCAATTCGCGCGGCCAGATCGCCGCCAGCGTTTCCAGTTCCTGGCCGAGTTCATCGGCGAGCCCCGGCTGCACCTCGTCGGCGCGCTCGCCGCAGCCGAGGTAAAGCCGGCGCCAACCCGCGACGCTGAGATCGTTAGGCCGTACCATGCCGAAACTCTCGCCCGCTAGGTGCAATTGCGCCAGGGCGCGGCCGACGCCGGCGCAATGGTAGGGCGCTATGCGACGCGGCCACATGCCGTTGAGGAAGGTGACGATCGCCGCCGGACGACCGCATACCTCGCGCAGAGCCTCGCCGTCGCGGGCGCGGACGGGGGTGGGGCAGGCGACGCCATGGTGCGCCAGATGGTCCATCAGCGCGATGAAGAACGGCAGGTCGGCGCGCGCCACCCGCTTTTCATACAGGGTCAGAATGAAATTGCCGCGCTCGGTGGTCAGCAGGTAGTTCGAGTTCTCGACGCCCTCGGCGATCCCCTTGCAGGACAAGATATCGCCAATGTCGTAGAGCGCCGTGAACGTGCGCAGTTCCGCGTCGCCGATTTCGGTGTAGACCGCCATGCGTTTCTATCTGCCTGCGCCAAATCTGACTTAAGGTCATCCGCCCCAACTTGTCCGGGCGGGAAGCGTCGCCTAAAGTCGCGCCGCCGCCCGGATGTGCGGGACATTAACAAGGGCAACGGCGGGGACGAAAGATGGCCACTCCGGTTCCGGCGCAAAAGGCGCCGTATAACGTGACGGTCGAAGCTGGCAAGCGCTATTTCTGGTGCGCCTGCGGCCTGAGCGCCAAGCAGCCCTTCTGTGACGGGACGCACAAGGACACCGGCATCAGCCCGGTGCTCTATACCGCCGATGAGACGCAGGAAGTGTGGTTCTGCGGCTGCAAGGCCACGCAGGACAAGCCGTTCTGCGACGGAACGCACGAATCGCTCTGAGATCGGATTCATTTATGCGGTTGGGGAGGCATCGGCGCCGCGGCGTCGTTCGGTTCGTCGCGGTCGCAACCGCTCTGGTCTTGTCGGGATGCGGGATGTTCGGTTCGTCTAAATCGTCGTCATCGTCCGAAACGCCAGCCGCGGCATCGGCCGTATCCTGTCCGTCGGCGTCGATCCTCAAGCCCTTGTCGCAAACCGCGGTGTTCGCGCCGGGGGCTGCGCATCAGCCGCTGGGCGTCGGATTTTACGGCATCCTCAGCGACGTCACGGTGAATTGCGAAGGCTCCGGGCCGGGTCTGCGGGCGACGCTCGATGTCGTGGTGATCGGCGAACGGGGGCCAGCCGCGAGCGGCGGCACCGGGCTCGACCTGCAATATTTCGTCGCGGTCACCGGACCCGACCAGTCGATCCTCAGCAAGCGCAGCTTTCCCGTTCATATCGATATTCCGGCGACCTCCCGGCGCGGCGGCATCACCGATCACATCGAACAGCCAATCCCGCTGGCAGGCCGGAGTGCCGGCGATGTCAGCATCGTCCTCGGGTTTCAGCAGAGCCCGGAAGTCGTTGATTTCTACCGCCATTTCCGCGGCCGCTAACCGGCGGATTTTGTTACTCTGAAGGAGGGTTTGATGCGTCGTGGGCTGCCGCTGTTTGCCGCGGTTATCGCTATAGCCGCCGCGATTTGTCCACCGGCCTGGGCCGCCGACGGCGCCTTTGCGCATGACGAGACCACCGGGAAGTATGGCTTCAGCTGGAACGAGACCTCACCTCGCGCGGCCGAGGATACCGCGTTGAAGGGGTGCGCATCGCCGCAATGCAAGGTCGTTTTTCGCACCGGCGCGCATGAGTGCGGCGCCATCGCGATGAACGACAACGGCAAGGTATGGGGAGGCGCCAAGCGGCCTACCAAGGATGCCGCTCAGCTGGCCGCGCTCGAGAATTGCCAGAAACGAACCGGCCGACAGTGCAATCTACGCGGCGCCGAGTGTAACCGCTGAATTCCGCCATGTTGGCGCTGGCTCACCAGCGCCAACAAGCCGCACCGCCCTACCCACCTCCCTAGCTATCGCATTTGCGAAGACCAGCCCTCCGTTCGTGCGGAATGGGCAGCAATGCTGATTCGTATTATTGACTTATCATCAGCCAGGCGAGTTATCAGTGCGGACGCTGATCAGTGATGCTTGTGTTCGAGGCATGCGGTGGAGCTCAATCACAGTTTTGGCTTTCTGGTCAATGATGTGGCGCGCCTGTTCGGGCGCCGCTTCGACCACAATGGTACGCGTCTCGGCCTGACCCGGGCGCAATGCCGGACACTCAGCTACCTCGCACGTAACGAGGGCATCAACCAGGCGGGTTTGGCGGATCTGCTGGAGGTCCGGCCGATGACGCTGGTTCGGCAGATCGACCGCATGGAAGAGGCGGGGTGGATCGAACGGCAGCCCGATCCCGGCGACCGACGGGCCCGACGATTATTCCTGACCGCCAAGGCCCGTCCGATTCTCGGCCGCATCTGGGATGTCGCGACGCTGACGCGCGATGAGGTCCTGAACTGCCTGTCGCACCAGGAAGCCGATGTGCTCATCGGTCTACTGGGCCGGGTGCATGCGAGCATGAGCGAGCGCGTGCCGCTGGGCACCGGCGAGCCGGTAAGGTCGAGCGCCCTGTCGGCCGAGGCGGAGCTTGAGTCCGACTACGCCGAGGACGCCCTTGCGACGGTGGGTTTCGCGCAATGACATCGACCAGCGAGACCCAGGATTCGACGCCGATCCATGGGTTCAGCCGCGTCAGCCACGTCCTGGGCGATCGTGGCGCGACGGGGAGTACGACACGGCCACAGCGGTCATTGCGCCAGCGGTTGCGGATGCCGCTGATGCTGGCCGGACCCCTGGTTGTCGTTATCGGGGCAGGCTGGTGGTATCTGACCACCGGCCGATACGTCTCGACCGATGACGCCTACGTCCAGGCGGCGCGCACGATGATCAGCACCGATGTGTCGGGCCGGGTTACCAGTATCGTGGTGCACGACAATCAGCGTGTCGAGAAGGGCCAGCTATTATTCCAGCTCGATGACCGGCCGTTCCGCATCGCCGTGGAGGATGCCAAGGCGCAGCTCGCGGCGGCGCGGTTGCAGGTGACGGGCTACCGGGCAACCTACCGCCAGCGGGCGGCCGACGAGAAGGCGGCCGAGGCGACGCTCTCCTATCAGCAGCGCGAATATGACCGGCAGCGTCAACTCGCGGCGACTGGCGTGGCAACGCGCTCGACCTTTGACCAGGTGTCGAACGCCGTGGACATGGCGCAGCAGAAGGTGCTGTCGACGCAGGCCGATCTGGCCAACAGCCTCTCCCAACTCGCCGGCAATCCCGACCTGCCGGTCGAACAGCATCCCGCGGTGCAGCGGGCGCAGGCGGCGCTCGACAGGGCCGAGCTCGACTGGTCGTATACCAGCGTACACGCCGCCGAGCCGGGGATCGTGACCAAGGTCGATCAGTTGCAGGTCGGCTCTTACGTGACCGCGTCGACGCCGGTCTTTTCGATGATGTCGGACCGCGTCTGGGTCGAGGCGAATTTCAAGGAAACCGAGCTGACCCACATGCGTCCGGGCCAGCAGGCGACCATCGATATCGACACCTATCCGGATGCCAACTGCAGCGGCACCGTCGATAGCCTCAGCCCCGGTACCGGGCTCAGCTTCTCGCTCCTGCCACCGGAAAATGCGACCGGCAACTGGGTCAAGGTCGTGCAGCGCCTGCCGGTGCGGCTGTTGCTGAACTGTGCCGATAAGAACCTGCCGTTGCAGGCGGGGCTCAGTGCGACGGTTGAGGTCGACACGCGCCATCCCCGCCCGTGGCTGACGTGGCTCGAAGGCTTGACCAGTACCGCGAAGGCAGGAGAGGCGCGGCATTGATCGGCGCCGGCAGCCAGGCGGCCGCGGGTCGCCCGGCCAACCGTGTCGCCATCACTGCCTCGATCATGATGGCGACGTTCATGCAGGGCGTCGACACGACGATCGCCAATGTCGCCTTGCCACACATGCAGGGCAGCCTGTCGGCGTCTCAGGATCAGATCGCCTGGGTTGTAACCTCGTATATCGTCGCGGCTGCGATCATGACCCCGCTGACGGGGTGGCTGGCCAGCCGGTTCGGCATCAAATACGTGTTCCTGATCTCGGTGATTGGCTTCACCGTCGCGTCCGCGCTGTGCGGCGCCGCGACCGGGCTCATCGAACTGGTAATCTATCGGCTGATCCAGGGGATTTGCGGCGCCGCCCTGGTGCCGCTGTCGCAGGCGACGCTGTTCCAGATCAACCCGCCTGAGCGTCATGCCAAGGCGATGGCGGTGTGGGGTATGGGGGTCATCCTCGGTCCGATCGTTGGACCGGCGCTCGGCGGCTATCTGACCGATTACTACAATTGGCGCTGGGTGTTTTACATCAATGTCCCAGTGGGCGCGCTCGCCGCCGCCGGCATCTTCGTGTTCATCCACGAAACGCGGCACGGCCATCGCGAGCCGTTCGACTTCTTCGGTTTCGCGACCCTCAGCCTCGCGATCGGCGCGATGCAGATGCTGCTCGATCGCGGCGAGCTGAAAGACTGGTTCGGCTCGACAGAGATCTGGATCGAGGCGATCATCGCCTCGCTCGGGTTTTACCTGTTCATCGTCCATACGGTGACCGCGACCGACCGGTCATTCCTCAATCGCGATCTGTTGAAAGACACCAACTGCATGACCGGAACATTGCTGATGTTCCTGGTCGGCATCCCGCTTTACGGCACGATGACATTGCTGCCGCTGCTGTTGCAGGATCTGATGAACTACCCGGTGGTGACGACCGGGCTTGTTACGGCGCCGCGCGGTATTGGCACGATGGCGGCTATGCTGATCGTGGCGCGGCTGGTCGGGCGCATCGATATCCGCATCATCATCCTGTTCGGCCTGACCATGACGACCATCGCGATGTGGCAGATGACCGGGTTTTCCCTGCAGATGGGCATGTCGCCGATCGTGGTGTCGGGGCTCCTGCAGGGGTTTGGCCTGGGTTTTGTCTTCACCCCGCTGAGTACGGTGACGTTCTCGACCCTGCCACGCAACATTCTGACCCAGGGTACGGCGATCTTCAGCCTGATGCGCAATGTCGGCGGCAGTGTAGGTATTTCCGCCGTCGTCGCCCTGCTGGCGCAGAACACCCAGATCATCCACGCGCAGCTGAGCGAGCATATAAGGCCGGACAACCCGCTTGCCCGCGCTCCTTTCCTCGGTCAGGGGTATAGCCTGACGGTGCCGCAAGGCATCGCCGCGCTCAACGCCGAGATCACGCGGCAGGCCTCGATGATCGCCTATATCGACGATTTCAAACTGATGATGCTGATCGTGATCGTCGCGGCGCCGCTGATCCTGTTGTTGCGGCCGGCCAAGCGGCGCATGCCGGCCGGCGCGGCGGCGCACGCGATGGAGTAGACTGCGGCCGATGAGCGACGAACACGCCTTTACCCCGGCGACAGAGCTTGCCGCACTGGTGGCGTGCCGCGCGGTGTCGCCGGTCGAGATCGTCGAGGCGACGCTGCGCCGCATCGAGGCAACGCAGCCCACGCTCAACGCCTTTATCACCATCTGTGCCGATGCAGCGCGCATGGCGGCGCGACAGGCCGAGGCGGCGGTGATGCGCGGCGATGCGCTGGGACCGCTGCACGGGCTGCCATTTACGGTCAAGGATCTGGTCAACACCGCCGGAGTGCGCACGACTTTCGGCTCGGTGGTTTTCGCCGACAATGTGCCGGCGGCGGATTCCCCCTCGGTGGCAAGGGTGAAAGCAGCTGGCGCGATCCTCGTCGGAAAGACGGCGACCCCTGAAATCGGCCACAAGTGCTTTACCGAGGCGCCGCTATTCGGACGCACCGCCAACCCCTGGGACGGGTCGCGCACGCCGGGAGGCTCGAGTGGCGGCGCCGCTGCCGCGGTGGCGGCGGGGCTCGGGCCGATCGGCATCGGCACCGATGGCGGCGGATCAAGCCGCATCCCGGCGGCCTGTTGTGGCGTCGTCGGCTTCAAGCAGACGCTCGGACTGGTGCCGCATGATTTGACGCCGGACGGGTTCGGGAATCAGTCGCACATTACGCCGATGACCCGCACGGTCGCCGATACTGCGTGGATGCTGCACGCGATGTGCGGCCCGCACCCTTGCGATCCGCATTCGCTCGGCCTGCCGGTGCCGGATTTCGTTGCCGCCGCGCGTCCCGAGGGAGACCTGGCCGGCGTGCGTATCGCCTGGCGACCTTATCTCGGCAACGCGGTGCTGGCGCGCGAGGTGGGCGAGGCCTGCGAGGCCGGGTTGGCGGCGCTTGGCGAGCGCGGCGCCATCGTCGAACTGATCGAGGATGAGTTCGCCAGCACCGAACCGGTCTGGCTGATCCTGACGCAATCCTTCTGGAACGCGCGGTTCCGCCGCTATGTCGCGGAATACGGGGACCGCATCAGCGAAACCCTGCGCCGCCAGATGGATACCGGCGCGGCCCACAGCGCGGTGGCGCTGCAGCAGGCGATGTTCGAGCGCACCCGCATCTTTCGCGAGGTGCAGAGCTGGTTCGAGCATTACGATATCGTCGCTACTCCGACGCTGGCGCGCACCGCCTTGCCGATCGACCACGATTTCTTCGCCCCGATCGAGATCGACGGTCTCTCCACCGACACCGTGCGCAATGCGTGGTACCCGTATACCTTGCCCTTCAATCTTTCGACCAACCCGGCGGTGACGTTGCCGTGCGGCTGGGGTGCGGACGGGTTGCCGATCGGGTTGCAGCTGGTCGGCCCCCATCTCGGCGACGCGGCGCTCCTGCATGCCGCGGCGCTGTTCGAGGAGGCGCGGCCTTGGGCGCAGCGCCGACCTGACGTACCAGGCCTCTCGCCGTGACGCTGGCGCCCGGCGTCAGTTTTGTCGTGCCGGTATACAATAAGGCGCCCTATCTGCCAGTGCTGCTGCACGGGCTGTCATGCCAGCGCGGTGATTTCGCTCGTGAATACATCTTTATCGATGACGGCTCGACCGATGGTTCGGCAGAACTGCTGTCATCCCGGACCGCCAAATGGCCAGAAGTAACGCTGCTGCGGCAGTCCAATCAGGGTCCGAGTGTCGCAACGAACCGTGGCATTGAAGCCGCCCGCTACGACATGATCAAATTCGTCGACGCTGATGACCTGCTGCTGCCGGATGCCACGCAGTTTCTGCGCGAGGCGTTGGAGACTTATCCCGCCGCCTCGATGGCTTATGGATTGGGACAGAAATACCAGAGCGAGGCGGCAGCCTTCGCGGCGGTGAACACGCCATCGGCCACACCGATGACGCGCGCACCCTCCGTGCGGGTCGAGCCCGCCCTGCCGACACTGCTGCGGCACCTGCTGCTCGGCCCCAGCCAGTGCCTGACGCGCACAGCGCTCGCTCAAGGCGTCGGTGGTTGTGACCGTCGCATCTTCGTGCAGGACTATTCGCTGCTGCTTCGCCTCGCCGCTCGGGGACCCTTTGCTGCTGTTGATGCCGTTGTGACGATGGCTCCGGAGCAGGCGCCGGGCCGCCTCAATGATGGTGGACCGCAGACGGCGCACGATCTCAATCTGGCGTTGTCGTATTTTCTTGCCGACCACATGCTGGCCCCGGGGGTGGAGGCGCGAGCGATCAGGCGCGCCTTGACGCGCGCCTGGCTGTGGGCGCGGCGCCGCGAGGGCGCCGGTTTGTTCTCGCGCTGGCTGCTGATCCGCGTGCTCGGCTATCTGCCGCTCGCGTCGCTGCGACGGGTGTTGCTGCGGCAAAGCTGCGCGGCGTTTGCCGGCGGCAATGTTCGTCTGATGCCACGCTGACCCGCGCGGGATCTCGCGCTGCAGACGGGGCGGGCCTGCAGCTTGCTATGCGGGGCCGCCTCACGGCCAGCTTGCCCGAGGCGGGGCTCACTTAAGGACTGACGCATGGCCATTCTATTTCGTTCGGGCCCGGCTTCGACGGCGCGCTGGCGAGCACCGCTTACCGAAGCGCTGCCGGATCACGAGGTCCGCTTCTGGCCGGAGACAGGCGAACCTGCCGATATCGACTATGCACTGGTGTGGCACCCAGAGCCGGGACTGCTGGCTTCGCTGCCAAGCCTGAAGCTGATCTTCAGCCTCGGCGCCGGTATCGACCACGTTCTCCGCGACCCCACCTGGCCGCGGCAGGTGCCGCTGGTGCGTCTCGTCGATCCCTATATGACTGAGGCGATGAGCGAGTACATCGCGCTCAGTGTTCTGCGCCTGCATCGGCAGGATCTCGATTACCGCGCGCAGCAACTGGCCGGCGTCTGGGAGGAGCGGGCGCAGAAGAACGCCGCCGAGCGGCCGGTCGGCATTCTCGGCTTTGGCGCGCTCGGCCAGGTGGCGGCCCAGCGGCTGCGGGCGATCGGTTTTGAAGTCGCCGGGTGGAGTCGCAGCCCCAAGCAGGTGCCGGACTTTGCGACATATTCCGGCAAGGACGGTCTCGACGCGCTGCTGAGGCGGAGCGAAATCGTCGTCTGCCTCTTGCCACTCACGCCGCAGACCACCGGCATTCTCAATGCCGCCGCTTTTGCCCGCATGCCGCGGGGCGCGGCGATCGTCAATGCCGGGCGCGGCGGTCACCTGGTCGAGGCCGACCTGATCCCGGCGCTTGACTCGGGCCAGCTGGCCGGTGCGGTGCTGGATGTGTTCCAGGAAGAGCCCCTGCCGGCCGATCATCCGTTCTGGCGGCATTCGCGCATCGTGGTGACGCCGCATGTCGCTGCCGAGACCCACCCGGAAACCGCGGTGAATATCATTCGGGATGCGATCAGTTGCTGCGAGGCCGGGCGAACGATCCCAAATCGGGTCGATTTAGCCCGCGGGTACTAACCTCTCACGCGCATTGTTCGAGCCGCCGCCTCGGTTATGATGCAAAAACAGCCGCAGGGCATGGGAGGAAGGCGATGCGTTGGCTCCGCTATGAGGCGAACGGACAGGAATCATACGGCATCATCGAAGGTGACGAGGTCGTCGCGGTCAACGGCGACCCGTTTGCCGGCTACGAGGTGACCAGGACGAAGTACAAGCTCAGTCACGTCAAATATCTCGTGCCGGTGATCCCCAGAACGTTCTATGCCGCCGGGCTCAACTATGCCGAGCACGTCACTGAGATGGCAAAAAAACGCGGCGAGGAGCCCAAGCTTCCCCCGGAAGCTGATATCGGCTACCGCGCCAACAACGCGCTGATCGCGCACCGGGAGAACATCGTCATCCCCGCCGACGCCGGTGAGCTCGTGCAATACGAGGCGGAGCTGGTGGCGGTTATCGGCACCAAGACCAAAAACATCTCGGAGCACGAGGCGCTATCCTGCGTGCTGGGCTGGACGATCGGCAACGACATGAGCGAGCGCACTTGGCAGCGCAACGACCGCACGCTGTGGCGCGCCAAGAACACCGACACGTTCAAGCCGATGGGTCCCTGGATCGAGACGGATTTCGATCTTGACGCGGCTGTGACCATCGTGCGGGTCAATGACGAGGTGACGGATAAATTCCGTACCAACCATATGATCCATGGGGTTGCCAAGTTCATCGCACGCATGTCGCGCTATCTGACGCTGTACCCCGGCGATGTCGTGTGGATGGGCACCGAGGGTGCGCCGCGCAATCTGAAGCATGGCGATGTCTGCGAAATAGAAATTACCGGCATCGGCATCCTGCGCAACCCCTTGGTGCGTGAGGGAATGTGAAGCTCTTTAACCTTGCCGGTAAGGTCGCGATCGTTACCGGCTCGTCGCGCGGCATAGGTCGCGCGATTGCGGAGGCGTTTGCCGAGGCGGGGGCACGCGTGGTGATCTCGTCGCGCCATCAGGAGGCGTGCGATGAGGTGGCGGCGGCGATCCGCGACAAAGGTGGGGAGGCGATTGCCGTTGCCGCCCGCATCTCCGACAAGGCGCAGCTCGAACGTCTCGTCGAGCAAACCCGTGAGGCGTTCGGCCCCGTCGACATCCTGGTGTGCAACGCCGCGATCAACCCGTATTACGGCTCGCTCGAAAACCTGAGCGATCAGCTCTTCGAGCGGATGATGACCAACAATGTGCTGAGCGATCTCTGGCTGGCGCAGCTCGTGGTGCCGGATATGCGGGCCAAGCGCGACGGCTCGATCATCTTCACCAGTTCGATCGGCGGCCTGACCTCCTCGACTGTGATCGGCATGTATGGTGTCACCAAGGCCGCGGATATCGCCTTGTGCCGCAATCTTGCGGCGGAATGGGGTCCCGACGGGATACGCGTAAATTGTATCGCCCCCGGCCTCATCGTCACCGATTTCGCGCGCGCGCTTTATGAAGATCCGGAACGCCGCGCCAAGCGCGAAGCCGAGACACCGCTGCGTCGGCTCGGGGAGCCGGAAGAGCTTGCGGGGGCGGCGCTGCTGCTGGCGTCACGCGCCGGGTCGTTCATCACCGGCCAGACCATTATTGTTGATGGCGGTCGCTCGATCGTTTGAGAAAGCGGCGCATGGCGGTCTCACATCGGCGTGACCGCGACGCATAGCTCTCAAATCGCCGCATCCGGCTGCACAGTTAATTCGTAGAGTCGGCATGGTTAGGATCGTGAGGTCAAAGGCAATGCTTACGCGCCGCTTTTTGCTGGCCGGCAGTGCGATGGGGCTGCTTGCTGGTCTCGGTTTGCTCAAGGGGAGCCGGGTCGCCTCGGCGGCCCAGTTTGCGGTAACGCACAGCGACGCGGAATGGCGCCGCATGCTGTCGCCGGCGGCTTACGACGTGCTGCGCCAGAGCGGCACCGAGGCCCCCTTTACCAGCCCGCTGCTTAACCAGCATGGGCACGGTATTTTTGCCTGCGCAGGATGCAATAGCGGCGTCTTTTCCTCGGACACCAAGTTCGAGAGCGGGACGGGGTGGCCGAGCTTCTGGGCGCCGCTCACTGCGCAGGCCGTCACCAACGCGCGGGATAGCAGCCTTGGCATGGAGCGCACGGCGGTCTCATGCGCCACCTGCGGCGGCCATCTTGGCCATGTCTTTAACGATGGGCCCAAGCCAACCGGGCTGCGCTATTGCATGAACGGTGTCGCCATGACCTTCCGGCCGGGTGCGGCTTAGGAGAACGGATATGCGTTGTAATCTTCGCGTCGCGTCCTTGGTGGCTTTGCTTGGCGCCGGCGCGGTGTCGCTAGTGGCCACGGCCAACGCCGACGAAATCCATGCATTGCCGGCGCCCACGATGGACGAGCCGGCGATCGATCGCGGGGTACCGGAGGTCGCGGTGCTCGCGGGTGGCTGCTTCTGGGGCGTGCAGGGCGTCTTTCAGCATGTGGACGGAGTTGAATCCGCGGTGTCGGGTTATGCCGGCGGCGCCCGGGACACCGCCAATTACGAAACGGTCAGCACAGGATCGACCGGTCATGCCGAAAGCGTGCGCATCACCTTCGATCCGCGGCGGATCAGCTACGGTCGCATCCTGCAGATCTATTTCTCGGTGGCGCATGATCCCACCGAGTTGAACCGGCAGGGGCCGGACACCGGCACGCAGTATCGCTCGGCCGTCTTCCCGATGACGCCGCAGCAGGCGCAGATCGCCACCGCCTATATCGCCCAGCTCAATCAGACCCACATCTTTCCGTCACCGATTGTCACCAGGATCGAGCCGGACCGCCCGTTCTACCCGGCCGAGGCGTATCACCAGAATTACCTGACGCTGCATCCGAACCAGCCGTACATCGCGATCAACGACATGCCAAAGGTGGCGGCCTTGCGGCAGCTTTTCGCGAACCAATATCGCGATACGCCGACGATGGTCGCCGCCGCGCAATAGCGGCTATAGCCAACCCCGCGGCGAAGCGGGCATTCTGTCGGGCCTGGACTGCTCGAGGCCCGACAGATGGCGTTTTCCCTGATTGATGACGAAGCGGGCGCTGTTCCGGTCAGCGCTGTGTCCAAAGCGACGCTGGCAGCCTGGGATGAAGCAGCCGGCGAACGGCAACGCGAGTGGACCAGATCAACCGCGTTTACCGGCGAGGCCGGCAAGGTCGCGCTGATCCCCGGCGATGACGGGCGGCTGTCACAGGTTCTGATCGGCGTCGGCGATGATGCGGCGGCGATGTGGGCCTTTGCCGATATGTCGCAAAGCCTGCCGGAGGGCTCTTACCGGCTTGACCGCCTGCCGGACGGAGGCGATGCGACGCAACTGGCCTTGGGCTGGGCGCTTGGCACCTACGCCTTCACCCGTTATCGCGACAAGAAAAAGCCGGGCGGTGCCCATCTGGTCTGGCCGCAAGGGGCCGATCGCGGCATGGTCGAAAGGCTGGCGGCCGGCATCTTCCTGGCACGTGACCTGATCAACACGCCGGCCTCCGATATGGGGCCGGCCGAATTTGCCGGGATCGCCACCGCGGTGGCGGATAAGGCAAGGGCGCGGCACCGGATCGTCTGCGGCGATGCCTTATTGGCGGAGAACTACCCGACCATCCACGCGGTCGGCCGCGCCAGCACGCGCGCGCCGCGACTGGTCGACATCACCTGGGGTGACGAGTCGGCGCCGAAGGTGACACTGGTCGGGAAGGGTGTGTGCTTCGATACCGGCGGTCTCGATCTGAAGCCTGCCTCCGGCATGAAAATGATGAAGAAGGACATGGGTGGCGCCGCGATCATGCTCGGGCTCGGGCAGGCGATCATGGCGGCGGGTCTCAAGGTGCGGCTGCGCATCCTGTTGCCGCTGGTTGAGAATTCGGTGTCGGGCAACGCGATGCGGCCGCTCGATATCGTCAAGACACGCAAAGGCCTGACCGTCGAGATCGGCAACACCGATGCCGAGGGTCGGCTGATCCTGTGCGACGCTCTCGCCGAGGCGTGCACTGAGCGCCCCGCGATTCTGCTCGACGCCGCGACGCTGACCGGTGCGGCGCGGGTGGCGCTCGGGCCGGAATTGCCGGCGCTGTTCTGCAATGACGATGCGCTGGCCAATGGCATTCTGGAGGCCGGCAGCGCGGTGGATGATCCGCTGTGGCGGATGCCGCTATGGCCGGGATATCGCCGGCTGCTCGACAGCAAGATCGCCGACCTCAACAACGTCTCTGATGGCCCGCATGGCGGTGCGATCACCGCCGCCTTATACCTGCAATCGTTTGTCGAGCCTGGCACCCCCTGGGCGCATGTCGACGTGATGGCGTGGAATAACCGAAGCCGTCCCGGCCGTCCCGAGGGTGCCGAGGCTCAGACCTTGCGCGCGTTCTACACGTACATCGCCGGCAAGTTCGGCTGAGATGGAGGTCGAGGCCCTCCTGCCGCTCGGCAAGCTGGATCCGGGCGTGCGGGTCGCGGCGGGTGGCCTCGATATCACGCAGGTCGCGGCCGATGCGGCGCGAGCCGAGGCGCTCGGCTATGACCGCATCCTCACCGAGGAGACCCGCGACGACCCGTTTATCGTAATGGCGTTGGCGGCGCAGGCAACGCGGCGCATCAGCCTGGCGACCGCCGTGGCGGTGGCGTTTCCGCGCAGCCCGACCATCACCGCGATGACCGCATGGACATTGCAGCGTCTGTCGGGAGGCCGCTTTATCCTCGGTCTCGGATCGCAGGTGAGGGGGCATATTGAGCGCCGTTTCGGGGTGCCGTGGTCGGCGCCGGGACCGTGGCTGCGGGAATATGTTCAGGCGTTGCGAGCGATCTGGGATTGCTGGCAAAACGGCAGCAGGCTCGATTTTCAGGGCGAGCACTACAAGCTCAGCCTAATGGTGCCGCTCTTTGCACCAGCGCCGATCGAACACCCCAACATCCGGGTCGAGCTGGCGGCGGTGAACCCGTATATGTGCCAGGTCGCCGGCGAGGTCGCTGACGGCATCCGCGCCCATCCGATCGCCACGCCACGCTACATTGCCGACACGATGCTGCCCGCCGCGCGCAAGGGCGCGGCGAAGGCCGGCCGCGATTTCAGCGGCTTCGCGATGAGCGCGATGCCGCTGGTGGCGACGGCGGGGAACCGGGCTATGCTCGATGAGCGGGTGCGCGACGTGCGGTCGCGGGTGGCGTTTTATGCCTCGACCCCGGCCTATATCGCCGCCTTCGAGGGCGAAGGTTACGGCGAGGTAGCACGCCGCTTGCAAGGCTTGGCGCGAAGCCAGTGCTGGGAGGAGATGCCCGGCCTGGTCGATGACGAGATGCTCGATCGCTACGCCGTGGTTGGTACATACGACGAAATCGCCGGCAAATTGCGGGCACGATATGAGGGTCTGGTCACCGCACTGGAATTTTCCATGCCGCTCGCTGACGCCACCGACGAGGAAGTCCTGCGCGGGGTGATCGCGACACTGCGGCTGTAAGGAGGGTGGTTTATGGCATCGCTTCCCCGCATCGCGGTGATCGGCACGGGCGGCACGATTTCCTCTCTGGGATCCGGCTCCCTGGATGTTCTTGACTATCCCGATTTCGGCAAGAAGCTGACCTGTGAGGAATTGCTCGACCGCTTTGCCGACACGCGGCAGGTCGCCGAGCCGGTGCCGATCACGGTGCGGCAGGTCGGCAGCACGGCGCTCGGCCCTGCCGAGTGGATCGAGATCCGCGACCTGATCCATCGTCTGGCGGAGGAGGATAAGTCGCTCGCCGGCTTTGTCATACCGCACGGCACCGCGACACTCGAGGAGACAGCATTCTTCCTCAACCTGACATTGCGGGTGCAGCAGCCGGTCGTGCTGGTCGGCGCGCAACGGCCCGCCAGCGCGCTAGGTACCGATGCCGGGATGAACCTCGTCAACGCGTTGCGTGTCGCGGGGTCAGCCAAGGCGCGCGGCATGGGCGTACTGGTGGTGATGAATGACGAAATCCACCCGGCCCGCGATGTCGTCAAGACCTCGACCTATCGGGTGCAGACCTTCCGCTCGCTGGATTACGGCGCGCTCGGCCATGTCGATGGCGACGGCCCGCAATTCTTTCGCGCGCCGTTGCAGCTGCACATGCCGGACACTCCCTTCGCCGCGCTCGACATCACGAAATTGCCGCGGGTCGATGTGATCTATGCCTATGCCGGCGCCGATGGCGATCTGGTCGAGGCGGCGATCAATGCCGGAGCGCGCGGGCTGATCTCGGCCGGGTTTGCGCCGGGGATGCCGAGCCCGTCGCAGCAGAGGGCGCTGTGGGCGGCGGCGGAAGCCGGTACCGTGGTCGTGCAATGCAGTCGCGCCACCGGCCGCGTCGCCCCGCGCCGCCGCCTGCGGGAGGCTGGGATTATCGGCGGCTCCGATCTCAGCCCACAGAAAGCGCGCATCCTGCTGATGCTGATGTTGCTTACGACCACCGATGTGGGGCAAATCCAGGAGGCATTTCTCAGCTACTGACGGTTCCATGCGGAAGCTGCTGGCTGCCGCGACGCTCGGTGCGGCCGCGGCCCTTGCCATGACGGCCGCGACGCTTCCCGCCGCGGCCGAGTCCCTTCTGCGGTTTGTGCCGCACGCCGATCTCGCGGTTATCGACCCGTATTGGACCGGCGCCTACATCACGCGCAATTACGGCTATATGGTCTATGACACGCTGTTCGCGGTCGACAGCGCTTGGCAGCCGCACCCGCAGATGGTCGAAAGCTGGACCGCGAGCGATGACGGCCTCGTCTGGGATTTCCGCCTGCGCGATGGGCTGGCGTTTCATGATGGGCAGCCGGTGCGCGGCGCCGATGTCGTGGCGTCGCTGAAGCGCTGGGGAGTACGCAACGACAGCTACGGCCAGCCGCTGCTTGCCGCCGCTTCGGCGATCGAGGCGACCGGCGAACGGCAGTTCCGTATCACCCTGAAAGAGCGCTTTCCGGTGTTGCAGGCGCTCGCCACTCTGACCGCGCCGACACCGTTCATCCTCCCCGAACGGCTCGCCCAGATGGATCCCTTTACCCAGATCAAGGACCCGACGGGATCGGGGCCGTTCAAGATGGCGATGTCCGATTGGCAGCCCGGGCATCAGGTCGTCTTCCAGCGCAATGCGGCCTATGTGCCGCGCGCCGAGCCGCCGGCTTGGGCGACTGGCGGCAAGCAGGTCAAACTCGACCGGGTAGAGTGGCAGTACATTCCCGACGCCGCGACGGCGCTCAACGCGCTGAACCAGGGCGAGGTGGATTACTGGGAGAACCTGTCGAACGATTACGTGCCATCGCTGGCGCATGACCCGAATGTCACGGTGAGCGACGGCACCGGCTATATCGGCACGGTGCGGTTCAACCAGCTCTACCCGCCCTTTGACAATATGAAGATGCGGCAGGCGGTGCTCGCGGTCGTCGATCAGCGCGACTACATGGCGGCGGTGGCCGGAGACCCGGTCAACTGGCGCACCTGCGCGTCGGTCTGGGCCTGCGCCTGGCAGGGGGCCGACCCTGCCGGCGGTGAGGTGTTGGCTGGGCCGCGCGATTTCGACAAGGCCAGGCGGCTGATTGCCGAGGCGGGATACAAGGGTGAACGCATCGTCCTGGTCGACCCCACCGACATCCCTCAATTGCACGCGCAAGCGCTGGTCACCAACGAATTGCTCAAGCGCCTCGGGCTGGATGTCGACCTCGCGACCAGCGAGTGGGGCACCGCGATCCGCCGTATCAACAGCCGCGAATCCCCGGCTCAGGGCGGCTGGAACGTCTATGTCACGTCGTTTGCCGCATTTGACATGGTCAACCCGGCGACCAATCGGATGCTGCGCGCCAATGGGACGGCATCGCCGCCGGGATGGCCGACCGACGCCGTGTTGGAGAAGTTGCGTGCCGATTGGTTCCGGGCCGCCGACGATCAGGAGCGGGCCGATATCGCCCGGCGGATCCAGCAGCGCGCCTTCGAGGTGGTGCCTTACATCCCGACCGGGGAATACCGAGCCCGCTCGGCCTATCGCAGCGATCTCACCGGCCGGATCGAGGCGCCGCTGCCGTTTCTGTGGAATATCGATAAGGGGCGGCGGGGTTGATTCCGGCCGCCGCTAGAGATCGGCGAGCCGGATCCAGGTGCCGAGGCCGAGCGACACCACTGCGCCGAGTGCGATCAACGGCACGCTCGCCGTGCCGAACAGCAGCAGCCACAGCACAAAGACGGCAACAGCGGTAAAGATGCCGCCGATCAGCGACGGCATCGCGCGCTTGACGTGCACGTCAGCCATTGGCGCTAGGCCTTAACCGGGGCCAGCCGCGAATCCGCCGCGGTGTTGCGGGCGCGCTTCAGGTTGGTCTTGCGAAACCGGGCGTCATAGCCGTTGAAGACATGGCCGAAGAGGCCGCGATCGAGATCGCTGGTCCCGAATAGCCAGTCGGCGATTGGATAGGTCAGGTTCATGTTGCGGCCCATCATGATCGCCGGGTCGTGATGCGCGATGTGGTGCCGGCGGATCGTGTTCATGAATGGGATGTGCCGCACGATCCGGTCATCCTTGACGTGGCAGCCCCAGTGAAACAGCTCGTAGTTGAGATAGATGCTGGTGGTGGTCGCAACCAGCAGCCAGCCGGCATTGGCCGACCACAGCCAGCCGAGCACTGCCCCGCCAGCGGTTGACATGCAGATGAACGTGGTCAGCGCGTAAGGTGGAAAGAACGTAATGCGGAAATCCCGCGCGCTGTCGACCGTCGGTTCGGCGTCGGTAAAGAACTGGTGATGCGCCAGCGTGTGCCGCTTGTAGATACCCATGAAGCCCTTGACCGGGCGGTGCATGATAAAGCGATGCAAGGCCCATTCGAACACGTTGCAGCCGAGGAACACCACTGGCACGACCAGCCATTCCGTGACGCTCGGGGAGACGACGTGCCGGGCGCAGTACCAGATCGTCGCCAGTCCCAACGCGGCGATGACCACGACATGGGCGAGGCCGCTATACCAGGGCGAGATGCGGGCGCGATAGTCGGCACGGAACGCCGCCTGGCGCGGGGTCATCATGAAAACACTCCTCGTTACGCGAAGTCTTTTCGCGATTTGACGTTGATTATACCGCCTCGGCGGCGTTCACGGTATCGGAGACAGCGCGAAAAGCGGGCGGAGGCGGCGAATGAAATTTGGCGTCCTGCAATTCTTCAGCTGGCCGGAGCGGCGGGTCGATCTCGCCTCGGTTTATGCCCGCGCGCTGCAGCGCATCGAGATTATGGACCGCACGGGTTACGACGCGGTCTGGCTGGCGGAGCACCATTTCAGCAGTTTCAGCGTGTGCCCGTCGGTGCACATGATGGGTGTGCTGGCGGCGTCCCGCACGACGCGCCTGCGGATCGGCACCGGGGTAACGCTGGCGCCATTCTATCATCCGCTGCGCCTCGCCGAGGAGGTGGCGCTGCTCGACGTCATTTCCGGGGGCCGGGTCAATTGGGGAGCCGGGCGCGGTTTCGCGCGGGTCGAATTCGAGAATTTCGGCATCTCGCCCGATGAGAGCACGTCGCGCTTTCACGAGGCGGTCGACATCGTTCTCAAGGCATGGACCGAGGAGCGTCTGACCTACACCGGGCAGCATTATCGGTTCGAGGGTGTCGAGGTGTTGCCCAAGCCGGCACAACAGCCGCACCCGCCGGTCTGGATGGCGGCGACATCGGAGGGGGCAATCGATTGGGCGGCGAGCCGCGGTTTTTCGATCCTGATGGATCCGCACGCCGCGCATCGTGACATCGGTCGCAAACGCCGCTTCTACGCCGACCGTCTCGCCGCTGCGGGGCATATGATGCGGGGGCGCGATCTGCCGGTGGCGCGATTACTGGCGATCGGTGAGACCTGCGAGAAGGCCGCCGGAGTGGCGCGGCGCGGCGCGCAATGGATCGTCGACTCGTATTTCGGGGCGCAACACCGACCGGTTGGCGTTGCCGACCCGAACGCCCCCGGCGGTGATCCGGTACGGCGCTATCTGGATGAGGTCATCATTCATGGCACCGCCGATAAGGTGCTCGATGAGATCATGCGGCTGCGCGAGGAGATCGGCGTGGACTATCTGCTCTGTGCGCCGCTCAGCCACGATACCTTCATGGCGTTGACTGAGAACGTACTTCCCAAACTCTGACCGGAAATTCCCGGATGCCCGGCGTCAGGCGGTTCCGCTGGGGTCTCGCGCCTGTCGCGTACTGCCGCGCGGCCGGCCCCGCCGGCGAGGTTCGCTTGGGGTCGGTGCCTGATCGGGAATGGCGCGCCCGCCGCGGCCCAGCCCGAGTTCCTTGGCAAGCGAAGACCGCTGCTCGGAATATATCGGGGCGGTCAGCGGATGATCGCTCGGCAGATTCCAGCGTTTGAGGTATTGCTCGCCGCCGAGCCCGTGCCGGGTGCTGAGATGACGGCGCAGCATCTTCCCTTTCCAGCCGCACTCCAGACATACAACCGCATCGCGCTGGACCGATCGCCGCACCGGGACCGCCGGTGTGGGCGTCCCCGGCGGGGCCGCGGTGGGCTTGCCAAGCCCGTCGATGATCTGGTGAACCGCGCTGATCAGCTCAGGGATCTGTTCTGGAGCGACATTATGATGCGAGACATAACTCGCGATTATCTTGGTAACGAGGTGCGGATATGCCCCCTGATATTTCGCATCCGCAGCCATCCCGCTCCCCGTTCCATGTCGTTCCCGCCAAAAGGCTCGACTCATTAGTACAACATCATCGAAATGCGGCAAACGTCTTGTCGAGATTTTCTCGTGAGCTCAGTCGTTCGACCGGAAACACCGAATCAATTATGCAGGTTACAGTAGAGCCGTGCCGCGATTGCCCACGCCGCCAGGATGATCTGTGCGGCAATTCATCGTAACCGGCACGAGGCTCGATAGATGTCTTCCTAACGCTATCATCTAGATAATCGTTCCCTGATTGCGCTCTGGTTGAAAGTAATGAATCGCTAGTTCTGATATTTCAGAAGCGAGCATTCAATCAGTTGGGGATCGTTTTGGAAATCCAGGCGTATACCCACCCGAGCGATTGCTCTTTGGTTTTGTGGCGCTTAGGGGAGTAGCCAATGTCGAGGCGGATCACATTGGCGGCCGGCACGTGTATTGCTGCGGCCGTTGGGATTATCTCTATCAGTAATGCTATGGCCCAGACGCTGTACCTCGGCGGCGAGGCGGGCTGGAACGTGCTCGAAGACCAGACCGATCGGCTGTCCGGCGGTCCATCGCTCAAGGCAAAATACAGCGACGGGTACGCGGTCGGTGTCCGCGGCGGCTACGAGATGGGGCCGTGGCGCTTTGAAGAGGAGTACACGTACCGCAACAACGATCTCAGCCGACTGGGCATCGGCGGCTTCAGCTCCTCAAATGTGAGCGGCAGCCGCAGCTCGCACGCGATCATGACTAACGTGCTGTACGACATCGATCTGAGCCGGTGGGGCATGGCCATGCCATGGCCGGTCACCCCGCATATCGGTGGCGGTGTCGGTGCGGTCGATGTTGTCGATCAGGCCAAGATCCCCGGTCGCGGCCAGTTGCTGAACGACGACGACTGGGAGTTCGGATATCAGGCGATCGCCGGTCTCCGCTACAACATGACGCCAAATGTCGCTCTCGACGTCGACTATCGCTACCTGGCAACCACGCCAGCCTCGTTCCGCGTCCCCGGCACAACGGCCCGGTACAAGAGCGACTACGAGAACCACACGCTGATGGCGAGCCTGGTCTATCGCTTCGGCCCGCCGCCGCCGCCGCCGCTTGCCGCTCCTCCGGCACCGCCGATGGCGGCGCCGATGCCGGCACAGCGTACCTTCCTGGTGTTCTTTGACTGGGATAAGGCGACGATCACGGCCGACGGGATGCAGATCATCCGGCAGGCGGCTGATGCCTTCCGGTCAGGTGCCCCGGTGCGCATCCAGGTCACCGGCTACACCGACCGGTCCGGTTCGCCTGGCTACAACCAGCGTCTGTCGGAGCGGCGGGCCAATGCGGTTGCCGGTGCGCTCGCGCAGTTGGGTGTACCCCGCAGCCAGATGGCTGTGAGTGGCCGCGGCGAAAACGACAACCGCGTGCCGACCGCCAACGGCGTGCGGGAGCCGCAGAACCGTCGCGTCGAGATCGTCTTCCCATAAGCGCTCTCTCTCGACGGTGCCGGTTGGAGGCCCGCTTCGGCGGGCCTCTTTTTTGTTGCCCGAAGAGGCTGGGGGGCGACAGCATTCCGGCAGGGAGGACCTGCCATATGATCAAATCTGTCGGATTGTTGACCCGCAAACCCGAATTGTCGCACGAGCAATTCATGCGGCACTGGGTGGAAACGCATGCTCCCCTGGCTCATGCCGTACCCGGCGTTCGCCGCTATGTTCAGAATCATATTCTTGAGGAGCGCCGACGCCCTGACATCCCGACGACCGAGGTCGAGATCGATGGCATCGCGGAGCTTTGGTACGATGATTATGAGGCGATGCGGCAAGCCAATGCCTCACCAGAGGCGAAACGCCTCCATGATGACGGCGCGCTGTTCATCGGCCGCATAAAATCGTTCGTCGTCGAGGAGAAGGTGATTATTCCGCGATCGAAGTGACTGCCCGGGCCCGCGATCCTTTCATCAAGCGCTGAAATGTCGGGGCGCCTCTTCCGCCCCGACATCGATCGTTGATTGCCTTATTGGGTTAGCGCGTCAGGCGGCGCTGGCCTGGACACTCTTGCCGACGAGCCGGTCGAAGTCTTCCCACATCAGGCGGCAGATCGCCGCCGGGGTGAAGCGGTAATGGCCGTGCGCGCCGACGATCTCGCCTACCGGCGTGACCTCAGCGGCCGAACCGGTCAGGAACACCTCGTCGGCCTTCGCCAGCTCCTCTGGCATGATCGCGCGCTCGATCACCTTGATGCCGCGGGACTTGGCAAGACCGATCACGGTTTGCCGCGTGATGCCGTTGAGAAAGCAATCCGGTGTCGGCGTGTGCAACTCGCCATTGATCACGAGGAAGATATTGGCGCCGGTCGCCTCGGCGAGCTGGCCCCGCCAATCGACCATCAGCGCGTCGTCATAGCCCTCTGCCTCGGCGTCGTGCTTTGACATCGTGCAGATCATGTAGAGGCCGGCTGCCTTCGCCTGGGTCGGTGCGGTGTGAGGCGCCGGGCGGGCCCATTTCGCCCATTTCATCCGGATGCCCTTAGCGCGCGCCTCGGGCGAGAAATAGGCCGGCCAATCCCAGGCGGCGAGTGCCAGATGGATCGTGCTGGCCTGGGCCGACACCCCCATCATCTCGGCGCCGCGCCACGCCACCGGCCGAACATATCCGTCAACGATGTTGTTGCTGCTGACGACCTCCTGCGTCGCCCGCGTCAGGTCATCGAGGCTGGCGGGAACCTCGAAACCGAGTATCTTGGCCGAGTTGATCAGCCGCTGATTATGGTCGTCGAGGCGGAATACCTTGCCGTTATAGACGCGTTCGCCCTCGAACACACAGCTTGCGTAATGCAGCGCGTGGGTCAGCACATGCAGTTTGGCGTCGCGCCAGGGAACCAGGCGCCCGTCATACCAGATGAAGCCGTCGCGATCGTCAAACGGGAGACCGGCTGTTGCCATCGACGTCCCTCCTGGGTCCCAGACAGTGGTTGGTACCGACCTCGGCGCATGGCGTTCACCGGCTGCCGAGGCAAACTTTATATCCTAGAAGACGTCTGATTTGTACCGAAGGTTGCCGAATAAGTCAACATGACTGACATAAATAATCGAAACGGCTGCCCGTCCGATCAAGCGGTGGCGCCGGAAGATGAAGCCGTGCGCCAGGCGATCGAGCTGCTGTTTTTTGCCTATCGCGATTTTACCGCTGAGCCGGATGCCATCCTGGAGCAATACGGTTTCGGGCGGGCGCATCACCGCGTCGTGCATTTTGTCGAGCGTCATCCGCAGATAACGGTTGGCGAGCTGCTCGACATCTTGCGAATCACCAAGCAGAGCCTCAACCGAGTGCTGGGGCAGTTGGTGCGCCAGGGGTTTATCGTGCAGCATCGCGGTACCGAAGACCGGCGCCAACGTCTCCTCGAGCTTACCGAAAGCGGCCGGGAGCTTGAGCGCTGCTTGTCGGAGCCGCAACGCGCTCGGGTCGGCGCCGCCTACCGCAAGGCGGGGCCGCAGGCTGTTGACGGGTTTCGCAAGGTGTTGCTCGGCATTATCGCCAATGACCCCGATCGCGCTCGCTTCACGCGAACGCGAGCCTCTCGGCGCTGAGGGGCGCCGGCGGCCGAGTTGCGATATAATCCCGCGACATGGACGAGAGTGAGCCTCATCTGCTGGTCGTTGACGATGACACACGGTTGCGCGACCTGCTGCGCCGTTACCTGTCGGAGCAGGGATTTCGGGTCACTGTGGCGGCCGACGCGGGCGAGGCGCGTACCAAGATGGCCAGCTTCGCCTTCGATCTGCTGGTTCTCGACGTCATGATGCCGGGCGAGAATGGGCTGTCCCTGACCCGCGAATTGCGCGGGCGCGGCGCAATGCCGCGTCTCCCCGTGTTGTTGCTGACTGCAATGGCCGAGCCGGAGGACCGCATCAACGGGCTCGAACACGGCGCCGATGATTATCTCGTCAAGCCCTTCGAACCGCGTGAACTGGTGCTGCGCATTCGTAACATACTGGAGCGGCGCGGCGGCGGCGATCCGCCGGATGCCACGATCCGGTTCGGCGCCTTCCGGTATGATCCAGCCCGCGCGGCGCTGTTTCGCGGCGACGACATGGTCCATCTGACGACTGCGGAGGCGACCCTTCTGGCCAGCCTCGCGGCACAGCCAGGCGACGCGGTGTCGCGCGAGGACCTGTCACAAAGCGCGCAGTTTACCGGCAATATTCGGAACGTTGACGTCCAGATGACGCGGTTGCGGCGCAAGATCGAGGTCGACCCGCGGTTCCCGCGATATCTGCAGACCGTGCGGGGGCGGGGATATGTCCTCAAGCCCGACTGAGGCATTGCGAGCCCCACCGCTCGAGGAGGAGCTGGAAGCCGCCGGTGACGCACCGGAGATCCGCCAGCGCCGCTTTATCAAGCGGCTGCTGCCACAGACGATGTTTGGCCGCTCGCTGCTGCTGATCGTCGTGCCGCTGGTCCTGGCACAGATCATTGCAACCTGGGTGTTTTATGCCCGCCACTGGGAAACAGTGTCGCGGCGGCTCTCCTCCGATGTCGCTGGCGATATCGGCATGCTGATCGAGGCGATGCGGTTTGCCGATAACGACCTTGAAATGACGCGGCTGATGGAGGATGCAACGGGGTTGACCGGGATCAGCTTCAGTCTCGCCAAAGGCGACAAGCTGGCCGAGCCGTTGCCAAGCGGCTGGAGCATCTTTGAGGAGCAATTACGCATTGCCTTGGCCGAGCGGGTAGCGCGGCCATTTCGCATCGACGATTTCAGCGATCCCCGCGACATTGGGATACAGGTCCAGCTGACCGAAGGCGTGCTCAACGCGGATGTGCCGCGCAAGCGTCTCTATACGTCAACGACCTATGTCTTCATCTTGTGGATGCTTGGGTCATCGATGGTTTTGTTGTCCGTCTCGGCGTTGTTTCTGCGCAATCAGGTACGCTCGTTGCGGCGCCTTGCGATTGCCGCCGACGGTTTCGGCAAGGGGCGCCCGGTCGCGTTCACCAAGATCGAAGGCGCGCTGGAGGTGCGCCAAGCCGGTGCGGCTTTTATGCAGATGCGCGACCGGATCCAGCGACAGATTAAACAGCGTACCGAGATGCTGGCCGGCGTGTCGCATGACCTGCGGACCCCGCTCACCCGCATGAAGCTCGCGGTCGAACTGCTGGATCCCGAGATTGCGCTGGGGCTGAAATCCGATATCGCCGACATGCAGCGGCTTATCGACCTCTATCTGGATTTTGCTCGCGGCGACGGGACCGAGACCCCAACCGATACCGATATCGGCCTGCTGATCGAGGATGTGGCAACCGCGTGGGAACGTGATGGCCCGCCGCTCAACGTCGCCGAAACGCAGGAGCTGGTGTTGCCGGTACGGCCGAACGCGCTGCGCCGGTGCCTCGACAATTTGATCGGCAACGCGCGTCGTTATGGAAGGCAGGTCTGGGTATCGCTGGAGCCGATGGGTGGCGGGATCGACATCCTGATCGATGACGACGGCCCCGGTATTCCGACCGCCGAGCGAGATCGCGTATTCCAGCCCTTTATTCGGCTGGATGCCTCGCGCAACGTCGCTACGGGTGGTGTCGGGCTTGGCCTGACGATCGCGCGTGATGTTGCGCGCAGTCATGGCGGCGATGTACGGCTGGAGACCTCACCGTACGGAGGGTTGCGCGCCCGCGTTCACCTGCCGGGATGATTACCCCGGTACGATCGGATCGGGCGCGCGTCGAACGCGGTGCTTTACTCGGCAGCCGCGGCGGTGGCAGCGGCAGTCGTGGTCTGGCTTGCGATGGTGCGGAACTCGTCCAACCCCTCCGCGGCGCGCTTGCGCAGGATCTCGGCGGCTTCGCTGCTTGCCTTGGCGGCAATCGTCGCGACTTCGCGGCTGTGCGAAACGCTCTTGTCGAGCATCTGCTTGACGTAGTCCGTGTTCTTGGCAATGCGCTCCTCGGCCGAACTCGGCTGAGCCATGTCACGCAGCAGGGACGACATACCCTCGAACGCCTCGCGGGTCAGCTCAATCTGCCGGCGCGCCAGCGCCTGCACGCCCTCGACGGCCGCTTGATTGGCCTGGCTCAGTGCTTCGATGTTGCGGCGCTGAGCGGCCCAAACCGACTCAACATCAAACGGCTTATAGCGGAAATCAGCGAAGAACTTGGTCATATCGAAATCAAAGGGATTGGCGGCCATGTGCGGGTTCCAGTGAAGCTGCGGATTGTGCGGTGCACAATGCCTATATCGGCGCCACGGGCCGCTGGGTCAAGGAGATTTTGCGGTGCACAATAAACGCCTGGGTTAAGCGGGCGCTGCGACGTCGCGCGGGGGTGGGGAGCGGCTGCCCCCATACCAGCGTTCGATGCCGCGCAAGCGGCGATCCAGGATCGCCATAGTCGAGGCGAGATCGGGTGATTCGTCGCGCAGCCAGACCCGCGCGGTGGCAAGGTAGGCCGCCGCGGTCAGCTTGACGGCGATGATGCCGCTGACGCCAGTCGCCGCGATGCCGCCAGCCTCGAGCATCCAGGCGATCGAGTGCAGAAGGCGCGCGCCTGTCCCGAGCGCCACCAGCGGATCACGGGGCAACTCACGGGCCAAAACCGCGAAAGCATCGCGGTACGGGGTCAGCGCGTCAAATCGCCGCATCAATAGATCGAAAACACGGTCGCGCGGCCGCTCGTCTGACTGTGCATCGACCGGCGTCGCCAACACGGCTTCGTCGGTACGCCGCAACAGCGCGCTCAGGATCGCCTGTTTGGAGCCGAACTCGCGATACAGATCGAGCATCGATACGCCAGCGGCAGTGGCGATGGTATGCAGGGAAAGCCGCTGCCATCCATGGAAGGCAATCGACTCCATCGTGGCGTCAATGATGCGGTCGCGCAGGCTATGCGTCGACGGCTTCGGCAAAGGCCCGGACCCGGGCTCGTATTCTGTTGTCATCCAGCTGCTAATTCGCCAGTTCGCGTGACCGCCCAGTGGCCGCGACAACGGCCCGCTCCAGCAGTTCGGCCATGCCTGGCTGCGCCATCAACACGTCCAGCGCCGCCCGCGTCGTGCCTCCGGGGCTCGTGACGTTTTCCCGCAGGCGCGCCGGCGTCTCACTCGAGCGTCGCGCCAACTCACCGGAGCCCGCGACCGTTTCGCGTGCCAACCGCAGTGCCAACTCGGGGGAGAGGCCCATGCGCGTACCGGCCGCTGCCAACGTCTCGATCAGCAGGAAAACATAGGCGGGGCCGCTGCCGGACACCGCCGTCACGGCGTCCATCAGGGCCTCGTCCTCGACCCAGTCGCTTTCGCCGATGGCGGCCAGCAATGCGTCGCAGAGTTGCCGCTGGGCGGTGCTGACCGCGGCATTGGCACAGGCCACGGTAATCGCCCGGCCGATCGCCGCCGGCGTGTTTGGCATGCAGCGCACAAGCGCGGCATCGCCGAGGTGACGCGCGAGAGCGCCGATCGGTTTCCCCGCGACGATGGATAGAAACACCGTTCCTGGACGTACGAAGCGGCGATAGGGCGGCAGCACGGTGTCGATGGTCTGCGGCTTGACGGCGATGACGACCGCGTCGGGCGTGATGTCGGGTACGCTCGTCGCATCCTCGTGCCAGGAAATCCCCGCTGTGTTGGCGAGGTCCAGCGGCGATCCGGCTGGTTCGACCACGTCGAACTTTTGCGCGGCGTGCCGTGCCAGCCAGCCGCGCAACATCGCCGAGCCCATCTGGCCGCAGCCGATCAGAAGCAATCTACCCGCCGCGGCGGCCTCGCTCACCCGCATATCTCCAGATCAAGCTTCGCCGATGGGTTCGATCATCGCGGTTGCCATCGCTTCGTCCGGCGTCTTGCCACCCCACATCACGAGCTGAAAGGCCGGATAGAAGCGCTCGCATTCAGACACAGCGATATCGACGAGGTCTTCGACCTGTTCGGAACTCGCGGTGCCAATGCCGCGCAGCAGGATCGCATAGCGGAAGGCAGGCGAGGTATCGCCAGCCGCAAGATCAAAATGACCCAGCCACAGCCGCTCATTGGCCAGCGCCAGCAGCTCATAAAGCGGGCCACGGCGCCGTTTTGGCACCTTCATGTCAAAGCCGCAGGAGAAATGCAGGGCGCTCAGTTCTTCCTGCCAGAGGAAATAGAGCCTGTAATCGCACCAGCGGCCGGAAACCTCGACGATCATCTCCTCTTCGCTTGCCCGGTCATGGGCCCAATCATTGGCGACGACAATCTCCTCGACGAGGTCGATGGGATTACCAGCGTGAGAATGAACTTCGACCATGGATACTGCGGTCATCGCGCCCTCCTGGAGGCGTATCGACGAGAAATTACGGCTCGACCTGGCGGCTTGATCGACAGATGCAAAGGCCTCCGTGATGTTTTCGTGTGCGCTATTGAAATGTGCTCGCACGCTTCATGCCAAAGCCCTCAGCGCGAGGCAAGCTACATTTAGCGTTTTGGGCCGTTTGATCCTCAGAGTGTTGAGGATCGGGGTGTATTGCTTGATGGCTGATCAAGCTTGGCCAGACGCTCTTCCAGCACCAGCAAACGCCGCTGCAGCGAATCCTGTTCCTCGCGAGCTTTCGCCGCCATCGCTTTCACCGCTTCGAATTCTTCGCGGCTTACCACATCCATGCCGGCGAGCACGCGCTCGAGCTGGTCGCGGACACGCGCTTCGACTTCGTCCCGGATGCCGGTGAGGGCACCGGCGGCGCCCGAGGCCACCCGGGCTATATCGTCAAAAAACCGGCTCTGGCTCTGCATCCGTCATCCTCCGCTCGCCCCGATCGCCCGGCCATACCGGGCGACCGCGCGCATGCGGCTACTCGGCGGCTTGCTGCTTTGGCGCCCCGTCCTGCGCCGCTGCGTGCCGGTCGATCTCCTTCTGGACCGCTGCACTGGCCCGGCCGATAAAATCGACGTGATGGCCCGTCGCATAGTCATAGCTGCCACGCAGCAGATCGCGGCTGTTCTGGAAATGTGGGTGTACAAACCGCGCCATCAACTCGTAATGCCGCTTAGTCGCATCCCAGTCGGCCCAGTTGTGGGCCAGCTCGCAGATCACCCCGAACCCGCCCGATCCTTTAACGAGACGGTCGATATAGGCAATCGCGTCATCGGGTGTACCGATGCAGGCGGTGCCGGTTTCGACCAGCCAGTTGATCGGATCGGTGACCTCCGGCGGGATGATCGGGAAGGTGGCGACATCACGGAAATAATTGGCGAACGCCTTGACGCCGAACTCGACATTCTTGCGCGCCTGTTCGCGCGTATCGGCGATGTGGAACATGCCGACCACCCGCCAATCCTTGCGATGCGGGGTATGCCCGTTGGCGCGTGCGGTCTTTTCGTAGAGGCCCCAATTTTCGGTATGCCGCTCCATCGCCGCCGGGCTGGTGCCGCCGATCGACAGCATGCCGACGCCGAACTTGCCGCTGAGCAGCGAGCCCGAGGGTGAGCGCGCCGCCGCCACCGCCAGTTCCATGTGCGGCTGGGTGTAGGGACGCAGTTGCAGCTGCGCGTCGGTGATGTTGAACCAGGCGGTCTTCTTGTTGACGGTCTTGCCCTGAAGCAGATCGACGATGACCTCGAAGGCCTCGTTCATCATCTCGCGCTGATCGCCGGGATCGATGCCGATCTTCAGCGCGTCGTGAACCAGCGCGCCGGGGCCGACGCCGAACATGGCGCGGCCGCGTGTCATATGGTCGAGCTGGACCATGCGATCGGCCAGCATGAACGGGTTGTGATAGGGCAGGGACACGACCCCGGTGCCCAGCCTGATGTGACGCGTACGCTGCGCTGCGGCGGCGATGAACATCTCCGGCGAGGCGATGACCTCGAAGCCACCCGAATGGTGTTCCCCGATCCAGGCCTCGTGGTAGTTCAGCCGGTCGAGGTGTTCGAGCAGCTCGAGATCGCGCTCAAGCGAGAGCGTCGGGTTCTCGTCATGGTTGTGGAACGGCGCCAGGAAAATGCCGCTTCGCAGATAAAGGTCGTTCATCTCGCTGCCTCGCGATGCCGATTAGGGGCACAGCCCTTCCAGGATGGTGGCGAGTGCCCCCGGATGCGGCAAGCTAATTCGCCATCGCCTCAGCGCATCATCGCCAATGGCGGCGGTGGCGCGAGGGGGATTTGCACCTGTTCGGGCAGCGGATAGCTGCCCGTCCACCAGTCGCTGACGATGACATTCGGCGGCACCGTGACGGCCGCGTCGGCAAAGCCCGGTCGGCGGCAATAGGCGCTCAAGCCGGTGGTCGCGTCAGGCGCGAGCACGGCGATCCCAGGTGTCGGCGCGATCGTTGCGACCGGCTGGTTCGCGCGCAGCAAGGTGCAGCTTGCTCCCGGCGGGTTGGTCTCGATCATGATCTCCGCCTGCTCGGAGTGCAGCTGCTCGCACCCTGCCAATGCGGCGGCACCGAACAGCGCCAGCCACAGCCTCGTCACCCGCATCCGTAACCCCCCCTCTAAAGTGCCTCAAGCATGTCGCCGCTGATAAGAACCACCCCCGCATCGGTCCGGTAAAAGCGCCGCGCGTCCTCTTCGGGATCCTCACCGACGACGAGGCCTTCCGGGATGCGGCAGCCGCGATCGACCACAACTTTCTGCAGTCGGGCATGCCGGCCGACCGAGACCTCCGGCAATATCACGGCTTCATGCGCCGTGGCATGCGAATTGACCCGCACGCTGGAGAATAACAGCGAGCGCTCTACCTGCGCGCCCGAGACGATGCAGCCACCCGAGACCATCGAGTCCACCGCCATGCCGCGCCGATCGTGATCGTTGAAGACGAACTTGGCCGGCGGCAATTGCTGCTGGTAGGTCCAGATCGGCCAGTTCGGATCGTAGATATCCAGCGCGGGCGTCGGCATAACCAGGTCGAGATTGGCGGCCCAGTACGCGTCTACCGTTCCGACGTCGCGCCAGTAGGCCTGCGCCTCCGGGGTCGTGATGACGCAGCTATCCTCAAAGCGATGGGCCACGGCCACGCCACGGCTTACCAGCCGGGGGATGATGTCCTTGCCGAAATCATTGCTCGATTGCGGATCGTCGTGGTCGCAGCGCAGCTCGGAGTAGAGGAAATTCGCCGAGAACGCATAGACCCCCATGCTGGCGAGCGCGCGATCGGGCTTCCCAGGAACGCAGGGTGGCGAGGCCGGTTTCTCAATAAAATCGACGATGCGCATCGATTCGTCCACCGCCATCACGCCAAATTGCGTGGCCTCCTCGATCGGCACCTCGACGCAGGCGACGATGCACTCCGCGCCGCGCGAACGCATGTCGGAGAGCATGTTGGAATAATCCATTTTATAAATGTGGTCGCCGGCCAGGACGACGAAGAATTCCGGCCGCGCGGCCTGCAGGATGTCGAGGTTCTGGAAAACCGCGTCGGCGGTGCCGCGATACCAGGTGGCTTCATCGAGCCGCTGCTGCGCCGGCAGCAGGTCGAGAAACTCGTTCATCTCCGGGCGCAGGAACGACCACCCCATCTGCAGGTGCCGTAGCAGGCTGTGTGCCTTGTATTGGGTCAGCACGGCGATACGCCGAATATTCGAGTTGATGCAGTTCGATAGCGCAAAATCGATGATGCGGAACTTGCCGCCAAAGAACACGGCCGGTTTGGCACGCCGGTCGGTGAGTTGCTTGAGACGGCTGCCCCGGCCGCCTGCCAGCACCAGCGCGATTGTCCGTCGCGCCAACCGTTCCTGCACGCGAGCCGAAGAAAGCATTTCTATCCTTACCCGAGGCCCATCCGCCGGGCCTCCGTTTATTGTAAATGCCTCAGGCTACGACACTTGGCTGAGAACGGCCTACCATTTCCGCAATCCGGGCCAGTTCCGCCGCGGCGTTGGCGAGCGGCGCCAGCGCCACCGCGGCGTCAAGAGCGTGACGCGACTCATCGGCCTCATAGCGTTCGAGATAGACGCGTAGGGTGGCTCCCTCGGTGCCGGTTCCCGAAAGCCGGTAGACGATGCGGGCGTCATCTTCGGTAACGATGCGAATGCCTTGATGCACCGTTACCGAGCCATCGGTCGGATCGGTGTAGGCGAAATCGTCCGCGGCGGCGATCGTGAACGCGCCCACCCGGCGGCCAGGAAGGCCAGGCACCGCGTCGCGCAGCCGATGGATCAGCCGATTGGCGGCGTCGGCATCGACTCCCTCGTAATCGTGCCGTGCGTAATAATCCCGGCCGTACTGGCGCCAGTGATCGGCGACGATCGCCTCGGCCGGCTCGCGCCGTGCCGCCAGCAGATTGAGCCAGAACAGCACGGCCCAGAGGCCGTCCTTCTCGCGCACGTGGTTCGAGCCGGTGCCGGCGCTTTCCTCGCCGCATAGCGCGATATGGCCGGCGTCGAGCAAGGACCCGAAATATTTCCACCCGGTGGGGGTTTCGTAGCAATCGATGCCGAGCGCCGCTGCCACCCGATCCACGGCACGGCTGGTCGGCATCGAGCGGGCGACACCGGGCAAACCGCTCTTGAACCAGGGGATATGACGAGCGTTGGCGGTTAGAATCGCCAGGCTGTCGCTTGGGCTGATCGGCCCCTGGCGGCTGACCACCATGTTGCGGTCACCGTCGCCGTCCGAGGCGGCGCCGAAATCAGGCCCACCTGCCGTTGTGAGAGCGCCGATCAGGTCGGCCGCATAAGTCGGGTTCGGGTCGGGATGATGGCCGCCGAAATCGGTAAGCGGCTGGGCATTGACCGCGGTGCCCGGCGCCGCGCCGAGGATGTGTTCAAAGATCGCTCGCGCATAAGGGCCGGTCACTGCATGCATCGCATCAAAGCGAATGTGAAAGCTACCGCGGAACAGGTCGCGGATGCGGTCGAAGTCGAAGATGCGCTGCATCAGCTCGGCGTAGTCGGCGACCGGATCGACCACCTCGACGGTCATCGCGCCCAGCGGCGTAGTGCCGAGCCGGTCGAGCGGCAGATCGCCGGCCTCGATCGTGCGGTAGGCCGACAGATGCTGCGTGTGCCGATAGATCGCGTCGGTAATCCGCTCCGGCGCGGGGCCGCCATTGGCGGCGTTGTACTTGATGCCGAAATCGCCGTTCGGCCCGCCGGGATTGTGGCTTGCCGACATGATGATGCCGCCGAATGCCTGCTGCTTGCGGATGATCGCGCTGGCCGCCGGCGTCGAGAGCAGTCCATCGCGCCCGACGATGGCGCGGGCGACGCCGTTCGCCGCCATCATGCGCAGGATGATCTGAGCCGCTTCGGTGTTGAAGAACCGGCCGTCGCCGCCGAGCACTAGGGTCTTGCCGCCCACCCCCTCACCGACCGCGTCCGGCAGGGCATCGAAGGTCGATTGGATGAACGCCTCAAGATAACCCTGCTGGCGGAATACCGCCACCCGCTTGCGCAGCCCCGACGTGCCGGGCCGCTGATCGGGGAATGGCGTGATCGGGACGCTGAGGGCGCGCATGGGGCCTCGTGGTGCGGGGTCTTGTCGAAGCTGCCGCGGCGGATCGGCCAGGGCGTTGACGTAAGCGCTTACAGGATAAACCGCGACAGGTCTGCGTTCTGGGCGAGTGCGCCGACGCGTTCGCGGACATAGGGCGCATCGATCGCGATGCGCGTGCCGCCCGGCTGGTCCGACGCGGTAAAACTGATCTCTTCGAGCAAGCGCTCAAGGATCGTGTGCAGCCGCCGCGCCCCGATATTCTCAACGGTGGCGTTGATCCGCTCGGCGAGCAGCGCCAGTTCGTCGATCGCCTCCGGCAGAAAGTCGAGGTCGACCTCCTCGGTCGCCAGGAGCGCCTTGTATTGCGTGATCAGGCTGGCCTCGGGCTCGGTCAGGATGCGGCGCAGATCGGCGCGGTCGAGCGCCTTAAGTTCGACGCGGATTGGCAATCGTCCTTGCAGTTCCGGCAGCAGGTCCGAGGGCTTGGCGAGGTGGAACGCACCCGAGGCGATGAACAGGATGTGGTCGGTCTTGACCGCGCCATGCTTGGTGGCCACCGTGGTGCCTTCGATCAGCGGCAGCAGGTCGCGCTGTACCCCTTCGCGGCTGACATCGGCGCCGGTCGGGCCACCGCCGCGATCGCTGCGGCCGCAGATCTTGTCAATCTCGTCAATGAAGACGATGCCGTTCTGCTCGACCAGATGGATCGCCTCGCGCACCACCCGCTCCTGATCGAGGAGCTTGTCGCTTTCCTCGGCCATCAACACGCGGTGGCTCTCGGCGACCGACATCTTCTTGGCCTGGCTGCGTCCGCCGAAGGTCTTGCCGAAGATGTCGCCAAGATTGAGCATGCCCATCTGAGCGCCGGGCATGCCGGGGATCTCAAAGGTCGGCAGGTTGGCGGCGCCGCTATCCTGCACCGTGACCTCAATTTCGCGATCGTCGAGCTGGCCTTCCCGCAGCATCTTGCGGAATTTCTGCCGGGTATCGGGGCTCGCGTTATTGCCGACCAGCGCGTCGAGCACACGATCCTCGGCGGCCTGCTCGGCCTTGACCTCGACCTGCTTGCGCAGCTTTTCCTTGGTCATTGAGATCGCTATTTCGATCAGGTCACGCGCGATCTGCTCGACATCGCGGCCGACATATCCGACCTCGGTAAATTTCGTCGCCTCGACCTTGAGAAACGGCGCCTCCGCGAGCCGCGCCAGCCGTCGGGCGATCTCGGTCTTGCCGCAGCCGGTCGGGCCGATCATCAGGATGTTCTTGGGCAGCACCTCTTCGCGCAGTTCGGGCGTCAATTGCTGACGCCGCCAACGGTTCCGCAGGGCAATGGCGACAGCGCGCTTCGCTTCGTTCTGGCCGACGATATAGCGGTCCAGTTCCGAGACGATCTCACGCGGGCTGAACGAGCTCATAGACGCATCATGCCGGAAGTTTCTCGATGGTGATCTTGTCGTTGGTGTAGACGCAGATCTGGCCGGCGATCGCCATCGCGCGCCGCGCGATGGCTTCCGCGTCAAGCCCATCGATATCGATCAGGGCCCGCGCTGCCGCCAGCGCATAGCCACCGCCGGAGCCAATGCCGATGATGTCGTCGTCCGGCTCCAGCACGTCGCCAGTTCCGGACAGGATCAGCGACACGTCCTTGTCGGCGACTGCCATCATCGCTTCGAGGCGGCGCAGATAGCGATCGGTGCGCCAATCCTTCGCCAGTTCGACACAAGCCCGGGTCAGCTGGCCCGAATATTGTTCGAGCTTGGCTTCAAGCCGCTCAAACAGGGTGATCGCGTCGGCGGTCGCCCCGGCGAACCCGCTGATCACGCTGCCGCCGCCGAGCCGGCGCACCTTGCGGGCATTGCCCTTGACGATTGTCTGGCCCATCGAGACCTGACCGTCGCCGGCTATGACAACCTCGCCGGCCTTGCGCAGGGACAGGATGGTCGTGCCGTGCCACACGGGCTGTTCGTTAGCGCGCTGCATAGTCCAGAATTCGTTGAGGCCGCTCTCACATGTAAGCGGGGGCGGGTCGCGATCAAGCGATACTCAATCATGCGGTATCGGGGCGAGCATCACCCTAAGGGATGGGCTTGATCTCGCCGCCGAGTTCGGCGCCGCCAGGGTTCGAGCCTATCAGGCAGAACCATTGTCCGGCGCGCAGGCTGGCGATGTCAGCATCGGCGATCGCTTTGGACCCCGTGATCGGGCTGTTGAGAGCGCCATTGATCTCGATGATCGGGGCCGGCCGGTCCAGGACCCCACAGCCGATCTCGTTGGCCGCGGCAGCCATGCCGGAATACTCGATGGTCCAGCTCACGGTCTTGGTCGCGGTGTCGAGTGTCAGTGTCGCCGCGCCCTTGCCAGCCGCGGCCCCGTTCGGAGCATCAGGGTTGCCGGCGAGTTGTCCCTGAAAGCGCAGCGTATCGGCGACACCCGGTGTCGCCTGCAAAAAACACGCGGCTGCGATGATGATCATCGCAGCCGCGCCGAGGCCTCGATACATGCGGTGCTCCTGATGTATGGAGCGCCTTCTTATTCCGCTCCCGCGCCGGCCGCCAGAGCCTGTTTCCTGCCAGTGGTCTCCGCCGCGATATCCTCCATCGCGCGGCCATGGGTCTCGACGCCGAGGAAGATGAAGGCGCCTGTCACCAGGAGCATGCCAGCAGCGAGGAACAGGAAGGCCGGCGTGACCGCCTGCGAGCTGGCCTGCGGTGTTACAAGGTTGCTGCTGCCGGCGATCACCGCGAGCGCCAGCGGACCGAGAACCTTGCCGACACCATTGGCGGCCTGGCCGAGACCCGAGGAGCGGGCCCCGAGCCGCACGCCATACTGCTCGACGGTGTAGGGCGCCAGGTTGGAGAAGCCGCCTTCGCAGAAGAAGGCCGCGGCCGAGATCAGGATGATCATCAGCGGGAAGCCGCCGACCAGCGCATCGTGGTAGAGCGCCGCCAGTGTCAGGCAGGCGCTGGCGATGAACCCGAAGACGATACCGATGCGACGCCGTCCGGTGATCGGCGCAATGAACGAAATCAGCAGCTTGCCGGTGATCGCCGCGCCCGAGACATAGACGAAATATCCGGCGGCCACGCCGACGCCGACGTTCAACACCATCGCGACGATGGTCGGGCCCCACAGATAGTACCCGTAAACAGCAGTCGACGAGCCGGCCCAGATGATCACGGTCTGCCAGAACAGCCGGGGATTGCTATATAGCTCGCGCAGACTGGCGCTCGGTGGGGCGCTTGCCACGTAGGTCGGCAACGGCACCGTATCCAGCGGCACGCCGAGATGCCGGGCGACCTCCGCACGCGCTTCCGCGAAGCGTCCCTTGACGGCCAGCCAGCGCACCGACTCACCGACAAAGAGCCAGACGAACAGGCCGATGATCGCGGGCGCGATACCGAGCAAGGCGAGGCCGCGCCATCCCAGCGCGGTGAACAGCGAGGCCGAAACGATAGAAGCGAGGAAGGTGCCGCCGGTCGCGAAGACGACATACAAGCTTGTCATCAGGGTGCGCCAGCGTGTCGGTGTCAGCTCGACGACGATGGTGGTACAGGGGGTCGCCGCCGCCGCCAGACCGAACCCGACCAGGATTCGCAGGACCGCCAGCCAGACCCAAGCGCCGGTTGGCAACGTGCCGATCAGGCCCGCGCTGATCGCGCAGATCAGGGTGCCGGTGATGATCTGCATCTTACGGCCGAGAACGTCCGCGAGGGCGCCCCAGACCAGAGCGCCGGCGATCGCGCCGATGCCGCCGCCATAGAGGATCAGACCCGACTGACCATAGGTCAATTTCCACTCTGGGCCGATCTTCGAAAGGATGAAGGCGATCAGGAAAAAGTCGAAGAAGTCGAGCACCGTGATCGCGGAGAGCAGGCCGAAGCTCGTCCAGTAGCGCCGATTGAGCGGCGCCCGGTCAAACATCGCCAAAAGTGCGTCGGTACTCTGCGCGGCCATCGGCATCTCCATCCCATCAGCATGCGCCGTTGTTTTCAGTCGGCGCCTTGCCGGCACTATCGGGCCATCCTCGCGATAGCGTCAAACGCAATTCCGGATGGGGCGTGGAGACAGGCTTGCGGCGTGGCGCCGCACTCTTACGGTCTGATGTAGACCATGTCGTTCTCGACTCGCACCTCATATCGGCGGACATCGGCTGATTGCGGCCCGTCGACATATTGGCCGGTCCGCACGTCAAACTGCGCGAAGTGCAGGGGGCACTCAACGATGTGGCCGTTGAGCTTGCCGCGCGAGAGCGGTGCGTTGCGATGGCCGCAGATGTCGCTCACCGCGTAGAACCGGCCCTCGACCTGCGCCACGAGTACGCGCGTGCGGTCGAGGGCAGCCAGCCGCATCGTACCCGTTGGCACCTCGGCGACTTTAAGGACCGGGGTGAAGCCGTCGACAGCGTCCGTCATGCCAGAACGTTCCGGGCAGATGCTGCGGGCGCGCGCCTTGCTCTAGTTGAGTTCGAAGCCGAACATCTTCGCGGCGTTTTCAGAGGTGATCTTGCGCAGATCCGCCTCGGAAACCCCCTCGAACATACGAGCCAGGAATTGCTGCGAGCGCGGGAAGGTCGCCTCGGCATGCGGATAGTCGCTGCCCCACAGCATGTTCTCGACCCCGATCCGCTCGCGGAGCTGCACGCCGATTTCGTCTTCCATGAACTCGACAAACATGTTCTCCCGCCAGTAATCGCTGGGCAGCAGGCCTTGTTTGGACTTCCAACCCTTGGTGAAAACCGGGCGTTCGAGATAGGTGAAGTCCATTTGCTTCAGCCAATGCGGTATCCACGACGCCTCGTGCTCGACCGAGCCGATCTTGAGGCCCGGATACCGGTCGAAGACGCCGGCGAACAGCATCGAGCCGAGGGAATAGCGCACCCAGTAATCGGTCGTTGAACGTCCGGCTCCCGTCAGTTCGGTAAGGTCGGTCGTGAACTCGTTGGCGGGGACGCGGTCGCGCGGCGTGCCGATATGCAGCAATAGCGGCATCTTCATATCCTGCGCTGCCCACCAGAATCGGTCATAGATCGGATGCCGATAGGGAAATTCGGGGCGCGGCGCGACCGGGATGAAGGCGCCGACCAAGCCCAACTTGGCGCAGCGCTCCAGCTCGGCGCTGGCGGCCTCGACATCGTCGGTGTTGATCATCGCGATGCCCTTCAGGCGGTCCGGGCGCGCCTTGCAGAAATCTGCGATCCAATCATTGTAGCAGCGGCAGATTTCGGTCAGCAGCTCGGTGTCTGGAATGCGGTACCAGAACAGTCCCTGGCTGGGCTGCAGTACCGAGCCCCATATGCCGTCCTCCTCGTTCTCGACGAGCATCGCCTCCGCGTCATAGGCGCCCCGCCGCACATCCTCCCAGACACCGAGAAAATCGATCTGCGACGGGTCTTCGAAGCGCTGGCCGGCCTGCATGACGGCGCCGAGGGTGCCGACTTGCTGCCCGTCAAGCATCCAGGCGTCATATTCGCGCCCGGCCGGGGTTTTGCGCCGCTCCATGCGCGGCGCCCGGTTGCGCAATTTAGGGCTGATCCGGCTGGTGTACATGTCCGGCGGCTCGACAATATGCGAGTCGGCCGAGATCAGCTTGAAAT
>JAFAYW010000036.1 GCA_019240125.1 Alphaproteobacteria bacterium
AAAAGCCGTCGAGAAAATCGGCCAAGCCCTTGTCGGTATCGCCGGTGATCTCGCGTTGATCACGGATCGAGGCGAGAAACTCGGGGTGCGAGGCGCGCAATTCGCCGAGCATCGATTGCTCGAAACGGCCGACATCATTGATGTTGACGCGATCGAGATAGCCACGCGTGCCGGCGAAGATCACCACCACCTGCTCCTCGACGGGCACTGGCGAGAATTGCGGCTGCTTCAGCAATTCGGTGAGGCGCGAGCCGCGCGCCAACAGGCGCTGCGTCGCCGCGTCGAGATCGGAGGCGAATTGCGAGAACGCCGCCATTTCGCGGTACTGCGCGAGTTCGAGCTTGATGCGGCCGGCAACCTGCTTCATCGCCTTGATCTGCGCCGCCGAGCCCACCCGGCTGACCGACAGACCGACGTTGATTGCCGGCCGGATGCCGCGATAGAACAGATCGGTTTCGAGAAAGATCTGCCCGTCGGTAATCGAAATCACGTTGGTCGGGATATAGGCCGACACGTCGCCCGCCTGCGTCTCGATGACCGGCAAGGCGGTCAACGAGCCGGCGCCCAGCTCGTCATTCATCTTGGCGGCGCGTTCGAGCAGCCGGGAGTGCAGATAAAACACGTCGCCGGGATAAGCCTCACGACCCGGCGGGCGGCGCAGCAGCAGCGACATCTGGCGATACGCGACGGCCTGCTTTGACAGATCGTCATAGATCATCAGCGCGTGCATGCCGTTGTCGCGGAAGAACTCGCCCATCGCGCAGCCGGCATAGGGCGCCAGGAACTGCAGCGGCGCCGGTTCCGACGCGGTCGCCGCGACGACGATCGAGTATTCGAGCGCGCCGTAATCCTGCAGGGTCTTGACGATCTGCGCGACCGTCGAGCGCTTTTGCCCGACCGCGACATAGATGCAGTAGAGCTTTTTCGACTCGTCGGTGCCGGCGTTGACCTGCTTCTGGTTGAGGATCGTGTCGATCGCGACCGCGGTCTTGCCGGTCTGGCGATCGCCGATGATCAGCTCGCGCTGGCCGCGCCCGATCGGCACCAGCGCGTCGATCGCCTTGAGACCGGTCTGCACCGGCTCGTGCACCGATTTGCGCGGGATGATACCCGGCGCCTTGACCTCAACGCGGGTGCGGGTGACGTCGGTCAGCGGCCCCTTGCCGTCGATCGGGTTGCCGAGACCATCGACGACGCGCCCCAGCAGACCGCGGCCGACCGGCACATCGACGATGGCGCCGGTGCGCTTCACCGTATCGCCCTCCCGGATGCCGCTATCCTCGCCGAAGATCACGACGCCGACATTGTCGGTTTCGAGATTGAGGGCCATGCCCTTCATCCCGTTCGGGAATTCGACCATCTCGCCGGCCTGCACCTTGTCGAGGCCGTAGACGCGCGCAATGCCGTCACCGACCGACAGCACCTGGCCGACTTCGGCGACATCGGCTTCGCTGCCGAAACCGGCGATCTGCTGCTTCAGGATCGCCGAAATTTCTGCCGCACGGATTTCCATCTCTGTTCCTTCGTCTTTCCTACATCATGCCATTGCCGGCGCCGAATGCGCCCAACGGCAACTATCCTGCACTGCGCATCGCCAGCCGCAGACGCTGCAACCGGCTATTCAGCGACGCATCCACCATGCGCGACCCGACCCGCACGATCATGCCGCCGAGCAGAGCCGGGTTGACCTTGATGTCCACCGTAACGCGCGACCCGACGGCGCGACGCAACTGCTCGGTCAGAGCGACCTGCCGCTCTTCATCCAGCGGCTGTGCCACGGTCACTTCGGCGGTTACCTCGCCGCGCCGCTCGGCCAATTGTGCGAGAAAGGCGGTAATCATGCCTGGGATTTCGAAGAGACGCCGGTTACGGGCGACGATCCCGAGGAAATTGCGTGTCAGCTCGGATAATCCTGCCTGCGAGCCGATCGCCGCGATGGCTTTGCCCTGTGCATCGCGCGTCAGTACCGGGCTGCGCAACAGCCGCGCCAAATCCGGGCTGGTCTGCAACATGGCCCACAATTCGCGAAGATCGCCTGCCACCGTATCGAGCGCATGCTGCTCGTCGGCCAGATCGAACAGCGCCGCCGCGTAACGTTCTGCCAGGCCGGAAGCGCCTGCACTTTCGGAAGCCAACGGAAACCGGTCTCCAATAAACGCGCCGGCTCGGCCGGGCCGCGATAATTCGCTGGTAGGGGTGATCTCGGACGCAGCCGCCCGCACAGGGCCATTATGGCCCCGCGAAATCGGCGCGGTAGGTAGCACAGAAGCACAACCCGCGCAACCGCTGGCCGCCGGCTGATTCACCCCGCAGGCAACCGGTGGGGCGGCGCTGATGGACAAGCCCGCCGCCTGCGATCTATCGTTTCGCGAAACGCGTGACGCGAACGCGATTATCGGGGGGAAACCAGCATGCCGAGCGACAGCGCCGTGGGTGCGCTCAAATTTACGCGCGGGCTTTCCAGGTACCAGTGGACGGTCTTTCTTGTGGTGTGGGCGGGATGGGCGCTCGACGCTACCGATTTCGGGCTGTACTCGGCCGTGCTGCGCCCGGCCCTGACGGAGTTGCTCGGCGGCAGTCCCGCGATGTCGGATATTGGCCGAGTTGGCGGCATCCTGGCGATGGTCGGATTGCTGGGCTGGGCCTTTGGCGGCTTTATCTTTGGCATCATCGCCGATTATATCGGCCGGGTTCGCACGCTGGCGCTCAGCATATTGATCTACAGCGTGTTCACCGCCGCGCAGGGCTTTTCCCACTCGCCGCTTGAACTCGGCTTCTTCCGCTTTCTTGGCGGTCTGGGGACGGGCGGCGAGATTATCGTCGGCATCCCGCTTGTCGCCGAGGCTTTCGCCGACAACGCACAGCGTGCCTGGGTACTCGGCATCATGATGACGGGCGGCGCCTTCGGCAGTCTGATCGGCGGCTGGGTTTACGGACTCATCGGGCCCTATGGCTGGCGCTGGGTGTTCTTCGTCGGGATCTGCCCCGCGATCCTGCTGGCTTTCATTCGGCGCGGCATGATGGAGCCTGAGCACTTCACGGCGATGCGGGCGCGGCGCCAGACCGTTCGGGCGGAGATCGATACGGCCACCGCCGAAGACCGGGAGTTCCTCCGTTTTGTGCCGTTGCAGCTGTTCAATCCGCAGAACCGCTTCAGCACGTTCGTCGGGTTGATGTTCTGCCTCGGCACCCTGCTCGCGAACTGGACGACGGTGATCTGGCTGCCGACGATCATCACGCAGATGGTCGGTAACGACGGCATCAAGGGCGCGGACGCGATTCCGTTTGTCAGCCAGGGCATGATGCTGTGGGGCGTCGGCGGCATCTTCGGCTATGCCTCGTTCGGCTTTATCGCCGACTGGATCGGCCGCCGCCCGGCGATCATCGGCTATAATCTGGGGACCCTGGTTCTCGGCCTCGTCCTCTATCTCGGGCTCAGCTCGTATCACCTCTACCCTTATTTGTTACCGATATACGGGTTCTTCGTGCTGGGCCAGTTCTCCGGGCACGCGGTGTATCTGCCGGAATTGTTCCCGACGCATATTCGCGCGACGGCTGTGTCGTTCTGCAATGGCACCGGCCGCATCATCACCAGCGCGGGACCGCTCGTCGCCGGCCTCCTCGTCGGTTATTTCGGCGGGTTCAACAAGGGCGCGGCGATCATGACCTGCTTCATCATCCTGAGCATCATCGCGCTGGCCATTGGCCGCGAGACCCGCGAGCAGCCCTTGCCGCAATGACGTAACCGGGCGGGCGCCTGCAAGCGCCCCCCTCACATTGCGAACTCGGCAGCCATGACGCAACGCAACTGGAAAGATTATCATCTACCTTGTGAATAATTATTCATTCACTATAATGGAGTGATTTAAACGTCACCGGCCGCGTCGCTGGTCGACGGAGATGAGGGGCTGCGATGACAGAGTTGCTTCTCCTGGTTGCGATGGCGCTCGCGATCAGCGCCTGGTTTGTTGCAAGAGGCGCGCGTCGACAGATCGCGATCTTGAACCGGCGATGCGACATCTACGATCGCCGGCTATTGGATTTCATGGAGGAACTGCGCCGCGTCCGATCCCCCCTGCCTGGTATGGGCCCGACGGACGTTGCCCCGACCGAAGCTGCCCTGCCAGCGGCCGACGATTTCCTGAGCCCCGCCGAGGAGGTACCTGATCTCGAGCCGGTCATGGCGCAGTCCCCGCCGATAGAGGCGACACCCGTCACGCCGGCGCGCCGGCCGGCGAACTGGGAAGGGCGCCTGACCGAAAACTGGCTGGTGTGGTTGGGGGGCGCCGCGCTTGCCTTGGGCGGCGCCTTCCTGGTCAAGGTGTCGATCGAGCGCGGGCTGCTGGTGCCCATCGTTCGCGTTATCCTGGGCCTCTGCCTCGGCATCGCGATTTCGGGTACGGCGGAGCGATCACGCCGCGGTATCCGCCCCGGCCACTACGACCTCACCTACTACGTGCCGCAAGTGCTGGCGGGGGCTGGCGCGGCCATCATCTTTGCCAGCCTCTATGCCGCCTATGCCTTTTACGACCTGCTGCCGGGCCCGATCGCCTTTACCCTGCTCGCGATGACGGCGGGCGCGACAATCGCACAGTCGCTGCGGTACGGCCCCGCGGTAGCGGCTATTGGCCTGATCGGCGGCTACGTGGTGCCGATGCTGGTCGGCAGCACCGACCCGCAGGCCGTTCCGCTCTTCGCGTATCTCACGGTCCTCACTGCCGCGGCGCTGGCCCTGCTGCGGCATCGCGGCTGGTGGTGGCTGGCTTGGCTGTCACTCGCCGGGGCGGTCGGATGGGCGTTCCTGTGGCTCGGTGCGGCAGACAAACCTGAAACCGCGGTAGTAGGATTCTATCTGCTCCTGCTGCTCGGCCTGTTCGTCGCCTTCCGTCACGGCGTACCGCGGGTCGGCTTTCTGCGGGGGACAATCGATGCGCCGATGGTCCCGATCGTATCCCGCACGGCATTCTGGATTATCGCGGCCGCGATTGTCCTGCTGGCCCATGTCGATGGGTTTGCCAGCGGCAGCATCGGGACGGCCGTGGTTGCCACGGTCGCGCTGATGGCCATCGCCTTTCACGACAGCCGGCTTGACGACACGGTCGCCACTGCCGGCGCGCTGGCCCTGGTCCTGCTCGCCGGCTGGGCGTTGCCGCTGCCGGTGCCCGAGATGAACCTGTGGGTCTTCCGGGTGGCCACCGACCACGTCGCGGATTTCAGCACCGCAGCTGTCGGCTTCGCGGCCTTGCTGGGAGTCGGCGGGTTCATCGCGACACGCCTCGTACCGCGCCCCGGACGCTGGGCCGCGGTGTCGGCTGCCGCGCCGCTGCTGATCATGCTGATCGCGTACTGGCGGCTGCAGCAATTCGATCTGCATATCGCGTGGGGCATCGCGGCGCTGGTGCTGGCCGGGATCGAACTGGCCGCGGCGAGCGCCATTGCGTCCCGCCGCGATGGCGCCATGGAGACAGAGATCGCCCTGGCGGCCTACGCGGTGGCTGTGCTCGGCAGCACGATCTCCGCGGCGGCGCTGAGTTTCTCGAATGCGTGGTTGACGGTGGTCTTCGCGCTGCATCTGCCGGCGATGGGTTGGATCGAGGGCCGCATCCGGGTCGGCGCGTTGCGCTGGCTGGCTGCCGCTGTTGCCGCAGCCGTTCTGGTGCGTCTGATGCTCAACCCATACGTGCTCGACTATCAGCTGGGACCGACACCAATCTTCAACTGGCTGCTGTACGGCTACGGTGTGCCAGCGGTCGCATTTATTGTCGCGACGCGGCAGTTTGGCAGCCGCGCGGATAACCTGCTGGTCGGCCTGCTCGAACTCGGCAGCGTCCTGTTCTCGTTCCTGCTGCTGACATTGGAGCTGTTGCACGTGCTGCACGGCAGGTTGACCATGTCACTGGACGATTGCCGCGACCTTGCGGTGCCGGCGTTGTGGCTTGCCTTCGGGACGGGCGTGCTGATCCTGGGGCAGCGACGGCATCGCCCGGTATTGCGGTGGACCGGCGGCGGCCTGCTGGTCCTCGCGACCGCGACCGATTTCGTATTGCAGATCGCGACCGTGTTCGACGATGCCTCTGTCGGGCGGACCCCGGTGCTGAACGCCTTGCTCGCGGCCGATGTGGTACCGGCGTTCGCCTACGCCGCGGTGGCGTTGCGGGGTACCACCCAACCGGTCCTATGCCGGGCGGCGCGGATCGTCGCGACCGGGTTTGCTTTTATCTGGGTCACGCTCGAGACCCGCCACCTGTTCCGGGGACCGCACCTGTTCAACGGCGCGGCTAGCGAAGCCGAATGGTACGCCTATTCGGTAGCCTGGCTCCTGTTCGCGGGTGCCGGGCTGGCGGTTGGCCTGGCGCGGCACAACGAATGGCTGCGCCGCGCGGGATTGGTCGGCATCGCCCTGGTGGCCGCTAAGGTGTTCCTCTCCGATACCGCGGAGCTCAGCGGCCTGTTGCGCGCGCTCTCCTTCCTCGGCATCGGCGGCGCCCTTGTCGGCATCGGCTACGCATATCGCCGGCTGCGACCGATCGAACCCGCAGCGCTATAGGAAGCTGTATGGGTCGACATCGATCTGCAGGCGGGTCGAGCCGCTGAGCTTCACGCGGCTTACCCAATCGCGCAGCACCGCCTGCAGATTGACGCTGCGCTCGGCCTTGACAAGAAAGCGGCGCCGATGCCGGCCACGCAGGATCGCAAGCGGCGCCGGGGCCGGGCCCAGCACGCTCACGCCGGGCAATTGCGGCGCGGCCCGGGCCAGCGCCTGTGCCGTGAAATCGGCTGCTTCCGGCTCGTTCGCGCTGACGATCAGCGCGGCCAATCGCCCGAACGGCGGCAGTGCAGCGGTGCGGCGCGAGGCGGCTTCGGCTTCGAGAAAGCCGTCGCGATCACCGGAGGCCAGCGCCCGCATGACCGGCTGCTCGGGCATATAGGTTTGCAGCAACACGTGCCCCGGCCGCTGCTCGCGCCCGGCGCGCCCCGCGACCTGATGCAGGAGCTGGTAGGTGCGTTCGGCGGCGCGCAAATCGCCGCCGCTGAGCCCGAGATCGGCATCGACCACGCCGACCAGGGTCAGCATCGGGAAATGATGGCCTTTGGCGACGATCTGGGTCCCTATCAGCACGTCATAGCGATGCGCCACCATCGCATCGGCCAGCTCGGCGGCGGCACGCGGACCGGCCAGCAGGTCGCTGACCATCAATGCGGTGCGCGCCGCCGGAAAGCGCACCGCGACCTCCTCCTTCAGGCGTTCAACTCCCGGGCCACAGGGCACCAGGCTCCCGCTGGCGAGGCATTCCGGACACAAGGCCGGCAAGGGCGCCTGATAACCGCAATGGTGGCACATCAGGCGGCCATTAAAACGATGCTCGACCAGCCACGCCGTGCAGCTCGGGCATTGCAGGCGAAAACCGCAGGCGCGGCACAAAGTGAGCGGCGCATAACCGCGCCGGTTTAGGAACAGCAGCACCTGTTCGCCAGCCGCCAATGTCGTGCTGACTGCCTCGACCAGCCTTGCCGAGAGAAAGCGGCCTGATTCCAGCCGCTCTCGCCGCATATCGACCAGCGATATCTCGGGCAGCGCCGCCTCGGCGTGCCGCCGCGGCAACGCCACCCGCGCGTATCGCCCGCGCGCCACGTTGATGACGGTTTCGAGTGACGGGGTCGCCGATACCAGGACAATCGGGATGCCGGCGATTGAGGCGCGCAAGACCGCCATGTCGCGCGCCTGATAGGAGACGCCGTCCTCCTGCTTGAACGACGGATCGTGCTCTTCGTCGACGATGATCAGACCGAGTTCGGGAAACGGCAGAAACAGCGCGGAGCGCGCCCCGACGACGACGCGCGCGCGGCCGCTCGCGACCCCCCGCCAGGCGTCGCGCCGGCCGGCGTGCGACACGTCCGAATGCCATTCGACCGGGGTTGCGCCGAAGCGGCGGCGAAACCGGTGGAGCCATTGCGCGCTGAGCGCGATTTCCGGCAGGAGCACGAGCACCTGCCGCTCGGCTGCCAGCGCGCTGGCGATCGCCGCGAAATAGGTCTCGGTCTTGCCGGAGCCGGTGACGCCGTCGAGCACAGTTACGCTAAACCCGTCCGCCTGAGTGCGTGCCAGGAGCCGGTCGGCGGCGTTTTGCTGGTCGCGCGACAGGGCAGGGCCCTCGGTATCCCAGCGTGGGAGTGGCGGTGCCGGAGGATCGCCCGCGAGCAGCACCTCATCCACCAGCCCGGCGCCAATCAGCGTCCGCACCACCCCGACACCGCAGCCAGCGAGGCGGCTGGCCTCGGTCACCGCGCAGGCCCCCTGTTCGTGCAGCGTTTCGAGTACGCGGCGGCGTGCGGCGGTGAGCTTGCCGTCTCCAGACGTGCCGCCGTCTGGATTGTGCAACACGGCCGCTCCGGCGGCACTGATCGCGCAGAGACGCCTCGGCCGTGGTGGCAATAAGGCGTCCTCGACACTCATGGCCATGCGCAGCACCGCGCCGGCGGGGGCCAGATTGTAGGCGGCGGCGCGTTCGATGAAGGCGCGCAGCGCTGGTTCGAGCGGCGGCGTCGGCAGCGATTCGACGAGGGGCTTCAGTCGGTCCACGGGGACGTCGGGCGCAACCCCACCCCAGATGACGCCGATCGCCCGCCGCGATCCAAGCGGCACGCGCACAAAGCTGCCGGCCTCGGGTACCGCGAGTTCGTCAGGCACGAGGTAGTCGAGCGGCCCCGCCAACGGCAGCGGCAACAACACCCGCACGACCCTGGCGACATCGGCGGCATCCGTCGGCCGCGGCGCCTGCGCCGGCACGCCGTCCCGGGCGCAGTTGGCACGGCTGTCGGGCATCGCTACACTCACCCCCGACCGGTTGCATGCGATGAGACAGTAAGCACCGGCCCTTTTACTGGTATCAGGTGCTGTTTGATGGTCACCCGCCTTTCTGCTTTCCGCTCCCCGCTGCCGTCGCATCTGGCCCGGTTCGCGTAGGCGCCTTGTGGTTGATCTGCCGCGCGATAAGCCTAAACCGGTCGGCCCCGACGTTGCCGTGCCGCCCGAGGCGGCGGCTGAGATTACGGGGCGCGATGTCCTCGCCTATCTGCGCCGTCATCCCAATTTCCTCGACCGCCACCCCGAGGCGCTGCGATTGCTGCGCGCGCCTGAGCGCGAGGTCGGCGACCGGATCGTCGATTTTCAGCATTTTCAGATCGAGCGCCTGCGTCGTGAGCTGACCCGCGTGAATCAGGAGCACCGTAGCCTGATCGCTGCCAGTCGTGGCAATCTGGCAAGCCGCAACCGGGTGCACAAGGCGGCCGTCGCGATCATCGCCGCACCGAGCTTTGAGCAGCTTCTGCAGACCGCGACCACCGACCTCGCGGTTGTGCTCGATGTCGATGTTGTGACGATCTGCGTCGAAACCACGGCCACGCCCGGCCGCAAGTTGACGACGCAAGGCATCCACGTGCTTAAGGAAGGGACAATCGAGGCCCTGCTCGGGACCGAGCGCGATGCCCTGCTGGTCGCCGATGCTCCGGGTGAGGCGGCACTGTTCGGCGGCGCCGCCGGGTTGGTGCGCTCGCAGGCGCTGCTGCGGCTCGGGTTCGGCCGCGGTTCGCCGTCCGGGCTGTTGTGCATGGGCACGCGCCAACCCGGCCGCTTTCATCCCGGACTCAGCACCGAATTATTGAGCTTTCTCGCGCGGGTGCTCGGGATCACGATATCGCAGTGGCTCAACCCGCCGCGCCTCGGTTAGGGCTGAGTTCGCCGCCACAGGGGTAGGGTGGATGGGCAGGGTGGATGGCAAGCCCTTTCCGACACTGCCTGACGCGGTGCCGGTGGCGCGGTTTTCCTGCGCCGACGATCTGCGCGACGCGGTCGCGTTGTGGACGGCCTGGCTGAGCGGCGAGCGCCGCGCCTCGTCGCACACAATCGCCGCCTACGGGCGCGACCTGGTCGGGTTCTTCGACTTCATGACGGGGCATCTCGGCGCACCGCCCGCGCTTGTCGATATCGACGCGTTGACCGCCGCCGATTACCGCGCCTACCTCGCCTTCCGCGCTCGCGAGGTCGAGCGCGCCTCGGTGGCGCGGGGCCTCTCCGTCATCCGCGGCTTTGTGCGGTTTCTCGAACGGCGCGGCCTCGCCGCAAATGCCGCGCTGGCGGTATTGCGGGCGCCGAAATTGCCGCACAGCGTGCCCAAGCCGCTATCGATCGCGGATGCCGGCGACATCATCGAAGCGCCCGCGGAACTTGTCGCAAGCGCGTGGCAGGCCAAGCGCGACGTCGCGGTGCTAACGCTGCTGTATGGCTGCGGCCTGCGTATATCCGAAGCGCTCGGCCTCAGCCGAAGCGAGGCCCCGCTCGGCAGTCAGTTGACTATCACCGGCAAAGGCCAAAAGGACCGTTTCGTGCCGGTATTGCCAGCAGTCCGCGAGGCGGTCGCCGACTATATCGCTGCCTGCCCCTATCCGCTGCCGCGCGAAGGCCCACTTTTCGTCGGCGCCCGCGGGGGGCCGCTCAGCCCGCGGCTGGTGCAGCAGAAGATGACGACGCTGCGCCGCGCGCTCGGCCTCCCGGAAACGGCAACACCGCACGCCCTGCGCCACAGCTTCGCGACGCACCTGCTGGGGGCCGGCGGCGACCTGCGCGCGATTCAGGAACTGCTTGGCCACGCCAGCCTATCGACGACGCAGCGCTACACCTCAGTCGAAACCGACCGCCTCCTCGCGATTTACGATTCGGCGCATCCACGCGCGCGGGCATAGCGCCCATATCGCGCCAAGAATTGCCGTCCGAGCGAGCGTGGACCAGAAGCAAGTCTTCGTAACAACAGCGATACCCGCCCGCAGGATCCGCCAGCTCAAAGACCGGTTATAGTTGCGTCGCGACAGTGTTGAAGACGCTACTAAGATTTGAGCCGACCACTTGAAACGCGCCAATAGCAGCAACAGCAATCAGCGCGGCAATGAGACCGTACTCGATTGCTGTAGCGCCGCCTTCGCACTTAAGCAGTAGATGAATTAAATTTTGTGGGCGAAGATCCACAATGTTCTCCTTAGGCTGTGACAATATAAGTTGCATTGTCACGTTAAGGAGAAGTTAATTGTCGAAAGTACCTGCTTAACTTTTACACTAATAAACAAAAAACTACAAAATACTACGTTGTAATCCGATGATGATATTCCGCCATGTGGCTAAGTTCATAGAGAGTGGCTTTCAAGTCTGCCAACCTATAGACATGGATGGCCGCGACAAGCCCGGTCAAGGGGGTCGAAGAAGGACTCCAGCGAGGCGCAGCATGTTCTGAGCTACAGCGCGATGCATAAGGCGCCCAGATCGTCGTGCTATCTCCGCCGGTTCAGCTCCGGGCTCGGCGAATCAGGGTGCGTGCCGACGCTAGGTATGAATCGCCCGCCCATCGGCGGCGAGGGCGGCTTCCTTGAGGGCTTCGGGTAGCGTGGGGTGGGCGTGGCAGGTGCGGGCGATGTCTTCGGCGGAGGCGCCAAATTCCATGGCCAGGGTCGCTTCCGCGATCATCGTGCCGGCATCGGGCCCAATAATGTGCACCCCGAGCACACGGTCGGTCGCGCGCTCGGCCAGTACCTTCACAAAGCCGTCGGTATCGCCATTGGCCCGGGCGCGCGGGTTGGCGGTGAACGGGAACTTGCCGATGCGGTAATCGATGCCGGCAACCTTCAATTCCTCCTCGGTCTTGCCGACCGCCGCCGCCTCCGGCCACGTGTAGACGACCGATGGGATCGCATTGTAGTCGACATGCGTCTTCTGACCGGCCAGCCTCTCGACCAGCGCGATGCCCTCTTCCTCGGCCTTGTGCGCCAGCATCGGGCCGCGAATCACGTCACCGATCGCGTAAACGCCGGCGACATTGGTGGCAAAGGTGTCATCAGCCACGACGACACGGCCGGCGCGATCACGCTCGACACCGAGCTGGTCGAGGCCGAGCCCTTCGGTGAAAGGGCGCCGGCCGATCGACACCAGCACTATATCGGCGACCAGGTCGCTGCGGTCACCGCCCGTGGCAAGCTCAAGATCGAGCGTCACGCCGTCGTTGCCGGGAGTGGCTCCGAGTACCTTGGTCGAAAGCTTGAACGCCATGCCGCCGCGCGCCAGCAGCCGCTGCATCATCGGGCCGAGTTCCCGATCCATATTCGGCAATATACGGTCGAGATACTCAACAACCGTCACCTTGCTGCCGAGCCGCGCCCATACCGAACCGAGTTCCAGCCCGATATACCCACCGCCGATCACCGCCAGCCGCTCCGGCACGCGATCCAAAGCCAAGGCGCCGGTCGAAGATACGATGCGCTGTTCGTCGACCGTGACGCCCGGCAACGGGATGCTTTCCGAGCCGGTCGCGATCACGATCGCGCTCGCCTCGATTTCCTGCGCCGCGCCGTCACCCCCGGTGACAGTGAGCTTGCCCGGCGCGGTGATGCGCGCGTGTCCCTTCAGCCATGCCACCTTATTCTTGCGGAACAGGAACGCGACGCCGCCGGTCAGCGTCTGCACGACCTTGTCCTTGCGCTTCATCATCGCATCAAGGTCGAGGCCGAGACTGCCGATGGTGATGCCGTGTTCCGCCAGCCCGTGCTGCGTCTCGGCGAATTTCTCCGAGGATTGCAGCAGGGCCTTGGACGGGATGCACCCGATATTGAGGCAGGTGCCGCCGAGACTGGCGCGGGCATCGACGCAGGCGGTGCGCATGCCGAGCTGAGCCGCACGGATCGCCGCGACATACCCGCCGGGGCCGGCCCCAATGATGACGATATCGTACCGCTCAGCCACGCCTGCCTCTCAGTTACGGTTGGGGAGCAGCGCCCCGGCTCTCATGCCTTCATGCCGAACACCCGCGCCGCGTTGCCGCCGAGGATCGCAACCTTCTCGTCGTCGCTGAGGCTTGAGGTTGCCATGATGGCATCGGCCGGGTGAAGCTCCCAGGGATAGGGATAGTCGCTGCCGAGCATGATCTGGCTTGTGCCGACTTGCGCCGCAAGGTGGCGCAGCCCTTCCGGTGAGAATACCAGCGCATCGAAATAAAGCTGCTTCAGGTATTCGGTCGGTTTCTTCTTCAAGGTGATGCTCGGGTCGCAGCCCGAGGGGTTGACGAAGCAGGCGTGGTCCGACCGGTCGGCGTAGGAGGGCAAATAGCCGCCGCCATGCGCCGACAGCACTTTCAGGTTGGGGAATTTGTCGAGGGTGCCCTGAAAGATCAGGTGCGACAACGCGATAGTGGTTTCGAGCGGCAGGCCGACTGTGTTCTGCAGCCAGCCATTGCCGCTCAGCTTCTTGGCCAATTCGGGCGGGCTCTGCGGGTGGATGAACAATACCGCGTTCAATTCCTCGGCCTTGGCCCAGACCGGGTGATATTTCGGGTCGGAAAAGCTCTCGCCGGCAACCGTGCCGCCAATCGCCGCGCCCTTCAGCCCCTGTTTCTTCATCGCGGTTTCGAGCATCTGCGCGGCGAGGTCGGGGAATTGCAGCGGCAGCGACGCATAGGCGGCGAAGCGATCGGGCTTTGACGCGCACAGCTCGGCGAGCTTCTGGTTCTGGATTTCGCAGACCTTGCCGGCGAGCTCGCGGTCCTTGCCGTACCAGAATGGGTTGATCGACAGAATTTCCATGTCGACACCTTGCGCATCCATGGCCTTCAGCCGCTGGTCCAGCGTAATGAAGGCCTCGGCCTGGCCCAAGGTCGTGTTCTGGAAGGCCGGATTGTCGCTACCGACCAGTTGCTCGGCCTCGTGGAACAGGCAATGCGCATGCACATCGACCGTCTTGACCCGTTTGCCGTTCACCGCAACCGGCAGCCGCATCCCGCCCGGTTGCGCCGCCGATTGCGCATGCGCGTCGAGCAGCGGACAGCTACAGAAAATCGCCCCGGCCGTGGCAGCCGCGCCTTGTAAAAATCCTCGTCTGCTGGTCATTTCCCCCTCCATATTGGTCTTGGAGGGTCACTATAGCGACTGCTACTACGTTGTGCTGCATCACCAAAAACTTTTCGGTGACGGAGGGGAAGCGATAACACCGAGTCAGCGCGAAGCGTCAGTATGCTTCAGCGGTCGGGTAGTGATTAGCGCGACACGCTCGGGAAAGAATCACCGCGTCCTGTTGCGCCCCTAGCGTTAGACAAAAAAACGCTGCCGCATAAACGGCGCACGCCGCGACTAGATGTCAAAGAGCAAACGGGATGGGTCTTCGACGCCTTCCTTGATGCGCACGAGGAACGTCACCGCTTCGCGGCCGTCGATGATGCGGTGGTCATAGCTCAGCGCGACATACATCATCGGTCGAATTTCGACCCGTTCAGCCCCTGGGTCGCCGACCGCGATCGGCCGCCGCTCGATCTTGTGCATGCCGAGAATCGCCGATTGCGGCGGGTTGAGGATGGGCGTCGACAGCAATGAGCCGTAGACACCGCCATTCGAGATCGTAAACGTGCCGCCCGACAGATCCTGGATCGTCAACTTGCCGTCGCGCGCCTTGCGGCCGAGAGCGCCGATTTCCTTTTCGATATCGGCAAAGCTCTTGGCATCGGCGTCGCGCACTACCGGCACGACCAATCCCTGCTCGGTGCCAACCGCGACCCCAATGTCATAGTGGTTCTTGTAGACGATGTCCTCGCCATCGATCTCGGCATTGACCGCCGGCAACTCTTTCAGACCGGCAATCGCCGCCTTGACGAAGATCGACATAAAGCCGAGCCGCACGCCATGCTTCTTCTCGAACGCATCGCGCCAGCGCTCGCGCAAGGCCATCGCCGCCGACATATCGATTTCGTTGAAGGTCGTCAGCATCGCCGCGTTCTGCTGCGCCTCCTTGAGGCGCTCGGCGATGCGGCGGCGGAGGCGGGTCATGCGCACGCGGGTCTCGCGCTCTCCGGGGTCGCGGACCGGCGTCGGGGCCGCGGGCGGTTCGCGCGGCGGCGCCGGAGTCGGCTCGGGCGCGGGTTCGCGCACCGGCGCCGGCGCCGGCCGGTCGCTCGCGGCGATCACGTCGGCCTTGGTCAGTCGACCGCCGGGGCCGGTAGGGTTGAGTGCCGACACGTCGATGCCGCTCTCGGCTACAAGTTTGCGTGTAGCGGGACCGGTGCGTTCGAGTACCTGCGAGCCTTGCCCCTCACCCTGTCCCTCTCCCCCCTCGCGGGGAGAGGGGACACTTGGCACCAACTCGACCTTGTTCTCCCTCGCCCCGCTGGCGGGGAGAGGGCCGGGGTGAAGGGCAGCCGTCGCCGGGGCGCCCGCGCCGGCTGCAATCGTCCCCAGCACCGCGCCGACCGGCACGTTGCCGCCTTCCGCGACGCGGATTTCACCGATCACTCCCGCCTCGGGGGCCGGTACTTCCAGCGTCACCTTGTCGGTCTCCAGTTCGACGACCGGCTCGTCGCGCTCGACGCGATCACCCGGCTGTTTCAGCCATTTCGCGACGGTCGCCTCGGTGACAGACTCACCGAGTGCGGGCACCTTGATTTCGCTGGCCATCGATTTGCCTCACGCCGCCAGGGCAGTTGCGACGAGATTGGTCTGTTCCTGCACATGCCTCTTGAACAGGCCGGTCGCCGGCGAGGCGGCCTCGCATCGCCCGACAAAGCGCGGCCGCTTGGCTGCGATATCAAGGCCGGCCAGCACCTGCTCGATGCGGCGATCGACGAAATTCCAGGCACCCATGTTCTGCGGCTCCTCCTGGCACCAGACGATCTCGGCGTTGCGGTAGCGCTGCAAAAGCCGCCCCAGCGTCCCGAAGGGGAATGGGTAGAGCTGCTCGACCCGCAGCAGCGCGACGCCGTTGTCGCCCTTCTCAGTGCGCGCCTTGAGCAGATCGAAATAGACCTTGCCGCTGCACAGGACGACGCGGCGCACCTGATCGTCCGCCGCCAGCCTCTCGACCTCTGGCAAGACGCGGTGGAATGTTGTGCCCGGCCCCATATCGGCCAGCGGCGATGCCACCTCCTTGGCGCGCAACAACGATTTCGGCGTTACGATGACCAGCGGTTTGCGGAATTTGCGGCGGATCTGGCGGCGCAAGGCGTGGAAGTAGTTGGCTGCGGTGGTTAGGTTGCACACCTGCATGTTGTCTTCGGCGCAGAGCTGCAGATAGCGCTCGAGGCGGGCCGAGGAATGCTCCGGCCCTTGTCCTTCATAACCGTGCGGCAGCAGCATCACGAGGCCGCTCATGCGCAGCCACTTGGCCTCGCCCGAGCTGAGGAACTGGTCGATGATAACCTGCGCGCCGTTAGCGAAATCGCCAAACTGCGCCTCCCAGATCGCCAGGGTACGCGGCTCCGCGAGGCTGTAGCCGTATTCGAAACCGACCACCGCCATTTCCGAAAGCGGGCTGTCAATGATATCGAACCGCTCCTGGCCCGCCCGCACATGGTTGATCGGGACATAGCGTTCCTCGGTCTCCTGATCGATCAGCACGGCGTGACGATGCGAGAAGGTGCCGCGGCCGCTATCCTGCCCCGACATGCGGACATGCGTGCCCTCCGCGCACAACGTGGCGATAGCCAGCGCCTCGGCGGTGCCCCAATCGATGCCCTCACCGCTTTCGAGCGCCTGCCGTTTCGCGTCTAGCTGGCGAGCGATCTTGCGATTAAGATGAAATCCGTCCGGTACGGTTACCAGCCCATGCCCGATCTCGCGCAATACCTCCAGCGCCACCGCCGTATCGCCGCGGCGGTCGTCATCCGGTGCCGGTTCCAATCCGGCCCAGGCGCCTTCGAGCCAATCGGCCTTGTTCGGCCGATAAGTCGTCGATGCCTCAAACTGGCTTTCCAGGTTGGCGACAAAATCGCTGGCGATGGCTGATACTTCCGCCGCGGTCAGCACGCCGTCGGCAACCAGTCGCTCGGCATAGAGCTGCCGGGTCGTCGCGTGCTCGGCGATGGTTCGGTACATCAGCGGCTGGGTGAAGGCCGGCTCGTCCGATTCGTTATGTCCGTGGCGGCGATAGCAGAACAGATCGATGACGACGTCCTTCTTGAACTCCTGCCGGTATTCGAGGGCGACGCGCGCAACCTCGACCACCGCTTCGGGATCGTCGCCGTTAACGTGAAAAATAGGCGCCTGGATGCCTTTGGCGATATCCGATGGGTAGGGGCTGGAGCGCGCATAGGATGGCGCGGTGGTAAAGCCGATCTGGTTGTTGACGATGATGTGCACGGTGCCACCGGTGCGGTAGCCGCGCAGGTCGGACAGTTCCAGCGACTCGGCGACAAGGCCCTGGCCGGCAAACGCCGCGTCTCCGTGCATCAGGATGCCGACGATCTCCTTGCGTTCGGTGTCGTCATGGCGGTGTTGTTTGGCGCGCACCTTGCCGAGCACGACCGGGTTGACAGCCTCGAGATGCGACGGGTTGGCCGCCAACGACAGATGCACCGTGCGCCCGCCGATCTCGCGGTCGCTCGACGTGCCGAGGTGGTATTTGACGTCGCCCGAGCCCTGCACCTGCTCCGGCGTGCTGCTGCCGCCCTGGAATTCAGAGAAAATCGCGGTAAACGGCTTGCCCATGAAATTGGCCAGCACGTTGAGGCGGCCGCGATGCGGCATGCCGATCACGAATTCCTTGACCCCAAGCTCCGCGCCGCAGCGCAGGATTGTTTCGAGCGCCGGCATCAATGATTCGGCCCCTTCCAGGCCGAACCGCTTGGTGCCGGTGTAGCGGCGATCGAGAAAGCGCTCGAAGGTCTCGGCCGCGGTCAGCGTCCGCAGCACATCCTTCTTCCCCGTGTCGGTCAGGCTGGTGCGGCGGTCACGCACCTCAAATTTTTGCTGGATCCAGGCGCGCTCAGCGGGCGTTTGGATGTGCATGTACTCGACGCCGATCTTTCGGCAGTAGGTCTCGCGCAGCAGCTCGATGATTTCGCGCAGCCTGGCGCGTTCGCGTCCCAGCAGGTTGTTGACGAAGATTTCGCGGTCGAGATCGGCCTCGGTAAAGCCGTAGCTGTGGTAATCGAGTTCGCCCTTGTCCTCGCGCCGCTCGATGCCGAGGGGATCGAGATCGGCCTCGAGATGGCCGCGCACGCGGTAGGCGCGTATCAGGTTGAGCGCGCGGATAGAGTCAATCGCGGCGCGCTGAAAACTGGCCGTGTCATAGGAGCCCACCCCGTTTGGGCGAGGTGCGGCGTCCTCGCCGAGATCGCCGAAAAACCGCTGCCAGCTCGAGTCGATCGAACTTGGGTCATCGAGATAGCGCGAATAAAGCTCGGCGATGAACTCGGCATTGGCGCCGGAGAGAAAACTCGTTTGATCCAGATCGTTCATTTTCCTGTCTCGCGAAACCGAGGCCCGCCAAATAAGCTTGCCGGTTGCGCCCTCTAGGCTATCCCTGCAGTACCTGTTTCATTGTCTGACCGATCAAGGCGGGCGATTCGCAGACCGTGATCCCGGCGCTGCGCATCACCTCCATCTTATCGGCTGCCGTCCCTTTACCGCCGGCGATGATCGCGCCGGCATGCCCCATCCGCCTTCCCGGCGGCGCCGCCGCTCCGGCGATAAACCCGACCGTCGGCTTCATGCGGCTGGCGGCACGCAACAATGCGACGCCTTCTTCCTCGGCCGTACCGCCGATCTCGCCGATCATCACGATCGCCTCGGTCTCGTCGTCGGCGAGAAACATTTCGAGCACATCGGTGAAGTCGAGCCCGTGGATCGGATCGCCGCCGATCCCGACGCAGCTGCTTTGACCAAGCCCTGCGGCGGTGGTCTGGGCCACCGCCTCGTAGGTCAGGGTGCCGGAACGTGACACGATGCCGATGCGGCCGCGCTGATGGATGTGGCCCGGCATGATGCCGATCTTGCACTCACCGGGAGTGATGACGCCGGGGCAATTCGGTCCGATCAGCCGGCTGTGCGAGCCGTCAAGCGCGCGCTTGACCTTGACCATGTCCACCACCGGTATGCCCTCGGTGATGCAGATCACCAGTTCGATCTGCGCGTCGATCGCTTCCAGTATCGCATCGGCGGCATAGGCCGGCGGCACGTAGATCACGCTGGCAGTGCAGCCCGTAGCAGCGCGCGCCTCATGCACCGTATTGAAGACCGGCAGATCGAGATGTTTCGTGCCGCCTTTGCCGGGCGTCACACCACCTACCATCTTGGTGCCGTAGGCGATCGCCTGCTCGGAATGGAAGGTACCCTGCGAGCCGGTAAACCCCTGGCAGATCACTGTCGTATCGGCATTGACGAGGACCGACATCACGCCGCCTCTTGCAGGGTCGCGACCACTTTGCGGGCCGCATCCTCGAAATTCTCGGCCGCGGTCAATGGCAACCCCGATTGGCTCAAGATGCGCCGGCCCAATTCAACATTCGTGCCTTCGAGCCGTACCACCAGCGGCACGTGCAGATTGACCTCGCGCGCCGCCGCGACGATGCCCTCGGCGATCACGTCGCAGCGCATGATGCCGCCGAAGATGTTGACCAGAATCGCTTCGACGTTGGGGTCGGAGAGGATCAGCTTGAATGCGGCGGTCACCCGTTCCTTGGTTGCGCCGCCACCGACATCGAGGAAGTTGGCGGGGTTGCCACCGCACAATTTGATGATGTCCATCGTTGCCATGGCGAGCCCGGCGCCGTTGACCATGCAGCCGATATTGCCGTCGAGCTTGACGTAGTTGAGCGCGTGCTTGCCGGCCTCGAGCTCGATCGGGTCTTCCTCATCGGCATCGCGCAGTGCTTCGATATCGGGGTGCCGGAAAAGCGCGTTGTCGTCAAAGCTGATCTTGGCATCAAGCGCCAGCAGATCGCCGGTACCGGTTACGACCAGCGGGTTGATCTCTACCAACGACGCGTCGAGTGCCGTAAAGGCCTCATAAAGCGCCGAGGTCAGCTTGACCATCTCTGCCACTTGCTGCCCGGTCAGGCCGAGCGCGAAGCCAAGACGACGGCCGTGAAACTCGGAGAGACCGGAGGCGGGGTCGATGGCCTCGCGGAGAACTTTCTCCGGCGCCCGCGCCGCCAATTCCTCGATCTCCATACCACCCTCGGCCGCGGCGATCAGTGTGATGCGCCCGGTCACGCGATCGATCGACATCGCGAGGTATAGCTCGTGAGCGATGTCGCAGCCCGACTCGACATAGACGCGCTTGACCTCGCGTCCGGCGGGGCCTGTCTGGTGCGTCACCAGCGTGCGGCCAATCAGCTCGCGCGCCGCCTCGGCGACAGCCGCTTCGCTGCGAGCCAGCCTGACACCGCCCGCCTTACCACGGCCACCCGCGTGGATCTGCGCCTTAACGGCCCAAACAGTGCCGCCCAGCCGCCGTGCCGCGTTCACTGCTTCAGCAGCCGTGTAGGCGACAGCTCCCGTCGGGATCGCTACGCCGAATTTGGCGAGCAATTCCTTCGCTTGATATTCGTGGATGTTCATCCGGTCGCTTCGCGCTGCCGTTTGCGGGACGCACAGAAAAGGTCGCCCCGTGACGAGGCGACCTATACATAAGGTCCATCCGGTGCAGCGCAATCACCGCGCCGCGACCTAGCTCTGCGGGTTGTTTCGCATCCGCTGCGCGATTTCGACAAGACCCCGCACCGCGGTACAAGATTCGTCAAACATCTTCTTTTCGGCGTCATTGAAGCTGATCTCCACGATCCGTTCGACACCGCCAGCGCCGATCACCACCGGCACGCCCACATACAGGTCCTTGACACCGTATTCGCCGGTCAGCCACACCGCGCAAGGTAAAACCCGTTTCTTGTCACGGAGATACGATTCCGCCATAGAGATCGCGGCGCTGGCCGGGGCGTAAAAGGCCGAACCGGTCTTCAGGAAATTGACGATCTCGGCGCCGCCATCACGGGTGCGTTGTACGATAGCGTCGATTTTTGCCTGGGTGGTCCAGCCCATCTTGATCAGATCGGGGATTGGAATGCCGGCAACCGTGGAATATCGGATCAGCGGCACCATCGTGTCGCCATGCCCGCCGAGCACAAACGCGGTCACATCCTCAACCGAAACCTTGAACTCCTCGGCCAGAAAATAGCGGAAGCGGGCACTGTCGAGCACGCCGGCCATGCCGACGACGCGGTTCGCCGGGAAGCCGGTCGCCTCGCGCATCACCCACACCATCGCATCGAGCGGATTGGTGATCGTGATGACAAAGGCGTTCGGGCAATGCTGCTTCAGCGCTGCGCCGACTTCACCCATCACCTTGGTATTGATGCCGATCAGGTCGTCGCGGCTCATGCCGGGCTTGCGCGGCACACCGGCCGTGACGATCACGACGTCGGAATCCTTCAGATCGGCGTAGTTGTTGGTGCCAGTGATCGCGGCGTCGTAGCCCTCGATCGACGAGCCCTGCACGATATCGAGCGACTTGCCCTGCGGGATGCCGTCGACAATGTCGAACATCACGACATCGCCCAGCTCCTTGAGCCCGGCGAGCAGTGCCAGCGTGCCGCCGATCTGGCCGGCGCCGATCAACGCGATCTTGTTGCGTGCCATGGCATAAACCTCGTTCCAATCTGGCCGCGGGTCTTAGCGCGAAACCCGGGAGCCGGCAAGCCATCCGCCTCTACAGCGGGGCCCGGTTGGCGATGTAGTCTTCGCTCTGCATCTCCATGAGACGCGATACGGTGCGTTCGAACTCGAAGGCGCCGTCGCCCTCGACATAAATCTCGGTCGGCGTCACCTCGGCGGAGGCGATGAAGAGCGTGCGCGCCTCATAGAGCGCGTCGATCAGAATATGAAACCGCTGCGCCTCGTTACGCTGGCGAGGCGACAGGCGTGGAATTCCTTCCAGGATCACGGCTGCGTAACGTTCGGCGATTGCCAGGTAATCCGCCGCGGCGAGCGGGCGGGCGCAAAGCTCCTCGAACTGGAACCATGCGACGTTCTGGGCGGCACGCGGGACGATCAGCTCGCGCTTCATCACGACCAGGGTTTCCGGCGACTCGGACGCTCCTTCGGTCAGCTCTCCAAAGGTATGAGCCAAGGCTCGATGCGCCGCGGCCCCAAGCGGATGGTGATAGACCGGTTTGCCGAGGATGCGCGACAGGCGGTAATCGCGGCCGCTATCCAGCTGCATGACGTCCAGCCGTTGCTGCAACAGCGCGATAAACGGCAGAAACCGGTCGCGCTGCAGCCCGCCTTCATAGAGCCGGTCGGGGGTCCGGTTCGAAGTTGCGACGACCACGGTGCCCGCCTCGAACAGGGCACGGAACAGCCGCTCGATGATCATCGCATCGGCGATGTCGTTGACCTGGAACTCGTCAAAGCACAGCAGAGCGGCCTCGGCCGCCAGATCGGCGGCCACCTTGAGAACCGGCTCGGCGGCACGGGCCCGGCGCTCACGCTCGATGCGGGCATGCACATCGAGCATGAAGGCGTGGAAATGCACCCTGCGCTTCTGCGCAACCGGCGCCGACGCGAAAAACAGGTCCATCAGCATCGACTTGCCGCGCCCGACCGGCCCCCATAGATAGATGCCGCGCGGCGCCTCGCTGCGTTGCGTAGCGGCGCCGAGGCGCAGTCGCGCCAGCCAGCCACCCTGTCGCGGTGCCGGGCGGTAGTCGGTCAGCTCTTCGTAAAGGCGGTGCAGCCGGTCAACCGCGCGTTGCTGCGCCGGGTCGCTGCGAAGCACCCCGATCCTCTCGCGTGCCCGGTAAAGCTCGGCGGGGCCGCCTCCTGGTTCCGTCACGGTGTGGCCGACCGGAATCGGGATGATCTGCGGAGAGGCAATGTCTGCTGGCATCAACGCACGGGTCAGAAACAAAATACGGCCCCTTGCGGGCGCATTGATGCGCGGGGTCGATACGCGGGGTCTACTTCAGCTCGCGGCGCCCACGCAATGGTGCCGTTCACCTTTCTGGCACCACCCAGTAGACTTGCCTGAAATCCGGGCATTGTCATTATGCTGCCGCTTTGCGGTGCGGGAGTGTGGGCGTGACCGAGATGAGTATAGACGGTACCGCAGACGGTACCGCGCCGGCCGCGATAGCCCGCGATGTCAGACTGATCGGCCTGATCAGCGCGGCGCACGGCATGAGCCATTTCTATCAGCTCGTCTTGCCACCGATCTTCCCCTTGCTGACATCGGTGTTCGGGGTCGGGTATGCCGAGCTCGGTGTCGTGACCAGCCTGCTCTATATCGCCTCGGGGCTGATGCAGACACCGGCCGGCATCCTGGTCGACCGGCTGGGTCCGGCGCGAGTGCTGATCGCCGGCCTCGGTCTGTTTTCGGGGGCGGTTCTGCTGTTCGGGCTGGTGCCGGGTTTCTGGTGGCTGGCGCCGCTGGCGATCCTCGCCGGCCTCGGCAACAGCACCTTCCACCCCGCCGACTACGCATTGATGACCGCCCGCATCGGCGCCGTCCGGCTCGGCCGCGCCTACAGCATTCACAGCCTTGCCGGCAACATCGGCTGGATCGCGGCGCCAGCCAGTGTGCTTGCCCTGACCGCGCTTTTGGGATGGCGTGCCGCGTTGGTGATCCTCGGCGCCAGCGGACTGGCCTTTACACTTTACCTGCTGTCGCAATTTCCGGTGTTGATCGGTAATTCCGCCCCGCATTTAGAGCATTCAGCCGGACAAACGGCGGCACGCCCGCGCGGTATTCTGTTCAGCCCTGCCATTCTGCTGTGCTTTGCCTACTTCACCCTACTGTCGGTAGCGCAGGTCGGCTTGCAGACCTTCCTGCCCTCGGCACTGGTAGCGGCGTTCCGCATATCGATCGAGTCGGCCAATTTCATGCTCACCTGTTTTCTGGTGGCGGCATCGCTCGGCGTATTGGCCGGCGGTATCGCCGCCGACAGGTTTCCGCGGCATGAGCTGGTGATTGGCTGCGGCCTCGCTGCCGCCGCCGTGTTCAGCCTGGTTTTCGCGGTCGCCGCATTGCCATCGCCGCTTCTGGCGATGAGCGCGGCGATAGCCGGTTTTATGATGGGTGGCACGATGCCGGCGCGCGACATGCTGGTGCGCGGCGCCGCTCCGACGGGAGCGACCGGTAAGGTGTTCGGCTTTGTCTATTCCGGGCTCGACCTTGGTGCCGCCATTGCGCCGCCGATCCTTGGTCTATTGCTCGATCGCGGCATGCCGCGTCTCGTGTTCGTGCTGGCGGCGGCCGCCCTGTTCATCGCAATCGGAAGTGCGGCGGTGGCCGGCGGACGCGGCACCCGGCTGGCGGCGGCACGCTCGTAGGAGACGCAATGCGCCGGTTCGCCATGCTGATCACAATGGGCGTCGCGTCGTGCAATGCCGCAGGCACGCCACGGCAGGCCATCCCCGGGATCGAAAGCTGGCATTTCGCCTCCGGCAAGGCGCCGACCCGCGCCGAGTACAACGCGGTGGTGGCATCGTGCGAAAGCGGCGCGATCGCGAGCGCGCGGGGTAAGCCGCTGACCGCCTGCCTGGCCGAGCTTGGGCTGCGCAAGGCCGAATAGGCGTCGGAAGACCAAGGAAACCACCGCCGCCCCCGCTGGTCGCTGTCCTTAGGGGAGACTACCTGCTTTAGCGCGCCATCGCAGCGGCGCGCAGGTCGAAGCTTGGATCGGCGGCCTGTTGTGGGGTGATATGGCGTTCGGCGGTGAGGATGCGCCTGGCATGGGCATGGTCGGCGGGTCGGTTGATCGACTCGACTCCGAGCAATGTGTCGCCGCGATAGCAGAAGACCGAGAACTCGCCGCCGGCAATGTCGCCGCGCACCGCGGCCGCGTCGTGGCCGATGGTCAGGCCGGCGATCTGCAGCCGCATCGACCCTTGCTCGCTCCAGAACCAGGGCAACGCGGTATAGGGGTGCGGCTTGCCGACCAGCCGGTCGGCCACGCAACGTGCGTGGTCGGCCGCATTCTGCACCGACTCCAGACGTGCCAGCCTGCCCTCGAAATGCCGGCATGGAAACGCGGCGCAATCCCCTATCGCCGAGATATCGGGGTCGGCGGTCAGCAGGTGGTCGTCCACGATGATGCCGTTGCCGACCTCCAACCCGGCGGCGCCGGCCAGTTCAACATTGGGCACGACGCCGATCGAAACCAATACTAGATCCGCCGGCAGCCGCCTTCCGTCGCCCAGCTCGACCCCGGCGACGCGATGCCCTTCGCCGACAATGCTGACCACCTGCGCACCAAAGGTGAACTCGACACCCGATTGCTTGTGAACCTCGCCGAAATGCTGCGAGGTCGGTACGGAAGCGACCCGCGCCATAACGCGGTCGACAAGCTCAACGATATGCACCGGCTTGTCAGCGGCGCGCGCGACGGCGGCGAATTCGAGGCCGATAAAGCCGGCGCCGACGACCACAATTTGTCGCGCCACCGACAACCGGTCCCGCAAGGTCTCGGTTTCCGCCAAGTCGCGTAGATAGCACACCCCGGCGAGCTCGATGCCCGGGAGGGGCGGTACGCGGTTGCGAGCGCCTGTCGCCAGAACGAGGTGGCTGTACGGCACCGCATCGCCATTGTTCAAGCGCACGCGATGGGCGTTGCGATCGATCTCGGTGACCCGCGTGCCGGTTATCAGCTCGATGCGGTGCTCGCGGAAAAATGCGTCCGGCCGCATCAACAGCATGTCAAAGCCGACCTTGCCCGACAGGTAGTCCTTCGACAAAGGTGGGCGTTGGTAAGGCAGAACCGGCTCATCCCCGATCAGGGTGATGCCGCCGTCGAAGCCATGCTGGCGCAATGATGCCGCGATCTGGAAGCCGGCGTGGCTGGCCCCGACAATGACGACAGGGTCGGCCATTTCTAGGCCTCGGGGCCGATCAGATGGCTGGTCACGTCTGGTACTCGGGCATGGTGACGACGAGGCCATCCATCTCGGGCGTCATCGTCAGCTGGCAGGACAAGCGGCTGTTGGGCTGACGCGGGCTGACCGTGCCCTCGAGCATTGCCTCCTCGTCGGGGCCGATAGGCGGCAATTTCGCGAGCTGGTCTTCCTGCACATAGACGTGGCAGGTGGCGCACATGCACGAGCCGCCGCACTCGGCGACAATCCCGTCGATGCCATCCAGCATGGCTGCTTGCATGATGGTTGTGCCGGGGGTGATATCGAGCGTCTTCTTCTGCTTGCCGTCGTGGCTGATATAGGTCACTCGCGCCATGGTTTCCCGGCCCCTGCTGTAGACATCGACGGCAGCGTTACGCGAACAGCCTGCCGCGGTCGAGTATTTTCGGCACATCGCGGGCGGGTGTATAGAAGGGAAAACAACTCGGAACAGGAGGATGCCATGAAAGACGGATTACGCGTTTTCGATGCCGATACCCATGTCGAGCCTTCCGCCGAAGTGCTTGATCAATATCTCGATCCAGCGTTCCGGGTGCGACTCGACGATCTCGCGCCGTATCGCGTGCCGGTACGACCCGGCAACCCCGGGAGCACGCCCGGCAACCACGTCTATCGCTATGGGCAGATTTCGTTTCGCCGGATCCTTGGCGAGGCGGCGCCGCGCGAGACGCATAGCGGCCGCGACACGCATTGGATGGGTAGCAAGATGCCCCGCCCTGGTGTGCAGGATAACGAAGCGGAAAGCCGGGTCCGCGACATGGACGATGAAGGCACCGACGGGCATTTCCTAATCCCGACGGCTTGGACCAGCTTTGTCGGCCACGACGACGTGTCGCTCGAAACCGGCCTGATCCGCGCCTATCACCGTCATATGGGCGATTTCTGCGCGCAATATCCCGACCGGCTGAAAAGCATGATCGTTGCCTCGGCGCGCGATCCCGATGCGGCGGTGCGGGAAATCCGCGAGTGGGGCAAGTCACGCTGGGCGGTGGCGGTAATGCCACTGGTCACCAAGGATGTTGCTGTCGATCACCCGTCGCTGGAGCCGGTGTGGCGCGCCTGCGTTGAGCACGACCTGCCGGTGGCGCACCATTCCTTTACCTGGACTCCGCCCTATTTTCCGGGTGCGTTCGACCTGTGGGACAACATCTTCCTGGGGCGGCTGGCGTCGCATCCCTGGGGGGCGATGCGCTTCATCGCGGCGGTGATCGGCGGCGGCATCATGGACCGGCATCCTGCGCTGCGGGTTGCTACCTTGGAATGCGGCTTTGGCTGGCTGCCGTTCTGGGGCCGCCGCATGGACGAGCAATACGCCTATGTCGGCAGCACCGCTGAACTCAAGATGAAGCCAAGCGAATACCTGACGAGCGGCCGCTATTTCTGCTCGGTCGAACGCCACGAGGGCGCCGATATGTTCGATGCGGTCCGCAAATTCCTCGGCGACGAGGTGCTGATGTACGCCTCGGACTACCCGCATTCGGAGTGCCAGTTCCCGGAAACGGTGGAGAATTTCCTGAAATGGGAGATGCCGCCCAACACCCGGGCAAAGCTGATGGCGGGCAACGCCACGCGCTTCTTCAAGCAGGCCTGACCGGCATCGTCATTGCGGGCGAAGCGAAGCAATCTCGGGTCTGTAACGCTCCGGCACGGGCCAGCGAGATTGCTTCGCCGCTGCGTGCATCGAGCAGCTATGATAAGGCTTGGACATGAGCGACACCTACGAAATCTACGCGCTGAAATACGCGCACCATGACCGCTCGGCGCGCGACAATTTCTATGGTGGCGATCCGCATGACGGGCCGATGCCGCTGGATTATTTCGTCTGGGTATTGGTAAGCCCGGACCGCAAGCTGGTGTTCGATACCGGTTTTGACGAGGCTATGGCGCGCAAGCGCAAGCGCGAGTTCCTGACACCGCCGCGCGAGGGGCTGCTCAAGCTCGGCATCGACCCGCAGAGCGTGCAGGACGTGGTGATCAGCCACATGCACTACGACCACGCCGGCAATAACGACCTGTTTCCCAATGCCACGTTCCACCTGCAGGATCGTGAGATGGCGTTCTGCACCGGGCGTTGCATGTGCCATGGCGATGTGCGGCGGTCGTTCGAGGTCGAGGATGTGACCGCAATGGTGCAGCGTATCTTCACCGGCCGCGTGCAGTTCCATGATGGCACCGGCGAGATTGCGCCCGGCATAACCGTGCACCATGTCGGCGGCCATACCCAGGGGCTGCAATTCATGCGCGTCAACACGCAGCGCGGCCCGGTGGTGCTGGCGTCGGACGCATCGCATTTCTACGCCAATTTCGAACAGATGCGCGCTTACGCGACGGTCTACAACGTCGGCGACATGCTCGAAGGCTTCAAGACACTGCGAAAGCTCGCGCCGTCGATCAACCATGTCGTGCCCGGCCACGATCCGCTGGTAATGCAACGCTATCCCGCCGCCAAACCTGGCCTCGAAGGTCTCGCCGTCCGCCTCGATGTAGAGCCGCGGCTGTGACCGAGGCTCACCTGCCAAGTTGAAGGAAGTTCAAGGATTATCAATTATTTGATACCGATCGACGCCGCGACGCGCACGAGGTCCTCGCGTCCGGCGAGCATGTCGTCGAGGGAGCCGAAGGCATTGGTGTAGTGGCCGCGAAAGCCGGCGGCTTCGATGCGGCGGAACATGTCAGCGAAATCCAGATCGCCGTCACCCGGCTTCAGATGCACCTCGTACCCGTTACGAAAGCAATCGGCAACGCGGACTTCGGCGACCCGGCTCATGTCGATCGCCGCGACAAAGCCCTCAACCCCCTCCGGCACGAGATGCGCATGGTTGACCGTAAAGGAGAGGCGGAATGCCGGGGACTGAATGCGGTCAATGTAATAGCGCCACTCCTCGACCGTATGCGCCAGATAGTGCACCTCGGCGTCGGCCGGCTCCTTGTTGAGGTTTTCCAGCAACACCGTGGCGCCTTTCTGCTCCGCGTAGGCCGCAAGGCGCTGCAGCCGCTCCAGCCCAGCCTGCATGCGCTGCTCAATATCGGAGGTGAAATGGAAGCCGGCATGCACGACGATCCACTCGGCCCCGAGCTTCACCGACGCATCGACATAGCCGCGAAGATAGGCGTCCACCGCATCGCCGACATACGGCGCGTATTCGGCGACGTTGACCGCTGACGACGTGTGCAGGCCAAGGTGAATACCGTCGCGCTCGCAGAGAGCGCGCAGGGCCGCGGCACGCGGATCGGTGATCGTGTTGAGTGCATTGTCGCCGGTATCGAGCTGCATGTCGATGTAGCGGACGCGGTGCTCCGCGGCCCAGGCGATCGCCGCCTCCAGCGGCAGCTTGCGTCCGATATCGATGCCGGTGCGCTCAAAGAGGTTCATCCCAGCTCCTTTGTGATTCCGCACCCAACCGCTGGTCAGCACTCAGGCAAATTCGCGATGCAACTCGGCGGTGATGCGCTCGATGACCGGTTCATAGCGGCGCTCAGTGCCTTGTCGGAACAGGCGCAGCGTCGGATACCATGGGGTGTCGCTGCGATCGAGCAGCCAGCGCCAATCCGGCGCATACGGCAGCATGATCCAGGCTTCCTTGCCCATCGCGCCGGCGAGATGGCCGACCGAGGTATCGACGATGACGATTTTGTCGAGGCATTCGAGCACCGCCATCGTGTCGCCGAAGTCGCGCAGTTCGGGCCCGAGATTCACCAGCGGCGCGCGGCCCCAGTAACCGCCGATCTGCGCTTGCGCCGGGCCCTTCTGCAGGGAAATCAGCGCGACGCCGGGGAGGTTGGCCAAGGGCGCGAACGTTTGCAGGCTGGTCGAGCGGTTGCGGTCGTTATGATGCGTCGGGCGACCCGCCCAGATGATGCCGACCCTGCGGTACCCTGGCGGCGCCAAGGCATCGAGGCGCTTGACCCAGTGCGCCAGTCGCGCCGGCTCGGCTTGCCCGTAGGGTGCAGGAGGCGGGATCGAGTTGAGCCGCGTCCCGGCCAGCCGCGGCAGGCCGGACAGGGCGACATAGGCAACAAATTCCGGCGCCCGATCCCAATGATCAAAGACGAGATCGATTTCCGGCAGTTGCCGGATAAACGGGTGCAGCTCGGAGCTGCACGCCAACGCGACCTTGGCGCAGCGCTCCGCAGCCCAGGGGATATAGCGCGAGAACTGGATGACATCGCCATAGCCCTGATCGGCGACCAGCAATAAGGTGCCGTTCAACAGCGGTTGACCGCCCCATTGCGGCCGGTCGGTCGGCGGCAGTAGTGGCGGCGCACTGGCGAGCTTCATCCGCCACTCGTACTCGTCCCAGCCACGCGCGAAATCGGCCCGCAGCAACGAGGCCTCGGCAATGCCAAAATGGCCGCCGGGGAAGCTCGGATCGAGCGCAATCGCGCGCTCGCCGGCGGCAATCGCCTGGTCCAGTTCCAGGCGATGATAATGAAGCACGCCGAGATTATGGTAGCAGTGCACGTCCTGCGGTGTCAGTGACGCGGCCCGCTGGCCGGCCGCGAGCGCCTCGTCGAACCGGCCGAGGACCCGGTACACCTCGCAGATATTGCGCTGATACAGCGCCTGCATCGGCGCCAGCTCGATCGAGCGCTCCATCAGCTGCGCCGCTTCGGTCGTCCGGTCCCGCTTAAACGACACGATCCCCAGAAGGTGCAGCGCGGGGTGATGCTGCGGCACTTCCCCGAGGACCTGTCGCAGTATCTGTTCCGCCGCGTCCAGACGCCCGGCCTGTTCGTGCTCGTTGGCCAGCTGCATCATCTGGGCGATGCGGTCGGCCGGGCTCGGTGCACTGGGCGATGGCACCGCAACGGCCGGGGAGGGGCCGGCATCGCCGCCGGTCACCGCGCCGACCGGGATCTCCGAAACGACGCCGCCGCCGCTGACAACTTCAGTCAATGGGATACCCCAGCCGCGTGATCGCCGGTGCGAGAATATCGATCGCCGGTTGCAGATGATGCAGGTAGTGACGATAACGATAGCGCGATCGGTCGTAGAGGCGTTCCGTCACCTGCGCGTAGCTCGCGGTTCGGGCGTAACGGCGATTTTCGTGAAACGCCATGCAGTGCTCGTCAAACTCCTCGCCGACAAAATCAAGCATGCGGCGGATCGATTCTTCCTGGTCGTCGACAATGTCCTCATAGCGGATCGGCAGGTAGCGCAGTGTCATCTGCGAGCGGTAATGCTCCACCAGATCGAGGATCAGCGCGTAATGCCGCGCGGCGCTCTCCAGCGCGTAGGAGCAGTAAAACCCATGGGTCAGATGGTTCGACAGTGTCGACAGCACGATGTCGAGCGGGTGGCGCAGCACGTGGATCATCGGCGACTGCGGGAACATCAGCGCGATCAGCCCGAGATGTGTCTCGTTGAGCGGCATCTTGTCGGTGAACCAGGCCGCGCCCGGTTCGAGCACGCCCAACTGGCGCACCCGCTCCAGGTAATAATCGCGCAACTCATTGAGGCCCTGGCGGCGATCGCCCATCCATAATTCGGCGAGCGCCTCGGGATAGGTGAGGGGGCTGTTCAACACCCGCACCATCGCATCGGTGATCTCGTTGACGAAGGGCAGCTCATCCCCGGCGCAGATGCGGGGATGCGCCGACAGCGTCTGCTCGACGAGCGTCGTTCCGGAACGCGGAAAACCGAGGATGAACAGGGGCTGCGCCGTGTCATCGCGCGGCTGCGCTCGCGGCAGGATCGCCAGCCGGTTCTCGACGAAGAAGCCCTTCAGCCGGTTTGTCAACTGCTGGGCATGCTCGCCCATATAGGAGAGGCCGCTGACCTCGCGGCACAGCTTCTTGCCCTCGCTGAACGCCTCGAACGCCTCGTCATAGCGACCCATGCGGTCAAGCAGGCGGCCTTTCTCGAGCAGCTCGTCGGGACCGAGCTTGCCATTCGACTGCGCGCCGCTGGAAACGTCGAGTGCCGCGAGTGCCTGCGAATAAGCGCCGGTTCGGCCATCGAGCACCGCCCGCGACAGCGCGATGCTGGGGTTGCCGGGCGCAAGTTGCTCGGCGCGCGCAAGCAACTCGCCAGCCCGCTCGAAATCGCGGTCGGCCTCTTCCATACGCGCCCAGCCGAGCCAGGTCTGTACGACTTTTGGCGCCGCGGTCGTTGCCTCTTCGTAAAGTAAGCGCGATTCCGCCATGCGGCCCTGGTTCTTCAGGTTCCATGCCAGATTGGCGAGCACGATCGGGTCACGGTGGCGGGCCAGCTCAATGACACGGCGGTAATGGTATTCGCCGATCTGAGGCCGGTTGGCCTCGGTCATGATCATGCCCATCAGATTGTGCGATTGGGGGTTTTCCGGCGCGATCCGCACCGCGTTGCGCGCGTGGATTTCGGCCTCGGCGATCGCGCCCCGGCCAAACAGCGCGACGGTCAGTTCATGCGTTGCCCAGATGGTATTGGGATGCAGCTGCACGATGCGCCGCAACAGGGCGTGTGCCGCGGTCTCGACGCCGCTGGCCTTGCGAATCTGGTACAGCAGCGTCAGCCCGTCGAGCTGGCTCGGGAACAGTTCGAGCGCCTCGAGGCACAGCCGTTCGGCTTCGCCGGTGGCGCCCTGCCCATGCAGCTCGGTGGCGCGCTGGATAATGGGCAATACCGGCCGGCTCGCCTCGGGCGGCGGTAGAACCGAAAAATCCATCTGGCAGCAGCGCATCAGGCGAAGCCCGCTGCCGCAACTGCACACTCGCATATCGATCAGCATTAGGGCCTCGTTATCGCCTGTCGCCTCAGACGAGTAAAGACGAGGTCAAGCCGGCCTCCCTTTAACCGGTAACGGGCTGGCGGCGCAGCAAGGCGACGCTCGGCCACAGACAGATCATCCCCAGCAGGATGAAGGCCGGGCGGAAGCTGCCGGTCAACGCCGTCGCGGTGCTGAACAGTGCCGGCCCCGCCAACGCGCCGAGAAAGGTGAGCGCGATCGTGCCGGCAGAGGCTTCCGAGATCATGCCGGGTGGGGCCTGCCGTACGGTCTCGGCCAGACCGATGCCGGCCCAGCAATAAGCGGACAGGCCGAACAGGGTCGCGAGCCCCACCACCGCGATCCCGGGCCACGCGGCGCTGAGGAAAGCCCCGGTAAACGCAGCGACACTCATCATCAGGCCCAGCAGGCCGAGGATCGGGCGCGAGCCGACGCGGTCGGCAACCCCGCCCCATGGGATGCGGCAGACGACGCCGACCGCGAGTGCGGTCGCCAGAATAATGCCGGCGCTCTTCAGGCTCCAGCCGATGCTCGCCAATACCGTCGTAAATACCGCGCTGAAACTGAATTGGATGGCGCCAAAGGCAAATGACGCGGCTCCGACCGCCCGCAACCCCGGATAGCGAAGCAGCACCCGCGCCGGTAGCCAGAAGCGTGTATCGAGGCGGCCAGGTTGCGGCGGCGGGTTGCGGTCGAGTTGGCCGCGCCACGGTTCGATCAACAGCGCGAGAACCACGCACATAACTGCGATCACCAGCAGGGTGCCGCGCCATCCAGTCGCCGCGGCGAGGATCGGCGCCAGGGCGCCCGCCAGCGCGCCTCCGGCGGGGACCGCCGTCTGCTTCAGCGAGAAGATGCGGCTGCGCAGGGCCGGTGGCGTATACCGCGCCATCAACACCGTGCTCGCCGGGTTCATCGGGCCGTACGCAAGGCCGAGGATGAGGGCGCTGACGCCAAAGCCAGCCGGGATCGCCGGCAACAGGACCAGCAACGCCGCCACGGTCATCAGCAGCATGATCTGGTGGAGTCGGATCGCACCCGAATGCCGCAGCAGCCGCGGCGTCGCCAGTGAGGTCGCGGCAGCGCAGCCATAGACGGTCGATGAATAATAGCCGACGAGGTACGGCGGAATGCCGGCTGAGGCGAAGATCAAGCTGGCGAGCACCGGGATGGTCAACGATGCCATGACGATCGTCACCTGCACCGCCACGGTCGCGGTGACGATCTTGCCGAGCGCCCATTTTGGAGCGGGCCCGGCGTCGCTGATCGGGGTCGTCACCGGTGGGGCGGGGTCGATGAATGGCGCGGCGCGGCACACACTGTCGGGTACCGCGCCGTCACGATGTCCAGAGTGGCGTCGGCGTCCGGGTTGTCAGGCGGCCGGCTGGCAGACGTGAATTTCGCGGTTGGCCAGCAGGTCCTTGGTCTTGGCCCCGTACTCGGCCATATGCGGCGACGCGGCGTGCGCTTTCAGATGGTCGAGACTTTCCCATTTCTCGACCACAACAAAGGTGTCGCCGCCAAACTTCGCCCCAAACCCGCCTTCGGCATCGATAACCGGGCCGTATTCGACGCAGCCGGCCTCGGCATGGACCGCCGGCATGTTGGCACGGAAGAGGCTCAGCACCTCTTCGCGCTTGCCGGGCTTGGTGGTGATGATCGCGAGCACGTGGATCATGGCGTGGTCCTCTATGGTTGCGGCAGGAAGTGCCGCAACCATAGAGGAAATGCCGAATTCGCCTCAACCTTGAGAAAAATTGAATTGCTGTGAGCCGCTTCACAGCCGAGCGACCTCAGTCCGCCTATAGTCGCGCCTCAGGCAGATTGCCTGGAGGACCATCTCATGCGTCAACCCCCGACTTTGCGATGGATCACCGAGACGGAAGCGCGGCGGGTGCTGGTGACTGCCCTCTCGGAACATCAGGGCGACATCTCGGTTGGATCGAATTACCGGGAGCGCGCGGCATGGCCTTCCTGGCTGCGCCGCATCGCGTTGATGATGCTGCCCTGCGCCCGCGGCGGGAGCTCGGTATCGGAGGCATGCTGAATCGCGGCGACCGGAAGTCTTGCCGCGGCGTATAATGCGGCGAGTTCCGGTCGCAGAGAGAATACGGCGTGACCCCCGAGACGATATTGAGCTTTCCGGCCCGCGTGCTAACTGAAGAGCAGCGTCGCCGCTATTTCGAGACCGGCTTCCTGGTTGCGCCGGGTGTTATCCCCCGGGCGTGGCTGTCGCGTCTGGTCGAACTGTCGAAATCGTTCGTCGAGCATAGCCGCTCGGTCAGTGGCTCGAATGAGGCGTTCGATCTGGGTCCCAATCACTCGCCCGCGACGCCCCACGTCCGGCGCCTGCGCGCGCTGGTTGACCGCCACCCCGATTTCTGGGGCTTTGCCGCGGACTCGCCGCTGGCCGACATCGCCGCCGATCTGGTCGGACCGGACGTCAAGTTTCATAGCAGCAAGCTCAACTACAAATGGCCGGGCCACGGCGAGATCGTCAAATGGCATCAGGATATTCCGGCCTGGCCGCACACCAATTACAGCCCGGTGACGCTCGGCGTTCACCTCGATGATGTCGGGCCGGAACAAGGGCCGTTGACGTGCATTCCCGGCAGCCATCGCGGGCCGATCTTCGTGCATCGCGATCGCGGCGGTTCCTGGACCGGCTCGGTGGCCGATCGCGACATGAACGGCGTCGATCAGAGCCGCGCCGAAGATTTGGTTGGGCCTGCCGGCACGGTGATCGCGATCAACTGCCGCACGCTGCACGCCTCGCGTGCCAATGCGACGGACCGGGTGCGGCCATTGCCGCTCTTTGTCTACAGCTCGGCCGATGCCTTCGCCTGGATGCCGGCCCCGACGCCAACCAGCAAGACCGGCGCCATCGTGCGCGGCGAAGCGGCTCGCACCGCGCATCTCGACCCGACCCCCTGCCCGGTACCGCCGGACTGGTCGAAACAGGGCTATGGCTCGATCTTTGTCGCGCAAGGCGCCGAGGTCGATTAGGCGCGGGCCTTAAAATCTCTAGCTAAAATCTCTAGCGCAGCGCGTCCTTGATCCGCGCCCAGTCATCCAGAGCATCTTCCTGACCGGGAGTGATCGCGATAACGAACTGGCTCCAGCCGGCATCGCGCAGTTGACCCAGTCGCTCGATTAACCTTGGCTCGGTGTCAGTAAAACTGGTGCGCCGGATGAGTTCGGCCGTAACAAAGCGGCGCTCGTCGGGCTTCACAAACACCAGATGGCCGCGATGGTTGTGCAGATAGCGTGCATCCGCTGGCTCGAAATTGCGCGCCATCTCGACATAGCCGGCGATAGCGTCGTCGATACCCTCTTGTGCGACCTGCATCGTGTTCTGCCAGCCCTGCTGGTCGGCATCGGCGGCGCGGTGCAGCAGGGTTGCGGCGCGTGGGCCGGCCTGCGCCATCGCGCGCTCGCTGTCGGCGGCCTCGCCCGGCCGCAAGACACAGCCGCAAGCCCATGCTGTTGCGTATAAGTCGCCGGCATCGCGACCCGCGACCGTCCAGGATCGCCGCATACTTGCGAGTGCGGTGTTGCCGCCGGGTTCATCCTGGATAAAGCACTTCCAGCCGGCGTTGAGCTTTGCGGTGAGGGCCTGTGAGCGCGGCCCGTACGCCGAAACATGCAGCGCGATCGGGTCGGTGGTGTTGAACACCCCAAGCTCGGGGTTGAGGAAACGGATTTTGCGGGCTTTGCCTTCGATCGGGGTCTCGATGGTTTCGCCAGCGAGGAGGCCGTAAACGACCCTGATATACTCTTCCATTTCGCTCAGCTTCATCGCGCCGAGCCCCATCGCGCGCCGCGCCGAAAAGCCGGTGCCGACCCCGAAATCGATGCGCCCCGGCGCCAGCCCGTTCAGCGTAGCAAATGCATTCGCGGTTACCGCAGCGATGCGGTTTGACGGCACCAGCACGCCCGTGCCGAGGCGAATGCGCGATGTCTTGATAGCCGCCGCCGCCATGGCGACAAAGCAATCGGCGGTAATCATCTGCGTGTCGTAGAACCAGGCATGGCTGAAGCCCAGCGCTTCGGCGCGCTGTGCGAGCTTCCAGGAATCGCTCGCGGTGGCGATACCGATGCCGAAATCCATTGCGCGTCCTCCTTGTGGCGACGGCGCGCTTGGCGATCAACT
>JAFAYW010000194.1 GCA_019240125.1 Alphaproteobacteria bacterium
TGGCAGCATTTCCGGGTTTGGTCAGGACGGGCCGTATGAGGGCCGGCCCGGCGTCGATCAGATCGCGCAAGGCATGGGTGGGCTGATGTCGATCACCGGCCTGCCGGGTCAGGGTCCGATCCGCGTCGGGATCGCGATCAACGACACGTCGTCAGGCATATTGCTGGCCAACGGCATCACGCTGGCGCTCTTGGCGCGCGAGCGGACCGGCGAGGGGCAATGGGTGCATACCTCGCTGATCGAGGCGCAGATTTTCATGCTCGACTTCCAGGCCTCGCGCTACACGATGAAGGGCGAGGTGGCGAAGCAGGAGGGCAATTACCACCCGACCTCGGCCGGCACCGGCATGTTCCAGACGGCCGATGGCTACAGCAACGTGGCGGCGTCAGGCGACACGCTGTGGAAGAAATTCTGCCAGGTGGCCGGCGATGACGATCTGTCGAACAACCCCGATTTCGCGACCCAGCAGGGGCGGGTAAAGAACCGCGCCTCTCTGATCCAGCACCTGATCGATGTGGTGAAGAGCAAGCCGTCGAAATTCTGGGTCGATGAACTGAACAAAGCCGGTGTGCCGTGCGGCCCGATCAATACGATCGACCAGGTGTTTGCCGACCCGCAGGTGCAGCATCTCGGCATCCGCCGCCCGGTCGATCATGCCACGCTCGGCACTTTCGACATCGTCGGACAACCGATCCACATGAGCGCCTATCCACAGCCCGAGAAGCTGAAGCCGACGCCGGAGCAGGGCCAACACACCGACGAGGTGTTGCGCGAACTCGGCTATGACGCCGCCGCAATCGCCGAGCTGCACACCAAGAAGGTGGTGTGAGTTTCAGCTTTGAAGCGGCAGAATGCGGGTGGGATCGGCAGAGAGGATAGAGGCATGAACGGCGCGGAAAGCCTGGTACGCACCTTGGTTGGCGGCGGCGTCAATGTGTGCTTTGCCAACCCCGGCACGTCGGAGATGCATTTTGTCGCCGCGCTTGACCGGGTCGATGGCATGCGCTGTGTGCTGGGCCTGTTCGAGGGCGTCGTGACCGGCGCGGCCGACGGCTATTACCGGATGACCGACAACCCGGCCGCGACATTACTGCATCTCGGGCCGGGGCTGGCGAACGGGCTCGCCAACATCCACAACGCCAATAAGGCGGCGTCGGGCATGGTCAACATCGTTGGCGACCACGCGACCTATCACCGGCAATACGACGCGCCGCTGACCTCCGATATCGAGGGGCTGGCACGGCCGTCATCGCATTGGGTGAAAACCTCGCCGAACGCGATGGGCATCGCCGCTGATGGCGCCGCCGCGATTGCCGCCGCCCGCATGGCACCCGGCAGAATCGCGACGCTGATATTGCCGGCGGATACCGCATGGAACGAGGGTTCCGGCGCGGTGTCGGTTGCGCCCGCCGCCAAGCCGGCCCCGCCAGCGCCCGATGCCGTGACCGAGGCGGCCCGCGTATTGCGTTCGGGCGAACCGACGCTGCTCCTGCTGACCGGACGCGCGGTGCGCGCAGACGGATTGGAACTGGCCGGCAAGATCGCCGCCAAGACAGGCGCGCGGCTGATCGCGCAGGGCTCGAACGCGCGCACCCAGCGCGGCCGCGGCCGGGTCTCGGTCGAGCGCATCCCCTATGTGGTCGACCAGGCGCTGAAGGTGTTGGCCGGGCTGAAGCACGTGATCCTGGTCGGCGCGAAGATGCCGGTGGCGTTTTTCGCTTATCCCGACAAGCCGAGCCTGCTGACCCCGCCCGATTGCCAGGGCCATACCCTGGCGCGGCCGGAGGAAGACCTGATCGCGGCGCTCGAGATGCTGTGCGAGGAGGTTGGTGCGCGCGGCACGCCGGCGCCGGTCGTCAACGACCCGCTGCCGACGCAGGCGATCGGCGCGATCACGCCGGAGGCCCTCGGCGCCTCGGTCGGCGCGTTGCTGCCGGATAACGCGATCGTCGCCGACGAGGCGGTGACCACCGGCCGCGGCTTTTTTGCCCCGACCAAATCGGCCAATCCGCATGATTGGCTGTCGAATATGGGTGGCTCGATCGGCCTCGGCCCGCCGCTCGCCGCCGGCGCCGCGGTGGCCTGCCCCGACCGTAAGGTCGTGGCGCTGCAGGCCGATGGCAGCGCGATGTACACGGTGCAGGCGTTGTGGACGCAGGCGCGCGAAGGGCTCGACGTCACCACCGTGCTGTTCTCCAACCGCTGCTATCAGATATTGCGCGGTGAACTTGCCAATGTCGGCGCCGGCAACCCCGGCCGCAAAGCGCTCGATATGCTCGATCTCGGCAACCCCGATATCGATTGGGTCGGGCTCGCCAAGAGCCTCGGCGTGCCGGCGGCGCGGGTCACCGATATGGACGGCTTCAACCGCCAATTCGCCGCCGCCGTCGCAACGCCGGGGCCGTTCCTCGTCGAAGTGGCGATGTAGAAAAACATTTGGGAGCCTGGACAATGTCACTTGTCATAGAAGCCGAAGCGCCGGCCGCCGCGTTTGAGGTGCGGCCGCTATCGCCGAATTTTGCCGCCGAGGTGATCGGGCTCGATCTGCGGCAGCCGCTCAACGAGGCGACGCGGCGGGCGGTATATGACGCCTTTGTGCGCTATCACGTGCTGGCGTTCCGCGACCAGGCGCTGACCCCGGAGCAGCAGATCGCGTTCACCGAACAGTTCGGCACCTTGGAGCGGCATGTCGCGAGCAATCGCAACAGCCCGCACCCGCTGCTGCACATCGTCTCCAATCTTGGCGCCGATGGCCGGCCGAACGGCAAGGTCGCATCGCAGAAATGGCATACCGACAAATCGTTTCGGCCGTTGCCGTCGCTGGCGACGATCCTGCACGCGGTGACGATGCCGCCCAATGGCGGCGACACCTGCTTTGCCGATATGCACGCCGCCTATGACGCGTTGAGCGACCCGGAAAAGGCGGAACTCGATGGCGTCGGGGTGATCCACAGCTGGGAATTGTCGCGCGAGAAATCCGGCGGCAAGGCGACCGCGGAAGAGATCGCAGACGCGCCGCCGATGACCCACCCGCTCGCCCGCACCCACCCCGATACAGGCCGCAAAGGCCTGTTTATGGGCGAGCACGCCTCGCATCTCGACGACCGGCCGATGGCCGATGGCCGCGCCCGCCTCGCCGCGCTCGAGGCGCATGCGACGCAGGACCGGTTCCTCTACCGCCACCATTGGCGCAAGGGCGACCTGCTGATGTGGGACAATCGCTGCCTGCTGCACCGCGCCGACGCCAATTTCGATGCCGCTCTCTACCCCCGCGTCCTGCACCGCACCTGCCTGCGCGGCACTGCCCCTACCTGACGCCCGATGATGGGCCTCGCTCTGCTATACCCATCCTATGAACCGCGCGCATGCCGAGGGCCGGTGAGTGATGAGAGCCGTGATCATTGCCTGACGGACGATGCGACGCTGTCAGTCGTCTGGTCAAAGCGACGGCCGCTTGCTTGTACCGCGCTCTTACGGATCGAGCGCAGTTCGCCCGCTGGATAGCACCGGAAGGAGCGCATGCCTTAATTGACTGCTTTGATCCGCGGCCGGGAGGTAGCCTCGAGATTACGCTCACCTTCGACCGACGAGGCAGCGGCAAGACCACATCAGACACCGATAGGGTGAAGGGCTGCTTCTTGGAATTGCAGAAGGACCGGCGTGTAAGACAAGCGTTCATTTTTGAATCCGACGACCCTGCTCATGCTGGCACGATGATCATGACCTGGGTGCTTACACCGGCGGTGGATGGCACCCTCGTGGAAGTGCTGGCCGAGGACGTGCCGGTGGGAATCTCCAAAGAGGATCACCAGGCCGGAATGGAGTCATCGCTCGCAAATCTGGCGAGGCTGGTGGAGACGAAATGAGCGGAATTGTCTCCAATTTCGTGGCACACGGACGCTTTCAAATCCACATTCGCTTGGCCACTGCGCTCTACCCATCTTACGAACCGGCCACTCCGATCTTGGGGTCACACGATCCGGGACGAAGATGATCGTGCCCGCCACGCCGATTACATCCACCGCAACCCCGTGAAGCACGGCTACGTGGCCCGCCCATCCGCATGGCGGTTTTCTTCATAGGCGCGGGCGGTTCATAGGCGCGGGCGGTTCCGGCTTGCCTTTATCCCGACGACAGGATTGTCCCACCCAATGGGCGTCGCCAATGGGTTTGGAGAACGAGCTAAGCCAGCGCATGCTGCATTCAAGCAGAAGCACACACAACGCTGTCGTCCCTGCGCAAGCAGGGACCCACCCCTCGGCGCACTCCTAATCCGGAGTTTGGCACTAGGGCGTGGCGT
>JAFAYW010000239.1 GCA_019240125.1 Alphaproteobacteria bacterium
CAGCCTCGCCGCCGACTTCGCCACCCTGCAACAGGACACCACCAGCACCGCCGCCGGCGCCCTCATCACCCTCAACCCCAACCAGTCCATCACCCTCGCCAACGTCACCCCCTCAACCCTCCACCAATCCAACTTCCTCATCTCCCCAACCGCCGCATAATCCCGACCTCACCCGCGCCGGAGGGCAGGCGGCCACAGCCGTCGAACGATAGCGTGCGACCAGCGGGTCGCGGCATTCACGGGGTGGCTTTCCGGTGACGGCGCCGGTAGCGTGACCGCTGTCGCTCCCCGAGGAGTGGCAGCCGCTGATCGACGCAGAGCGGCCGCAAGAAAAATCGAGGGGAAGATGCCATGAGGACGACCTTAGCCCGCCCTCCACGTATACGGCGGACGCAGCGGATGGCGCTGGCGCTGCTTCTCCTGGGGTGCACCCTCAATTACGTCGATCGATCGACACTGGCGATCGCCAATCCTCTGGTCCGGCAAGACCTCGGCTTTTCGATCGCCGAGATGGGTCTGCTGTTGTCGGCGTTTTTGTGGGCCTACGCGGCGGGACAATTGCCGGGCGGCGCGATGGTCGACCGGTTCGGGCCACGGCTCATGCTGGGCGCCGGCATGGCGCTGTGGTCGATTGCTCAGGGTGTCGCCGGCTTTGTCGGGAATTTCGCGCAGTTCGCGGCAGCGCGGGCTTTCCTCGGCCTTGGCGAATCGGCGCAATTTCCCGGCTCGGTGCGGGTCGTCCGCGACTGGTTCAACATCGGCGATCGCGGCCTGGCCATCGGCATCTACAACAGTGGATCCAAACTCGGGCCGGCCATCGCACCCCCGCTGCTGACAGCCTTGATGCTGCCGCTGGGCTGGCGCTGGATGTTCGTCATCATGGGCGCGGTCGGCGTGCTGATCGCCATGCTGTGGTACGCGCTCTATCGTAATGTCGCGGAGGTGGCCCTCAGCCCGGAAGAGACCGCCTATCTGAACCAGGGCGAGGAACCGGCGCGGCCGCGTGTCACCTTTGCCGAGTGGCGTCGGCTGTTTGCCTATCGCGCGACTTGGGGCATGATTTTCGGGTTCTTCGGCGAGGTTTACATGGGCTGGGTCTATCAGGCCTGGCTGCCCGGCTACCTTGAGATCCAGCATCACATGAGCATCGGCAAGACGGGGTTTGTCGCCGCCATTCCCTGGGTGTTCGGGGTGCTTGGCAGCGTGATCGGCGGCAATCTCGCTGACCGGCTGGTGCGGCGCGGCTGGGCACCGATTACCGCCTACAAACTGCCGATTGTCATCGGTCTTTCCGGCATGGCCAGTTTCACGCTCCTGGCGGCGCTGATGACGGATGTTACGGCGGCGATGCTCTGCATCACCATCGCGGTATTTGCGAGCGGCATCTGCGGCGCTGTCTGCTGGGGATTGGCGAGTGTCGTCGCGCCACGCAATCTGACCGGGTCACTCGGCAGCATCCAGAACGCGGGCGGCTATGTCGGCGGCGCGCTGGGCCCGACCGTCACGGGGTTTGTCGTGCAGGCGACAGGCTCGTTTGTTCCCGCGCTGCTGGTGAGCGCCGTGATCGGTTATGCCGGGGCGCTGGTTTACCTGATCGTGGTGCCGAACCGGCCGATCATCATCAAGGCACATGGCAGCGTTACGGCCAGTGCGGCAGCCGACTAGAGAGCATCGCTACGCCCTACGTAACAATCGCCACGCCGCCGGCGGCGGAAATGCCCCGCCGGCGGTGCCCTGGGTAACAAAACCCGACTTCTGCTTCCGGCTGATCAAATCGTCTTCGGCCGTAGCTGTTCGATCGGCGGCAGAGCGCCGGCAGCGGGCTGCCGGCAGAGGGGGCTGTTGTCGTCATGGTTCGTCGGTCAAGCCAACGCCGCCGGCGCGCAGTTCTTCTATCAAAGGGGCTAGCTGGGTTTCGTAGGCGCGCCAGCGGCCGAGGCCGCGTGCGTTGACCGGCTGCTTGACCTGAGCCCGGCTGACCGTGCGCACTCTTGTGTCCTGTTCATAAAAGCGCTCGCAGGCCGAATCGTATGGCAGTCCGAGGAAGTCGAGCACGCGACTCAGCGTTCCGGTGAAGTCCTCGACCCAATCGGCCAGACGCAGGATCAGGATCGGGTTTGGGACGGCCTCGCGCCAATGCGCCATCAGCCGATCGTGCTCGGCGATGTACCAGCCTAGGTCCCGCAGGTCATGTGCATAGGGATGGTAGCCGTAAAAGCGGAATGTGAAGATCGACAGCCCCACATCACGCGGGTCGCGCACGCAGTGAATGATGCGCGCGGCCGGGAATAACAGCGACGCCAGCCCGAGGAAGAGAAAGTTCCCGGGCATCTTGTCAACGACGCGCTCTGCCGCCGGCGCCAGAGCATGGAGTTCGGCAAGATAGGCCCTGGCCTGGCGATCGAGCGCTGCCTGGTCGAGCCCGGCGATCCGGGCGACCGCGCCGGGACTGTCGAACCCGCCGAGCCGGGAGAAGACGTCGCCCAGGGCGGAGCGTTCCCCACCTGGATGCGCTCGCCGATGGGCGCCAATGATCTGCTCCGCCAGGGTCGTGCCGGTGCGCGGCATCCCGACAATGAAGACCGGGCTCTCGTCGCGATTTGCCGCGCGCGGCCCGTCATGCAGCCGAACCCGGTCGAGCAGGCTTATCGAGGCATCGACAAAAGCGCGGTGCCGATCGCGCGAAAACGGCTGGAAGGGTTGCAACAGGCGGTGTGCCGCGGTCCAGTTTGCCATCGCACGCTCGGTGTCGCGCCGCTGCGACCAGAATCGCGCAAGATCGTAATGTGCCATGATGCGATGTTCCGGCACCATTCCGGCGGCCGCGGCGAGCGCCTGTTCCACCGCCATCGCGTGAGCGCAAGCGTCCTCCTCATCTCCGAGAGCCGTGGCGAGCAGGGTTCGACGCCAGGCCAGCAAGGGCGCGAGGTCGGTTGGCACCTCGCCAACGAGCGCTAGGATCTCCTTCGCTTCGTCAATACGTCCTTGCTGCAGCAAAGCTAAGGAGCGCTGAAGCTGCCAGTGCCGCGCCAGCTGCGGGTCGCGCGGGACCGGCCGACCGTCGAGCAGCGCCAGCGCCTCCGCCGCGCGGTCTTCCTGCATCAGGGCAACGGCCTTATTGACGCGCGCTGCGTCCGCTGCCGGGTTCCGCGTCAGAATGTCGTCGAGCAATTGCTCGCCCGCTTCGGTTTCGCCCGTCAGCCGCATGAAGGCGGCGAGGTTGGCGGCGGCGCCCTGATGCCCCGGCGCGATCGCCAGCGCCCGTTGCATGGCCTGTTTGGCACCATCCATACGCTGCTGGCGATACAGGATGACCCCGATATTGACCCAGGCGTCGGCCAGCCCCGGCGCCAGGTGCGCGGCTCGGTCGAAGGCTTGAGTCGCCTCCTCCAGCCGTTCCGCCGCCAGCAGCGCCAACCCGAGCGTGTACCATGTCTCGCCGCTGCGCGGGGCACGGCGGCGGCTGCGCTTCGCGGCATCAAGGGAGCCTGCTATGTCGCCGTGCGCCAATAGCGCGGCCGATAAATTCAGATACGGCGCCGGGTCGAGCGGCAGGAGCGGCGCGGCAGCGCGGAATTCGCAGGCGGCCTCGCGGTATTGACCGACCGCCTGCAACCCAAGCCCGAAATGCAGCCTGGCATGAGGGTCATCCGGCGCAAGAGCGGACGCGCGTCGCAACAATGCCAGGGCTTTGTCGTGATCGCCGAGACGCAGCTGACATAGCCCGAGCATTCGCAGGGCAGTGGCGTTATCGGGTCTCTTCGACACAATTTTTGAAAAGACTTCACCTGCTTCGGCATAGGCCCCGGCGCCATATCTGGCTTCCCCGGAGGCGCACAGGTCTATGAACTCAAGATCCGTCATTTAATAATTCTTCATACAATTTAATAATCCCTGATCGGAAGCGAGACTTTCCCTGGGAACAGCTATGATATACCGGACGGCAGGTATTCTTCTCTAAAGTTAACACCAGCACCCCGCGCATAGGAGATCCGGTGACCACTGAAAGCATTAAGCCGATCACTGAGGTCGGCTCGGGTCAGACGCTCGCCGGAAACACGATCAGCGCCGGGGACACCCTGCTAATCGATAGCGGCGGCCGTGCCACCGCCATAACCGTTGCCGGCACCGAGACAGTGTCGGGTGGCGGCAGCGATGACGCGGCGCTGATTATCGATGGCGGCGCCGTCATCCTCCAGTCAGGCGGCGTTGCGAGTGATACGACGATCGCCGGCGGCACGCTTGAGGTGCAGCAGGGCGGCACATTGGCCGGGTCGATCAGCTTTGCCGGCGGCGGCACGCTGCGGATCGATGGCACGACAATGCCGACCGCGACGGTTCTCGGCTTCAACAACACCGCCCAGACGATCGATCTTAGCGGCCTTGCTTTCGCGAGCGGCGGCGCCGCGGTGCTGACCAGCGGTAATTTGCTGCAGGTGACCGAGAATGGGCAGACGATCAGCCTCAATCTCGACCCGGGACAGGATTACTCCGGTCACAGTTTTACGCTTTCCAGCGATGGAAATGGTGGTACCGCGGTTGTCGACCCGCTGCAAACCACGTTTACGGTAAGCAGCGAGGGGGCAACCAGCGGCAACACCAATGCAGCGACTCTCAATGGCGCGATCAGTCTGATCGACACCCAAGGCGTTTCGGGCACCACCTACACGATCAACATCACCGGCACGATCAGCCTGTCCAGCGACCTGCTGGCGTTCAACCTGGCGAGCGGCGTCAAGGTTCTCGTCGAGGGCACCAACGGCGGCGGCGGTCTCACCAATCAGACGATCAACGGTAACAACGCCCATCGCGGCTTTTTCGTTTATTCCGGGATCGTCACGCTCGATGATCTGACTATCCAGAACGCCAAGGCGCAAGGCGGCGCCGGCGGTAGTGGTGGCGGTGGCGGCGGAGCCGGTCTCGGCGGAGGTTTGTTTGTCGCCAGTGCCGGTAGTGTCACGCTCGAGAATGTCAGCTTCTCCGGCGATTCGGCAATCGGCGGGAATGGCGGCGCGGGCACGATAGGCGGCGGCGGCGGTGGTGGTCTCGGCGGCCAGGGGGGCACCAGATCCCATGCCAATTACAGCGGCGGCGGCGGTGGCGGCGGTGGCGGTGTCGGCAGCAATGCCGGTGGTGGTGCGGCAGGCGGGCTTAACCCGAATGGCGGCGGCGGCAGCGTCGGGATCATTCCAGATGTCGCCGGAGGCGCTGGTGGAGCGCACGGCAACAACGCCACGGGGGGCAGCGGCGGCACCGGCGGTGCCGGAAGCAGCCAGGGCGGCGGCGGTGGCGGCGGCGGCCAATCGGCTACCGGAGAGGGCACGGCTGGTGGCGGCCAGGGCGGCGGCGGCGGCGTCGGCGGCAAGGGCCCGACCGGTGGCACCCCCGCCGGCGATAATGGTGCCCACGGCGGTGTCGGGGGGTTCGGTGGCGGCGGCGGCGGTGCCGCTCAGGGTACCGGCGGCGCCGGCGGGTTTGGCGGCGGCGGTGGCGGTGGATCGTACGGTGCCGGGGGCGGCGGCTTCGGCGGCGGTGGCGGCGCGGGCCGCGATGGGCAAAAGGATGGCGCCGGCGGCTTCGGTGCCGGCGGTGGCGGCGGCAGTGCGGGCGGCGGCGGTGGCGGACTGGGTGCGGGCGCCGACATCTTCGTGCAGCAGGGCGGCAGTCTCACGATCGAGGCCGGCACGCTCGCTGCGGGGACCGTCAGCGGCGGTGCGGGCGTAGCGGGCAACTACCACGCGTCCAATAACGGCTCGGCGCTGGGCGACGGCATCTTCATCCAGGGCAACCAGACCATCACGCTGGCGCCCCTATCCGGCCAGACCTTGACGATCATCAGTGGCACGATCGCCGACCAGCAAGGCAATGGCGGCAAGGGTAACCTTGTGATTAGCGGGGCGGGCACCGTTCTGGTGACGGGCCCACAAAGCTACGCCGGTACCACGACAGTCGAGCAGGGCACGCTGGAAATCGGCGCAACCGGCGCCACCGGGACCGGAGCGGTCACGGTCGATAACGGCGCCACACTGATCGTTCTGGCTGGCGCAAGCGAAAGCAATATGACCTTCAACGGCGGCAGCGGAATCGTCTCATCCGGCGGTGTGACAACGGGCACCGTGATCGGTGGCGGCACGCTGACCGTGCTGTCGGGCGGCACCGCAAGCGCAACAACCATCGATGGTGGCGCGACCGAGATCGTGTCGGCGAGCGGCACCGCCACCAGAACGACGATTAACGGCCCCGGCACTCTCGATCTGATGAACGGCGCGATCGTCAACGGTGGGGTCAGCTTCACTGGCTACAGCGGACAGCTGGTGGTTTCCGGCGGCGCGCCGACGACGCCGATCTCCGGGTTCGCGCAAGGCGACCAGATCGACCTCACAAATTTGACGTACTCCGCGGGCGGTTCCAAGGCGACTGTCAGCTACAATCCGTCGAACGGTCAGTTAACCGTAACCGCGGCCGGGGGCGATCAGACCGACACGCTGACGCTCAGCAACCCCTCCGACACCACATTCCTGCTGGCCGCCGACGCGAACAACGGCACCGAAGTCATCGGTGCCGGGGCCGCCGCGACAGAAGCCGCGCTGAACGCGGATATCCAGGCGATCGATGTGGGCGGTGTCCTGGCGCATGCCAACGGCACCTATGCAATCTCGATCACCGCGGATATTTCGCTCAGCTCGGCGTTGCTCGCGATCAACCTGATGAGCAACTCGTCGCTGACGATCGAAGGGACGAACGGCAGCGGCGGTGGCATTGCGCAGGTTCAGACGATCGACGGCGAGAGCAACCAGCGCGGCTTCTTTGTCTACAACGGCAACGTCACTCTCCAGAATCTGACGATCCAGAACGCACTGGCGGCTGGCGGCGCCGGGGTCAGCGGCGGCGGTGGCGGCGCCGGGCTTGGCGGTGGCCTGTTTGTCGCCGCCGGCACTTCAGGCAATCACGTCACATTGAACAATGTCTCGTTTGTCTCAGACCGCGCGACGGGTGGCTCGGCGACCGACACCTATGGCGGCAGCGATGGCGGGGGCGGCGGGCTCGGTGGCGATGGTGGCCAGGGCAGCTTCAGCGAGGGTGGCGGTGGCGGCGGCGTTGGGGGCGCCGGGAATGGTCAACCGGGCATTGTCGCCGGTGCCAGCGGTGGCGGCAGCGGCAGCATGGGCGGTGGCGGCGGGCCATCCGGCGGCGGCGGCGGCCACGCCACTGGCGAAAACGGCGGGTACAGCAATGCCGGCGGCGGTGGCGTCGGCGGCGGAAACGGCGTTGGCCGCGGCAGCAGCGGCCAGGGCGGTGGCGGCGGTGATGGCGGCTTCGGCGGTGGTGGCGGTGGCGGCGATCATGCGCATGGTGGCGCCGGCGGCTTCGGCGGTGGTGGCGGCGGCGCCGCGGGTCCGTCCCATGTCACTTATGGTCAGACGAACGGCACGTACGGTGGGGCCGGCGGGTTCGGCGGTGGCGGCGGTCGCGGCAATCAGTCGCCGAGGACCGAGAGTGGAGGCGGTGGCGGGACGCGCGGCGGGGCCGGCGGCTTTGGCGGCGGCAAGGCAAATGACAATCTCGGTGGCGGTGGCCTTGGCGCCGGCGGCGACATTTTCGTGCAGCAAGGGGCCAGCCTGACGCTCGAGGGCGGCAGTTTTAGCGGTGGCAGCGTTACCAGCGGCACCGGCGCCAATCCTGGCGGGGCCTATGGCGCCGGCCTTTTCATCCAGGGCAATCAGACGATTACCCTGGCGGCGTCGGCGGGGCAGACGCTGACGATCGACGACGCGATCGCGGATCAAACCGGTGCCAACGACCCAAGCCATTCGGCCGGCGTCGTGTCGGTACAGGTGAGCGGTGGGGGTCGGGTGGTGCTGGACGCCGCCGACACCTTCACCGGCGGCACGACGATCGTCGGCGGCGGGACGCTCGAACTGGCGCACAACAATGCTCTCGGGAGCGCCGGGCTCCTCCCGATCGGCGCCGGCGGCGGTTCGCTGATTGTCGACGCCGGGGTTACTGTCCCCGGCGGTGGCAGCATTCTGGTCTATGGTAGCGGTGGTGCGACAACCGTCAGCAATGCCGGCACGATCAGCGGCGGCAGCGCCGGTATCCAGCTGCTTTCCGGCGGTCTCGTTACCAACAGTGCCGGCGGGTTCATCTCGGCAACGCGGGCCGGCATTGAGGCCGACAATGTCGCGGCGAACGTTGTCAATGCAGGCGTTATCGCCGCCGCATTAACCACGAATGCCGGCATCTTTCTGAGCGGCACGAGCAGCGCGGGTAACGTCAGCAACACCGGGACCATTATCGGAGATACCGGCATCCAGCTGGTCAACGGCCCCGGATCGGTCGCTAACAGCGGTACCATTTACGGCAGTTTCACCGGTGTATTCTTCCAGTATGCGGCCGGCAGCGTGCTGACCAATGCCGGCGTGATCAGCTCCAATAATTTCGGTGTGATTGTCGACAAGCCGGGAACTGTAATCGATTCCGGCGCGATAAGCGGTGGCACCGGCGCAATACAATTCGCCGCCGTCGGCGCCAATCTGCTCGCGTTGGAGAATGGCTACTCGCTCGGCGGCAACGTCGCCGTCGCCGGGGGCAACACCACACTCGAACTGTTGGGAACCGCGGGCGCGGTAGGCGTAAACCTCGACAGCCATGGCCTCAGCGCCTTCAGCAATGTTCTGTTCGGAGCAAACGACGGCAACGAAGAAACACTGACCGTCACCAATACGGCGGGCACCGTTGCCAGCACGATCTCCGCCTTTGGCGGACCCGACGATATCATCGATCTCAGCCATATCGGCACCGACGGGCATGTGGTCAATTACGACTCTGCCGGCCATCGCTTGACCGTACAGGGTTCGGGGGGCGCCGTTACGCTTCAATTTGACGCCAGCGTAGCCGCTCCCTTCACCACTGCTTCCGACAATGCCGGCGGTACGGATGTAACAGCTGCATGCTATTGCCGCGGCACGCTGATCCTCACAACCGATGGCGAGCTGGCGGTCGAAGCGTTGGCGATCGGCGATCAACTGGTGACACTCTCCGGCCAGACTCGGCCAATCCGCTGGATCGGACGGCGTGGCTATGATGGCCGCTTTGTCGCGGGCAATCGCGATGTCCTGCCGATCTGCATCAAGCCTGACGCGATCATGACGGGGGTGCCCGCCCGCGAGCTGTGGATCTCACCGGAGCATTCGCTCTACATCGATGACGCGCTCGTGCAGGCGAAGCATCTGGTGAACGGCGTCACGATCGTGCAGCCGGAAGGTCTTGAGGAAGTCGAATACTTCCATATCGAGCTCGACAGCCATGACGTGATTTATGCCGATGGCGCACCCGCGGAAACCTTTGTCGATTGCGACAACCGACTGATGTTCGCGAACGGCGCCGAATACGACGGCCTTTATCCCGACGATGATCGGCCGCAATGGCAGTTCTGTGCGCCGCGCCTGGAATGGGGTTCGCCTCAGTTGGTCGCGATCCGCGCTTGGATGTTCGATCGCTCCGCCGCGCTCGGTCATAGCACCGAGATCAGTCCCGATCTGCACCTCGTTGTCGACGGCGAGATCATCCGACCTGAGAGCACGGAGGACGACGCCTACCGCTTTCAGATCCCGGCGGGCAGCCGCACAGCCTGTCTCGTGTCGCGCAGCATTGTCCCGGCGCAGATCGACCCGCGCTCACGCGACACCCGCCGGCTCGGCGTGGCGCTTCGGTGCATCACCTTTTATGACGGCGACTTTACAATCGAGGCCTGGCACGGTCACGCCCTGCTGCGCGACGGCTTCCACGACAACGAAGATACCCATCGCTGGACCGACGGCCGCGCCCGCCTGCCCGAGGCCTGGTTGCAATCGTTCCCGAGCGCCCTTGCCATAACCGTGCAGCTGCTGCCGAGTGAATTGACTTACCGCGCTACTGCCCCCGGAATGCGTATCGCAGCCTGAATTACTGGAGCGCCACCCGAGCCGACCCCGTCGTCGCGCCAGCTGAGTTTGCACCGGGAGGCCAGGTCAGCTTCGGGGCCCCTTCGGTCGAGCCATCTCGCCAGTCGGCAGGCTGCTCAGCGCCGAATGCGGATTATTGACCTCCTGCTGAGCGAGCGTCGTCGAGTGCAGATCCGGTAGCGATCGACTGTCTCGCGCTCTCGCGCACGCATCGTGGTCGGCCGACCGCCGGACCTGCGCGCCGGCAGGGTCGTGCCGGATGATCCAGGGCAGTTTTTTCCTGAGGCCGTCCGGCGCATGGGTTCTGATCGCGACCTCACGCCGCGGGGGCGTTGGTTGTGATGTTTCTATTGTTGGGTTTTGATTGCTTATGGTGTCCAGCCGCGATATCGACCGTCTTTGATGGCGTTTCTCTGGCGGGGACCTCCCACAATAGCTTTAAGCCGGTTCAGCCGATCGGCGGTGACGGGCGCTCTTGGCGCGTTTATCACACATTGGCCCGAAGCTCTTGCTGCCGCTGACCCGATGGGAACAGGCCTTAGTGACAGATGCCATAGCCACCAGCGATAACGGCGCGCAGCGGTGCTGCGCCGACCTTTATGGCGCCGACTTGGCGCCGAAAACGGGTATCGATCACGACGACTTCTCCGCTGTCCTCGACCGGGATATAGAATTTGTCGCCCTCCGGTGTCACCGTGCCAAAGCCGGGGCTTCCCGCCAGCGCGATGGCGCCGGCATCGCGTCGGGCGTCGAGATCGTATAGCAGCAGCTTGTGGGCCGGCCCGCTGGGCACCAGCGCCACGGTGTCAAACCAGGCACTGTAGGCGAATGAGACACCGGCGGCCGCGGCGAGCAACGGCCCAGGCTGCAACGGCTCCACCGACGCGATCGTCACGGTGCCGGCGTCCGGGTCGGGCAATATCAGGTAGCGTCCGAAGCCGGTTGTAAACACTCCCGCCGCTGCCCGACCGGTAAGCCGGCCCAGGATACTCGGCGATTTCAGATCCAGATGCAGGATCGAATGCTCACTGTCGGCGGCGATCGCGAAGCCCTCGCGGCCGTTCGGTGAGCGCACGAGGTCGACAACAGGCGGCCCGCGATGGTGCCGGTGAGACGGCCGCTGACGAGGTCGAATACCGCGACGCCTTGAAGAGTGTCGGCGCCGATAAACAGCAGGGCCGCGTCGGTGGAGAAGATGGCGGCGCGGACATGCGCGGGCCCCTGGAGCCGCAGCGTCAAGCGCCCCGAGCGGAATTCGATGACCGCGATTTCACCGCTGTCCGCGTCGATGGCGGCCAGGGTGGCGCCGTCGGGGCTTGCCACCAGCCGCGTCGGCCGAACGGGCAGGTCGGCATGGCGGACGGTCTGCGTCGCGACATCGACAAACGCCACCTGGCGCGAATTTCCATCGGCCGCCGCGAGCAGACCGCCATCCGACACCCGCAATTCACGCGGCACGATGCCGAGATCAAGATGGCCGATCAACCGATCGTCATCGAAGGCGATCAGCGCCACCGTTGTGCTGTCACGAGCGGTGACGACCAGGGTGCGCCGCCCATCGATCGGCGCGGTGTCCGTTGCGTCAGCCTGAGGTTTGACGGATGCGCCGGTGACGGAAGCGTCAGTGACGGAAGAGCGCAGCAAGCTGAAGCCGGCCGCCGCAGCACATACGGTTGCACCGGCGAGACCGCTCAGCACGTGGCGCCGCGAGAGACGTACCCCACTTTGGGGCTGCGGGATACCGCTGCTCATCGTACGCTGAGCCGAGTGCTCATCCGCCGCCTCCTGACACCTGTGCTCGGCTGCGTCACCGGCTCGTGATGCCGAGCTGCCATCGGGTGAACCTGTGCTCCACGCTGGTCAGCACCAGGTTGATGGCCACGCCGATCAGTCCGAGCACGACGATGCCGGCATACATGCTGGGTATTTCGAAGCGCTCCTGGCTCGCGCGGATATAGATGCCGAGACCTTCGGTGGCGCCCAGGTATTCGGCTGCGACCAACGCTGTAAATGCGTAGGCCGCCGCGAGCCGAATGCCGGGA
>JAFAYW010000249.1 GCA_019240125.1 Alphaproteobacteria bacterium
ATACGGCTCAGCCTCGGCCGCCGCGCTGACGGCGATCAGCCAGGCGCTAGCCAGACATACCAATGTGCCGACGCGCATAATCGTTTCCTCCCGGTTCGAGTTGCCGCGGATTCCCGTCGGCCGTTGCGGCCGTGTATGCTCTATCGCGAACCGCCGCGCCACCCTCCGCCGATGGATCGATGAAGGAAATTCGCCTCAACGCCTTCGAGATGAACACGGTTGGCCACCAGTCGCCGGGCCTGTGGGCGCATCCCCGCGACCGCTCGGCCGACTACACCGATCTCGATTATTGGACCGGGTTGGCGAAGACCTTGGAGCGCGGTCTTTTTGATGGCTTGTTCCTGGCCGATGTCCTGGGTGTCTACGATGTCTATGCCGGGTCACCGGATGCGGCGTTGCGGCATGCGGTACAATTACCGGTCAACGACCCACTCCTGCTGATCCCGGCGATGGCGGCGGTGACCGAGCATCTCGGCTTTGGCGTTACCTGCACGCTATCCTACGAGCCGCCCTACCCGCTGGCGCGCCGCCTCTCGACCCTCGACCATCTGACCAAGGGCCGAGCCGGTTGGAACATCGTCACCGGCTATCTCAACAGCGCCGCGACCGGGATGGGGATGGCGGTGCAGCCGCGCCACGAACAGCGCTACGAGATCGCCGAGGAGTACATGCAGGTCATGTACAAACTCTGGGAGGGCGGCTGGGCCGATGATGCGGCGCGGCGAGACCGGCAGCACCGCGTCTTCGCCGATCCGGCAAGGGTAAGGCGCGTGACCCACGAGGGCGAGTTCTACCGGGTCGATGCGATGCATCTGTGCGAACCATCGCCGCAGCGCACGCCGGTGCTGTATCAGGCCGGTGCTTCGACGCGGGGTCGCGCTTTTGCCGCGGCACATGCCGAATGCGTCTTTATCAATGGGCCGAACCCGCACGTGGTCGCACCGCAGGTCGCCGATATTCGCCGCCGCGCCGCCGCCAATGGGCGCGACCCGGCTGACGTTCAGATCTATACACTTGCAACGGTGATCACCGGCCGCGATGCCGCCGAAGCGCGCGCGAAACACGCCGAGTACCGCCATTACGCCGATCCCGAAGCGGCTTTAACCCTGTTTTCGGGCTGGACCGGGGTCGATTTCTCGCGCTTCAAGCCCGACGATGAATTGCGCTATATCGAAACTGAGGCGATGCGGTCCGCGCTCGCCTCCTTCACCTCAGACGACCCCAACCGGATATGGACGGTCCGCGAGCTGGCCGAGCATGTCGCGATCGGCGGGCGTGGGCCGCTGTTTGTCGGCGCGCCCGACGACATCGCCGAGCGGCTGATCGCCTGGGTCGCGGAGACTGATGTCGACGGGTTCAACCTTGCCTATGCGGTCACACCCGAGAGCTTTGAGGATTTTGTCACCTTCATCGTGCCGGAACTGCAGCGTCGCGGCGCCTTCAAGCACGATTACGCCCCCGGCACCTATCGTGAGAAATTATTCGGGCCGGGCCGCGCGCATCTCGCAGCCCCACACCCGGCTGTGCAACATCGTTTCATCTAACCCGCAGGAGCACTCGATGCCTCGTCACATCAAGACGGCCGCGCTTGCCGGCCAGCAGGAAGAGGCCGATGCCGAGACGCGCGGCATCGTCGAGGGTATCCTGGCTGATGTGAAGGCGCGCGGCGATGCGGCAGTGCGCGACCTGTCCGAGCGCTTTGACAAATGGTCGCCGCCCAGCTTCCGCCTATCGGATGACGATATTCGGGCGCTGGTCGCGCAGGTATCGCCACAAACCATCGACGACATCAAGTTCGCGCAGCAGCGGATCCGGCATTTCGCCGAAGTCCAGCGTGCCTCGATGCAGGATGTCGAGGTGGAGACATTGCCGGGCGTCATGCTCGGGCATCGCCACATCCCGGTGGGGCGGGTCGGCTGTTATGTGCCAGGCGGGCGCTATCCGATGGTGGCGTCGGCGCATATGAGCATCGTCACGGCGCGGGTCGCCGGGGTCGAGCACATCGCCGCTTGCACCCCGCCCAACCAGGGCGGGCCGCATGCCGAGACGATCGCCGCGATGCATCTCGGCGGCGCCGACGAGATTTATGTGCTGGGCGGCGTGCAGGCGGTGGCGGCGATGGCGCTCGGCACCGAGACGTTCAAGCCGGTCGATATGCTGGTCGGGCCGGGCAACGCCTATGTCGCCGAGGCGAAGCGCCAGCTTTATGGTCGCGTCGGCATCGATCTGTTCGCCGGTCCGACCGAAATTCTGGTCATCGCCGATGAGACGGCCGATGCCGAGATGTGCGCCACCGATCTCTTGGGCCAGGCCGAGCACGGCCCGACCTCGCCAGCGATCCTGCTGACCACCTCTGAGAAACTGGCACATGACACGGTGGCGGAGGTCGAGCGCCAGCTCGGCGTATTGCCGACCGCCGATGTCGCCGGCGTCGCGTGGCGCGATTACGGCGAGGTTATCTTGTGCGCCGACGAGGCCGAGATGCTTGCGGAGGCCGACCGCATCGCCGCCGAGCATGTCGAGGTGTTGACCGCAAACCCGCGAGATTACCTCAACCGGCTGCACAATTACGGTGCGCTATTCCTCGGGCCGGAGACCAATGTGTCGTATGGCGACAAGGTGATCGGCACCAACCACACGCTGCCGACCAAGGGCGCGGCGCGCTACACCGGCGGTCTGTGGGTCGGCAAGTTCCTCAAGACCTGCACCTATCAGGAGGTGAAGACCCCCGAGGCCAGCGCAATGGTCGGTGAATACTGCAGCCGGCTCTGCGCGATCGAGCGATTCTGGGGTCATAAGGAACAGGCCGATCTCCGGGTGCGGCGCTACGGGCGCCGCAACGCGGCGGAGTAACACCCCCACCAAGCAGGAATTTCGCCAAACAGCTGAGTATGGCATGGTGCATTCCGCTGGGAGGTAGCACTGGGGATGAGTAGCAAATTGCGCGCGGAGTGGGCGTTGGTGTGCGGCGTCGGCGCAGCCGTGCTGCTGACAACGGCAGAGCCCGCGCGCGCCTACACGGCGGCAGGCGATCGCTTATTTCCAGCGACGCTGCTGCTGCCCCAGATTACGCCGGGTGACGAGTTCTACTTCAACCTGTTCAGCCTGCCGCTGACGCCAAATGGTCCTGGCGGTTTCAGTCACAACATCAACCTTACGACAACAGTCCAGAAGACAATCACCGAGCGCCTCGGCGTGACGCTGGAGGAGACATGGGCCGATCTCGGCCACGCCGGCGGAAAGGACTCCTACGGCTGGCAGAATTTCGAAACCGGCCTAAAGTATGTGGCCATCCTGGACCAGCCGCATGAGTTTGTCTTCACGCTCGGCGCCGACCGCGAATTCGGCGGCACTGGTGCGGTGCGCGCGGCCGCCAGCCCGTCAGGGGCGACGACGCCCGAGTTCTTCTTCGGGAAGGGGTTCGGCGATCTCGGCATTGGCTATCTGCGGCCGTTGGCGGTGACCGGCAATCTCGGCTATCAGTTCGCCGATACACGGCCCCGCCCCGACCAAGTCGTCGGCGGCCTGGCGGTTGAGTATTCCATCCCCTACCTCGAATCCAAGGTTGTCTCGCTCGATCTGCCTGAGTTCATGCGTTCGATTACGCCGATCACCGAGATGCAATTCACCACCCCCGGCTCCCGCAGCTTTGGTGCCCGCACGAATGCGCTGTTTGCACCAGGGGTCAGTTATGCCGGAGAGGGGTGGGAGGTCGCGGTGGAGGGGCTGGTACCAGCTACGCGCGCGACCGGACGCGGCTTTGGTGTGACGGCGCAGTTTCACCTATCGCTCGATTTCATTATGCCTGAGAGTGTAGGCCGTCCGCTGCTCTCCGGAATGTAATGCCGTCCCGCGGAATGCACCGATCGGCAGCCGCGATCGCGCCGGGGCTGGTGCTCTGGCTAATGACCGGCGCGGTCGCCGCGCCGGCAGGCACGGTGGTCGGCATGAGCGGCGACTGCATCGTCGAGCATCAAGGCGCCCGCAACGCGGCTACTTTGGCACAAGGCGTCGAGGTGGGCGACACCGTAGAGGTGCCGGAAGGCGGCAAGATGAAATTGCGCATGGCCGACGGGTCAGTGGTGTCGGTTGCCTCAGGCACCCGGATGTCGGTGACCGCCTATGGTGTCAGTGACTTGGGACAGCGGCAGGATGCCCAGCTCAACCTGCAACAGGGCCTGCTCCGCGTCGAGGTAACTCCGACGGCAAGCGCCCCGGCGCGCTTCGAGGTCGATACCGCGGTCGGGACAGCGGCGGTCCGCTCGACAGACTGGTTTGTCGAGGCGAACGGCGACGATATGCAGGTCAACGTGCTGAGCGGCGCTGTCGAGATGACCAGCAGGACCACGCACCGCGCGGTGATGATTCCGGCGCATTCAGGATCGCAACTGCGTCGCGGCAGCGATCCGGTGACGCCGCGCCCGTTCCATCCCGCCGCGGTCGCGGCACTGACCGGCCGTACCCGGGTCGCCGAGCGCATTGTCCCGCCGGCGCGTCCGGGAGTGTCAGCGCAGCCGCGTCCACCGGGGACCCCGATTGGCCACCCGCCCGAGGCTCCGTCCGCGCCGCATCCGCCGGAGGTTCGGCCGCCAGAACCACCGCCTCTGCGAATTCCGGAGCCACCTGCAGCCGTGCACCCGCCAGAGCCTCACCCGGAGCATCCAGAGCACCCCCACCCGGAGGCAGCTCCAAAACTGCCGGGCGCATATCCTCCCGGCAGGCATGAGCATTCGGAGCCGGAGCACCGCGACGAAAAGCCCGGCGCGGAGCATCGCCGGGAGGTGGCGCCAGAACACCGCGACGAGCCGCAACGGCCGGTGGCATCCGGCACCGGTTACGGCAGCCGGCATATTGAACAACACCACGGGCCGGCGCACCTGGCGCCGCATCACCCACATCATCCGCCGCAGCGGGAGCGCCGAGAGCACAAGCGCTAGAAGCCGCGGAGACAGAGGAGGGACACGCAATGTCGCTTTGGATCGCCGGTCGCCCGAAATCTTGCCCTCGGGCGCTTTCCGGAGGATTTTTCATGATAGCGCTGGTGTGGTGCGGCATCGCCGTCGCGGCGCCGGCGGGAGCGGTGGTCGGCCTGGCCGGCGCGTGCTTTGTCGAGAGTGGCGGGGCTCGGGCGCCGTTGCGGCTGGCCGCGGCAGTCCAGGTTGGTGACACCGTGGATGTTCCGGCGGATGGCAAGCTCAAGCTGCGAATGGCTGACGGCTCGGTTGTCTCGGTTGGTTCGGGCAGCCGGATGACCGTGACGGCTTACGGCGTCGCTGCCAATGGCCAACGCGAGGATGCGAAACTATCACTGGCCTCAGGTGTCGTGCGTGCCGAGGTCACACCGACATCGCAGCCCGCCGGCTTCGAGGTCGACACCGCGGTTGGCGCCGCAGCAGTGCGCTCGACCGACTGGTTCGCAGTCGCAACGCCGGGGGCAATGCAGGTCGGCGTGCTAACCGGTGCGGTGGTTATGACGAGCGCGGCGACCGGGCGCGGGGTGACGATCCCTGCCCGCTGGGGCGCGCGGCTCGAGGCCGGGCGGGATCCGGTGCCCCCGCGCGTTTGGAGCCAGGCGGAGTTCGACGCGGTAATTGCCCGCACCGATGTGAGGTAGGCGCTGAACCGTGCGCCGACCGCCTCGGCTCAGCTTGCGCTGGCCACGGATCAGGTGGCCGCGGGGGCTGCGTGAGGGGGCGCTGGGGCTAAGCATCGCGCTTGCTATCGCGGCACCGCCGGGGCTGCCCACAGTTCCCGGCATTCGCGCACTGGAGACGGCCTCTTTCGACCTGCGTTTCCGCCTGCGCGGCATCGAACAGGCCGAGCCGGATACGGTCGTGGTGCTGGTCGACGACCGGTCACTCGCCGAGATCGGTCGATGGCCGCTGAGCCGACACCTCTATGCCAAGGCGTTACGGTGGCTCGACCGCGCCGGCGCGCGGGTGGTCGGGTTCGATCTCCTGTTTCCAGAGCCGGAGGAGCCCATTACCCCGGAGCTCGGCGACGCTTTGCGGACTGCCCTGAGCGCCCTGCCAGAGACGAGCGATCCGCAAACGCGCGAGATGCTGTCGCGCTATGCCGACGATCGGCCCGACCAGGAATTCGCGGCGGCGATCAAAAAATCGGGCCGGGTGATGCTGCCGCTCGCCTTCACCGCTCAGGGTCAGGAGGCGGAGGAACCGCCGATCCTCGCTGAGCAGGTGTACCAACAGCTCGGGCCAAGTCTACACGAGCCGTATTTCCCACTGCAGCCCAAGCAGCCCACCATGCCGATTGAACCACTGGCTCAAGCAGCGGCCGGGATGGGGCACGTATTGATCGCGTTCGACCGGGACAACGCGCCCCGCTACGACTATCTGGCGCTGCCGTTCAGCGGCGATTTCGTGCCATCGCTGCCGGTGCGGCTGGTGGCCGCCTATCGCGGCGTCAAATGGAGCGCTGTAGAGCTCGATCTCGGCGACGGGGTCAAGATCGGCGACATCAGCGTACCGACCGATCCCGCGATGCGGCTCGTCATCAATTATCGCGGCCCGCGCGGTACGATCCCAACCTTCTCGTTCGTCGATCTGCTGAAAGGGAAACTCGATCCCGGCATATTCAACGGCAAGATTGTTCTGCTCGGAGCCTCTTTCATCGGCAATTCCGATGCTTATGCGGCGCCCTTCGGGAACACACCGGTACCGGGCACTGAACGAATCGCTAACATCGTCGACTCCATCCTGGCGCGTGATTTTATTCGCGATAACCCGCCGCCCTGGCCCTACCTGACGCCAACTCTGGTGGCGCTGCTGGCGGTCGGGATGGGCGTCGCCGGGGCGTTCCTGCCAACCCGGTACGCGGCGCTGGGCGGCGCGGTGCCGGTGATCGGCTGGGCTGCTGGGGCGCAATATGCCTTTGTGCACGGGCTGTGGCTGCCGCTCGTGATTCCGCTGACGGCGCTGGCAGCGGCTACCGGCGGCGTCTCGCTATTCCGCTATGGCTTTGTCGACCGGCAGCGGCGCTTTGTGCAAAACGCGTTCCAGCACTATCTCTCGCCGGAACTGGTCAACCTGCTGGCGGCGAACCCGGATCGGCTGCGGCTCGGCGGCGAGACCCGTATGCTGACCATCATGTTCTCCGACATCCGCGGCTTCACCTCGATCTCGGAGGGCTACAAATCCGACCCGGAGGGACTTGGCCGGCTGATCAATCGCGGCTTTCTAAGCCCGATGTCGCAGCTCATCAAACAGCGCCGCGGCACAATCGACAAGTACATGGGCGATTGCATTATGGCGTTCTGGAACGCACCGCTCGACGATCCAGCCCATGCCGAACACGCATGTGCCAGCGCGCTGGCGATGGTCGCCGATCTTGATCGGATCAACGCGAGCTTGCAGGAAGAGGCCGAGACCGAGGGTCGGTCATTTCACCCGATTCATATCGGAGTCGGCCTCAATACCGGAGAGTGCGTCGTCGGCAACATGGGGTCGGACGAACGGCTTGCCTACACCGCGATGGGCGACGCGGTAAACCTCGCGTCCCGTCTCGAGGGGCAGAGCAAGACGTATGGCGTCACTCTCGTTATCGGCGAGACGACGCGCGAAGCAGCGCCCGGCTTTGCCGCGATCGAACTCGACCTGATCGCCGTCAAGGGCAAGGCGGAGGCGGTGCGCGTCTTCACCCTGCTGGGCGACGCCGAGCTGGCGCAGAGCCGCGAATTTCAGGCGCTGCTGGAAGACCACGCGGCGATGCTGGCCGGCTACCGTGCGCAGGACTGGGGCGCGGCGCATGCGGCATTGGCCCGCTGCCGCGGCCGCGACCCGCGGCTGGCGGGAGTCTACGAGCTCTACGAAGAACGCCTCGCCTACTTCGCCGACCACCCGCCCGCCGCCGACTGGGATGGCGTTTTCGTGGCCCTAACGAAGTAAGCTGGTCGGCGGGTGTCAGCGTTGGGCGGGGGACCAGGGCTCCGGAGCACGCGGTTCGAGATCGGTCACGACATCGACCACTACCGGCTCATCGGCGCGCAGTGCATCGGCCAGAGCCGGGGCAATCTGCTCCGGACGCTCGACGCGAATGCCGCGAACCCCAAAGGATTTCGCCACCTCGGTGAAGTCGGTCGGGCCAAAGCGGATCAGTTCTTCGCCACGGCCGGGCCGGTTGCCCGAGAGGCGATGCACGCCCGTCAGGTTCTGGCCAAAGCCGGAATTATTGTTGATCACGATCGTCGTCGGAATCTTGTAGCGCCGCGCCGATTCCAGTTCGGGAAGGTGGTAGTAGAATCCGCCATCGCCGGTGAAGCAAACGACGCGCCGGCCGGCGGCGGCACAGGTCGCGCCGAGCGAGGCGGGGAAAGCCCAGCCAAGCGACCCCGCGGCGCGCTGATAGGTCTGCCCGGCGCCATTGAAGTCGATCATCGTGCCGGTCCAGATACCGGAATAACCGGTATCGGCGACAATGATACCGTCCTGCGGCAAGGCTTTGGTGATCTCGGCGCAGAGCCGTTCGACGGCGATCGGCCCAGTATTCTTTTCAATCAGAGGCTGCATCGTGGCACGCCAGTCAGAGACGATGCGCGCTGCTTCCTCGGCATAAGAACTGTCGCGTACCGGCTTGCCGATGATCTGTAACAACCGCGCCACCGTGGTCTTGGGGTCGCCGCACACCCCAACGGTGTTGGGGTAGCTGCGGCCGATCTCCAGCGGGTCGGGCTCGATCTGCACGATCCTCGTATCGATCGGCGGGATCTGCCAGTTGAGCGTGACCTGGTCACCGGTATCGCAGCCGATGAACAGCACCATGTCGGCGCTGTGCACGATGCGGTTGGCCGGCGGCGCGGAATAGCTGCCGGCAACCCCGATCGCGAGGCGATGCCGCGTCGGGATCAGCGCACGGGCGCCCAGCGTCGTCGCGATCGGCGCGGACAGTGCCTCGGCCAAGGCGAGAATTTCCGAGCCAGCTTGCGAGATCAGCGCCGCATCGCCGGCGACAATCGCGAGGCGCTTGGCCCCGAGTAGAATCTCGCCGGCACGGGCGATATCGCGCTCATCCGCCAGCGGGCGGTGCACCGGCACGCCGCGCTGCTCCATCTCGATGACTGGCGGCTCGCCGGTCATGCCCAACTCGATAACGTCGCCCTGCAATCCATTGAAGTCGAGATGCGTCGGGCGGGATGTCTCGGCGAGCGCAGCACGCCAGGCATGGCGCAATAACCGCGGCAGCTCGGCGGTGCTCTCGACCGGCGCCGAGAACTTTGTCACGGCCTGGAAAAGCGGCGCGTGCGCCACCTCCTGATAGGAATTACGGTGCTGATATGAGGGCTCCTTGCGGCCGGTAAAGGCGATGACCGGGGCGCGGCCGAGATAGGAGTCCTGCAGTCCCGCCGCGAGATTGGCGGCACCGACCGATTGCGACATGCAGATGCCCGGACGCCCCGCCACGCGCGCATACCCGTCAGCCATGTAAGCGGCCGCCTTTTCGGAGTGCGCCAGGATCGGCTTCACGCCTTGATCGCTCAGAGCCAGCAGGGTCCGCCGCAACGTCGATTCGATAAAGAACACATGGCTCATGCCGGTGCTGGCCAGGGCACGCGCCAGCCACTCAGCGCCATTCATCTGGGCCCGATCGCTCATCTGTTCCTCCACTTCCGCCGGTTGGAACCGGCGGGTCTCCCGTTCGCATCGAAACTCGGCGCGCATCATATCGATGCTGGCGGCTTTGAGTAGCGCGACGCGATGTGTCGGGCGGTGCGATAATCGACCGTGACAAAGCCACGATGGGCGCGGTAGCCTGATCATGGCTCACAAGAGCTGAAAACAAGGGCGCCCGGTGAAGGGACGCCCACTGAACACAAACAGGTCGTTTCGGTCGGCCGGTGCCTCGCGGCAACGGTTTCGACAGAACGGACAGAGGTACCGTAGCAGTTTTATACACAAGCGGAGTCCGTTCGAAGCGAGACCGCTCACCGCGCTGCACCTCCCGGGGGATCGACCCATGGGAGGAACGTCATGCTTTTGGCCGCATCATCGGCATTGTCGGGTCGATCGGCTGGCTTTTTGCTCGGCCAGAAGCTCGACAGTATTCCATTCAGCGCCTACCACCTCGCGATCATTCTGGTCCTCGGCTGCGTCGGGTTTGTTGAGGGCTATGATCTGGCGATCGGCGGCTCGCTGCTAATCCTGGCCAAAGAACCGCTCCACCTCACTTCCGAACAGGTACATTGGTTAGCGGTCGCCCCGACGCTGTTCGTCGTGCTTGGTGGTTTCACCGCTGCGACAATCTCCGACAAAATCAGCCGCAAAGCCGTCATGCAGGTCGGTGTCGTGCTCAGCACGTTTTTCACGCTGATGATACCGCTGGCCCAGGACGGCACGCAGCTGTTGATCATTCGGGTACTTACCGGATACGGCATCGGCTTCGCGATCTCAGCACCGTTCCCGATCGCCGCCGAACTGATGCCGAAACAGCACCGACGAACGTATGGCGCGATTTATGAAGTGATGCTGGCCAGCGCCTTCACCCTGCTGCCCTTTGTCGGCTATCTGCTGGCCGGCAATCCAAACGGGTTCCGCATCATCGCGCTGCCGGGCGGCCTGGCGCTTGGCATCGTGCCGCTGCTAGTGCATTTCGGCCTCCCCGAGAGCCCGCGCTGGTATCTGCGACGCGGGATGCCGCAGCGGGCCGTGGATACGGTGAACCAGATGATTCGGCGCTGCGGCAACCGCGTACCGACGCTGCGACTGGGCGATCTCGGATCCAACTTGTCGACGGTGGCAGAACGGCTGCCACCGTTTTCCGCGCTGTTCGCCGCAGGACAGCGGCAATGGACGATCGTCGGCATCCTCTGCGGCGCCTGTGCGGGAACGGCGTATTACAGTTCGGCGATCCTCGTACCCAAGGCGCTCGTCGACCAAGGCACCGCAGTGAGCCTCAGCTTCGGCCTCAGCACATTGCTCTTCATGGTGACGATTCCCGGCAAGTTCTTCACCGGCTTCATCATGGAAATAATCGGCCGGCGGTGGACGATCACCTACTGCTTCGCCGGCGCGATTCCCGGGCTGGCACTGATGGCCTTTGCGCATCGGGCGGGAGACCTCGCTACGGTCGTCATGTGCGCCGGCGCGATTATCACCGGCCTGACGGTATTGTCCTCCTTCTCCGCGGTGCGGGTCTATCTGTCTGAGCAGTTCCCCACCTCGTTGCGCGGGCGCGGCCATACGTTCAGCGAGGCAACCGGGCGCATCTTCGCCGGTGTCCTGGCGCCATACCTGCTCGAACCACAGACCCACTCGGCCCCGATCTTCTTCGGCTCGATCATCGCGGTCGTCGCCTGTGGCGCTTGCATTCCGCTGCTGTTTGGCCGTGAGACGGTCGGCCAGCTTGAGCTGGTGACGGCAAATACCGCCGAGCGGGAGGAGGATTTCGAGGCAATCCCCGCTGTCTGATGCACACGCCTGCTCGTGCTGGACTGAGGGTGCGGGAGCTTTGGCTCCCGCTCACTGCGTGAGACGTTGCGTCTGCCTCGCAAAACCAACACAATGCAGGAAGTTGCGAGCAACCTTTTAGCGAAGCGTGCTTGACCTCAAGAAACTGGAGCGCGCTTTGCAAGAAGAAAAACCAAACACCCGGATCGCCGTCGTGATGGGTGTCTCAGGGTCGGGAAAGACGACGGTAGGCCGGGCCTTGGCAGAACGCCTGGGTTGGCAATTTCAGGAAGGCGACGCGCTGCACCCACCGGATAACGTCGCGAAGATGAAGGCTGGGCATGCGCTCGATGACGGGGATCGTGCGCCCTGGCTTGGCGCGATTGCCGAACGCATCGATGCATGGCTGCGCGATGGCTATTGTGGCGTCGTCACCTGCTCGGCCCTGAAACGCAGTTACCGTGACGTGATTATCGGCAAGCGCGCCGGCGTATCGCTGGTCTATCTGACAGGATCGCGAGCGCTGCTCGCCGATCGTATTGGCGGCCGCAAAGGGCATTTCATGCCGGCGAGCCTGCTCGACAGCCAATTGGCGACGCTAGAAACTCCTACTCCGGATGAACACCCGGTGACTGTCTCGATAGATTCATCGGTCGCCACTATCGTCGATCGAATTATCGCCGCCCTGGCTCCGGCCGGCGCAGTCCCCGCCGCCAGGCATTAAAAAAATCAGCAGCTGCATATCCGTCAGGAAGGGATCGAGATGGCTAACCCGCTGAAACAACTTACCGAATTCGGGCAGTCGGTATGGCTCGATTTCGTCAGTCGCGACTTGTTGCAGAGCGGCGACCTGCAGAAACTTATCGAGGAGGACAGCATCCGGGGTGTCACCTCGAACCCCTCGATCTTTGAAAAAGCGATCGGTCACGGCGACGACTACGACGAGATGATCCGCGAGGCCGAGGCGGCCGGCGATCTCGATCCAGGTGCGCTGTTCGAGGGACTCGCGGTCCACGAGATCCAGAAGGGCGCCGACGCGATGCGTTCGGTCTACCGCCAGACGCAGGGCCGGGACGGCTATATCAGCCTCGAGGTCTCTCCCTATCTGGCGCTTGACACGGCAGGCACGATCGAGGAGGCACGCCGCATCTGGCGTGAGGTCGATCGTCCGAACCTGATGGTCAAGATCCCGGGTACGAAGCCCGGCATCCCGGCGATCAAGCAGATGATCAGCGAGGGCGTCAACATCAACGTGACGCTGCTGTTCTCGTCAGACGCTTACCAGGAAGTAGCGGAAGCGTACATCTCGGGTCTGGAGACCTTCGTCGCCAAGGGCGGTGACCCGCATCAGGTGGCGAGTGTCGCCAGCTTCTTCATCAGCCGCATCGATTCGTTGGTCGACGATTTGATTGACAAGAAGATCGCCGCCGGCGGCGACCCCAAGCTTGCCGAACTGAAGGGCAAGGCGGCCATCGCTAATGCAAAGCTGACCTATCAGATCTACAAGAAAATCTATTCAGATCCGCGCTGGCAGAAGCTCGCTCAAAAGGGCGCACAGACGCAGCGCCTGCTGTGGGCGAGCACCGGCACCAAGAACAAGGCCTACAGCGATACATTATACGTCGACGAGTTGATCGGGCTGGACACCGTCAACACGATGCCCGTGGCCACGATGGATGCTGCGCGCGATCACGGCAAGCCGCGGGCCAGCCTCGAAGAAGACGTTCCCGCCGCCCAGAAGGTGATGGACGCTTTGCCGGGTGCCGGGATCGACTTCACGCAAGTCACGACCAAGCTCGTCAATGACGCCGTCGGCTTGTTCGTCGATGCAGCCGACCAGCTCTATGCGTCGGTGCAGAAGAAGCGCCAGATGGTGCTCGGTGAGAAGCAGAACGCGATGAGCTACAAACTGCCGGCCGATATCGAGACCGGTGTGAAGGCGGTCATCGAGGATTGGCGTAAGGAAGGCAAGGTGCGCCGCCTCTGGACGGGCGATGCCTCGCTATGGACAGAAGCCGACGAGTCCAACTGGCTCGGTTGGCTTAATATCGTGACCGATCAGCTCAAGGCGGTCGCGCATCTGGAAGCGTTTGCCGACGATGTCAAAAAAGGTGGCTTCACAGACGTGCTGCTGCTCGGCATGGGCGGCTCCAGCCTCGGGCCCGAGGTGTTCGAGGAGACCTTCGGCTCGGCACCTGGCTTTCCGAAACTGCATGTGCTGGATTCGACCGACCCGGCGCAGGTTAAGCGCTTTGAGGAAGCTGTCGATCTGAAAAAGACGCTGTTCATCGTCTCCAGCAAATCCGGCAGCACTTTGGAGCCGAACATCTTCAAGGCCTATTTCTTCGACAAAGCGAAGCAGGCGCTCGGCAGCGAGGCGGAAGCGGCGAAGCGGTTTGTTGCGGTCACCGATCCGGGTTCCGCGGTCGAAAAGATGGCGACGGGTGCCGGGTTCCGCCACGTCTTCCATGGGTTGAAGTCGATCGGCGGCCGCTACTCGGTGCTGTCGAATTTTGGCATGGTGCCGGCTACGGCGTCGGGCATCCCGCCGCGGAAATTCCTTGAGACGACGGCCGAGATGGTTCGCTCCTGCGCGCCAAGCTCGCCACCGTCGGAGAACCCGGGCGTTATCCTCGGGGCGATCATGGGCGTGTGCCAGCGCGCCGGCCGCGACAAGGTTACCATTCTCGCGTCGCCCGGCATCGCCGATTTCGGCGCCTGGCTCGAGCAGTTACTGGCCGAGTCGACCGGGAAGATCGGCAAGGGTATCGTGCCGGTTGATGCCGAGAAGGTTGGCGCGTCGAGCGTCTATGGCACGGACCGGCTGTTTGCCTACACGCGGCTGGCCTCGGAAGCCGATAGCGAGCAGGACAAAGCCGTCGCGGCGCTCGAAGCAGCCGGGCAGCCGGTCGTGCGCATCATCGTTCATGACAAGATGCAGCTCGGCCAGGAATTCTTCCGCTGGGAGATGGCAACGGCGGTGGCGGGGTCGGTAATCGAGATCAATCCGTTCGATCAGCCGGATGTCGAGGCCAGTAAGGTCAAGACGCGCGAATTGACATCCGCTTATGAAAAGACGGGGTCACTGCCACCGGAGCAGCCGTTCGCAACGGTAGACGGCATCAAACTATTCGCCGACCCGCGCAACGAGGCCGATCTGAAGCCGAAGGCGACAAACCTCGCCGCCGCCTTGAAGGCCCATCTCGACCGCGCCGGCGCTGGCGATTATGTCGCGATGCTGGCTTACATTGATCGGACACCGTCGCATATCGAGGCGATGCAGCAGCTGCGGCACAAGGTTCGCGACGCGAAAAAGGTCGCGACCTGCCTGGGTTTCGGCCCACGTTTCCTGCACTCGACAGGACAGGCTTACAAAGGCGGACCAAACAGTGGTGTCGTCCTGCAGATCACCTGCGACGACGCCAATGATCTGGAAGTGCCGGGCTCGTCCTACACCTTTGGCACAGTTAAGGCGGCGCAGGCGCGCGGCGATCTCGATGTGCTGGCGGATCGGGGGCGCAGGCTGCTTCGGGTCCACCTGCCGGCCGACGTTGACGCCGGCCTCGCCAAGCTGGCTGCCGCGTTGGAGCAGGCCGTCCGCTAACGGCACGACATTCGCAAGCATCATTATCAGGGAGAAAAATATCATGCAGCTCGGGATGATCGGCCTCGGCCGGATGGGTGGTAATATTGTGCGGCGCCTGATGCGCAACGGCCATACCGCCGTCGTCTACGACCGCAGCGCCGATGCCGTCGGCGCGCTGGCCAAGGAAGGCGCCACCGCCAGTAGCGGGCTCGCCGATTTCGTCGGCAAGCTGAGCGCGCCAAAAGTGGTGTGGGTGATGCTCCCCTCGGGCAAGATCACGCACGACACGATCGTCGAGCTGAGCGGCTTGCTGGGCAAGGGCGACATCCTCATCGACGGCGGCAATTCCAAGTTCCTCGACGACATCGCGCATGCCGAATTGCTTGAGCCGAAGGGCATCACCTTTGTCGATGTCGGCACCAGCGGCGGCGTCTGGGGCCTGGAGCGGGGCTATTGCATGATGATCGGCGGCGCCAAGGCGGCGGTCGATCACCTCGACCCGATATTCAAGACGCTGGCACCGGGCGCCGGCACAATCGACAAGACCCCCGGCCGCGAGGGCCGCGACGTGCGGGTTGAGAACGGCTACATCCATGCCGGGCCCGCTGGGGCGGGCCATTTCGCCAAGATGGTCCATAACGGCATGGAATACGGGATCATGCAGGCCTATGCCGAGGGCTTCGACATTCTGAAAGGCGCCGGGCAGGACTTCATTCCGGCAAACCGTCGGTACAAATTTAATCTCGCCGATCTCGCGGAGGTCTGGCGGCGCGGCAGTGTTATCGCGTCGTGGCTGCTCGACCTGACCGCCATCGCACTGGCCGAAGACGAGTCGCTGTCGGAATTCTCGGGCTATGTGCAGGATTCGGGCGAAGGCCGCTGGACGATCGAGGCGGCTATTGAGGAGGCGGTACCTGCCGACGTTCTGACAGCGTCGCTCTACACCCGTTTCCGCTCGCGTCAGGAACACACCTACGCGGAGAAGATCCTGTCAGCGATGCGCAAGCAGTTCGGTGGCCACACTGAGCAGATGGCGCACGAAGCGCATGGCAGCGAACACCGCGGCTGATACCGCCGCCAAATGCTGCTCCGCATGGCGGAGGTCCAAAGGCTTACCGCCCGGCGGAGCAGGCACTGTGACCAGAGAGTATTGAGGGTTCACCATGGCTGAGACGGGCAGCACGAGTCGTCGTGAGGCGGCGCCGCCGTGCACATTGGTAATCTTCGGCGCTACCGGCGACTTGACCAAGCGCTTGGTCATGCCGGCCGTATATAACCTGATGCGAAGCGGGCTGATCTCGCGCAATTTCGCGATTGTTGGGCTAGGCCGCAGCGAGCAGACGGATAAGGATTTCGCCGCCTATCTCGCCAAGGAGGTTCGTGGCTTTATGCAGGGCCATGAGATGGGCGGGGTTCCGATCCCGTTCGACGAGGAGGCCTGGGGGTTTATCGAAAGCCACATTAGCTACCTCGCCGGGGACCTAAACGACGCTGGCGTTTACAAGCGGCTGAGTGAGCACCTGAAGAAGCTCGACGCCGAGAACGGAACAAAAGGAAACGTCGTCTTCTACCTGGCCGTTGCGGCCTCGATGTTCGGGCCAATCGTCGACCGGCTCGGTGAGGCGGGCCTCGCTCAGCAGGACGGCGGTAGTTTCCGGCGGGTTATCATCGAAAAACCGTTCGGCACCGATCTCGACTCGGCGCGCGCTCTCAACGCACGCGTTCGCAAAGTGCTGGACGAGGATCAGATCTACCGGATCGACCATTTCCTCGGAAAGGAAACGGTCCAGAACATCATGGTTTTGCGCTTTGCCAACGGCATCTTCGAGCCGTTATGGAATCGTGACCATATCGATCATGTACAGATCACCGTTGCCGAGACGGTCGGGGTCGAGCGCCGCGCATCGTTCTATGAGCAGACCGGCGCTTTGCGCGATATGGTGCCGAACCATGTCTTTCAGCTCCTCAGCTTAATCGCCATGGAGCCGCCGAACTCGTTCGCCGCCGACGCGGTGCGCACCGAGAAAACCAAGGTACTGGAGGCGGTTGCTCCTCTGGATCAAGAACGGGTCCGACGTAATGTCGTCCGCGGCCAGTACTCGGCCGGCACGGTGAGGGGAAATGCCGTCGAAGGCTACCGCGAATCCCAGGGCGTTGCGAAGGAGAGCGCAACCGAGACTTATGTCGCGATGCGCCTGGATATCGAGAACTGGCGCTGGGCCGGCGTGCCGTTCTATCTGCGTACCGGCAAGTCGATGACGCGCCGCACGACCGAGATTTCCATTCAGTTTAAGACTGTTCCATTCGCACTGTTCCGCGACACCTCGGTCGATACCTTGACCCGAAACGTCCTCTCTTTCCAGCTTCAACCCGACGAAGGCGTCTCGCTACAGTTCGATGCCAAGCGGCCCGGACCGGAAATCGAGGTTGGCGGCGTAAAGATGGACTTTAAATACAAGGACTATTTCCAGGCAGCGCCGGCAACCGGCTATGAGACCTTGATCTATGACTGCATGATCGGTGACGCGATGTTGTTCCAGCGCGCTGACTCGGTCGAGGCAGGATGGGCCGTTGTGCAGCCCGCGCTCGACTACTGGAGGAACGACCACTCGGCGCCGCTGGAATTCTATCCGGCCGGGAGTGCCGGGCCGGATGCTGCCGATCAGCTGCTGTGGCGCAGCGGTCGGCAGTGGCGGCCGCTCGAATAAGCCCAGAGCACAGCATGAACCAGCCCCGATCCGTTCTGATAGCCCCGTCTATTCTTTCAGCTGATTTCGGCCGGCTCGCGGCGGAGGTGAGCGCCGTCGACGAGGTAGGCGCCGACTGGATTCATGTCGATGTAATGGATGGCCGGTTCGTTCCTAATTTGACGATAGGCCCGCTCGTCGTCGAGGCGGTACGCAAGGCGACGAAGAAGCCGCTAGACGTGCATCTGATGATCGTCGAGCCGGAACGCTATCTCGACGATTTCGCCAAAGCTGGCGCCGACCATTTGCTCGTACATTGCGAACAGAGCGCGACGATCCACCTGCACCGCACGCTGGGTCACATCCATGATCTCGGAAAAAAGGCCGGCGTCGTCCTGAATCCGGGCACTTCGCTGACGGAGATCGAGGAAGTGCTCGAACTCTGCGACAGCGTTCTGGTAATGACGGTCAATCCCGGCTTCGGCGGGCAGAAATTCATCACCTCGATGCTGGCGAAAATTCGCGCCCTGCGCAGGATGTGCGACGAGCGCGGCCTGAACCCGGTCATCGAAGTCGATGGCGGGATCAGCGGCCATAATGCATGGCAGGTCATCGAGGCCGGCGCGACCGCGATTGTCGCCGGCTCGGCGATCTTTGGCGCACCCAATTATGCCGAAGCGATCGCCGCAATCCGCCACTCCGAACAGCCGAAGGCGGCCTGAAGCCATGAACCGGGATGAGCTAAAAAAAGCTGCGGCCGAGAAAGCCGTCGAGCAGGTTGAAAGCGGCATGGTGGTGGGCCTTGGCACCGGCAGCACCGCCGCCTTTGTCATCGCCCGGGTTGGCGAATTGGTTGCGCAGGGCACAAAGATAATCGCGATCCCAACTTCCGAGCGCACCGCGCAGATGTCGCGCGAGCTCGGCATCCAGCTGGGCAGTCTCGCCGAGTACCCGCGCATCGATCTCGCGATCGACGGCGCTGACGAGGTCGAGCGCAGCACCCTGAATCTGATCAAAGGCCTGGGCGGCGCGCTATTGCGCGAGAAGATCGTCGCTGCCGCCAGCAAGCGATTTGTGGTTGTTGTCGATAGCGAAAAGCTGGTCGATCACCTCGGTCATCACACGGGTGTACCGGTCGAGGTGGCGCAATTTGGCTGGCAGGCGACCGCCGCCGCGATCGAGGATATCGGCGGGCGGCCGCAACTGCGGCTGCGCGAGGATCACGCCTTCGTCACCGATGGAGGCAACTACATCCTCGATTGCCGTTTCGACGTGATCAAGGATTCGGCGGAGTTGGAGCGGAAGCTCAATATGACGGTCGGGGTTGTCGACAACGGTTTGTTCGTCGGCCGTACGTCACAGGTCATTGTGGCCTCCGATACGGGCATTACTGTGCTCGAAAACGACAGGAACCCTCGCGGATGAGTAAGTTCAAGCTGGTCATCACCGACGTCGACGGCACGCTCGTCACCACCAATAAGACACTGACCCCGAGCGCGATCGCCGCAGTCCAGCGCCTGCACGATGCTGGCGTCCATTTCTCGATCTGCAGCAGTCGCCCGCCGTTCGGGCTGCGCATGATGATCGATGCGCTCAAGATTACGATTCCGCTCGGCGGTTATAATGGCGGCGCCATCGTCGAGGCGGATGCCGACCTGAACGTCATCGAGATGAAGACGATCCCGCCTGATGCAGCCAAGCAGGCCGTGGCGATATTCCGCCGCCACAACATCGACCCATGGGTTTTTATCGGCAATGAATGGGTCATCGCCAATCGGCAAGGCGCGCATGTCGATCACGAGATCCACACGATTCACGTACAGCCAACCGTGGTGCCCGAGTTCGAGGATAAGCATTTCAGCGCAGTCGGTAAGATCGTCGGGCCAAGCGACGATCATCCGTTGGTGCTGAAGGTTGCGGCTGAAATCCAGGCGACTCTGCATGGCCAGGTGCATGCCGCCCGCTCGCAGGCCTATTACTGCGATGTGATCCCGCAAGGGATCGACAAAGGCCGGATCTGCGAAATCCTGGGCGAGCGCCTCCACATCCCACGAGAAGAGATTCTCGTTCTAGGTGACATGGAGAACGATTTGGGGATGTTTCGGAAAGCCGGCTTCGCCGTCGCGATGGGCAACGCGACCGATGACGTGAAGAGCGAGGCCCAGGGCACCACAGGGTCAAACGACGAGGATGGATGGGCTCAGGCGATTGACCGCTACGTCCTCGGTAAATAACGCACAGGGAAGTAGGCCGCCCAAATCAAAGGGACGCCTATCTGGCGTCCCTTACCGTTGTACTTGGCCCCAAGCGTCTAGTAGCCAGACCCACGGCCCATACGGTGCGGCTCGTCCGACGAGCCCATAGAAGGCTCATCCTGATGAAAGCTCGCCACGCACTGCTGGTGCATTCGTGGATCCGTGATCGGGCCGCATTCCTTGCGGATGCGCGCCTCGCGGAAGCCGCGGTTGGATTCCAGGAGGCGTTCGTACTGGTTGCTCTCCGCCACATTCCGATGCGCTGACCAATGGCCGAAATCGCCACCGCTAGCCTGCGGGCCATTGGTGATCAACTCGCGATCCTGGGCCTGCGCGACCGGCATCGCACCCACCGCGATCAGAGCACCAGCTGCGAACGCCAATCCAAACGCTGTCTTCCTCATCATGGCCGTGAACTCCCGCTGTAACCTGTCATGCAGAACAACAAGGCAGCGTTCCTGGCGGTTCCCGCCAAACGGAAGGTCCTGCTACTGGATCGGCGCTAACGGTTCTGGCAAGCCGCGCCGCCGGCATGCGGCGAGGACGGTATTCCGCAGCAAACAGGCTATCGTCATGGGCCCGACGCCGCCGGGAACCGGCGTGACCGCGGCGGCAATGCGAGAGGCGGCGCCAAAGTCAACATCACCTACCAGGTGCGCGGTACCGTCGGGTTCGGCCACCCGGTTTATCCCGACATCGATCACGATTGCTCCGGGCTTTATCCAGCCATCGCCGATTGCCTGGGGCCGGCCAATGGCGGCGATCAGAATATCGGCGTGACGGCAGATCGCGGCCGGATCGCGTGTCTTCGAATGCACCAGGGTGACGGTGCAGTCGGCGGCCACCAACAAGGCTGCCAACGGGCGTCCCACGATATGCGATCGGCCGACCACTACCGCGGTCGCACCCGCGATGTCGGGCAGCACGTGCCGCAGCAGGATCATGCAGCCTTGCGGAGTGCACGGCACGAGGCTCGTTTCGCCGCCCCATAAGCGGCCGATATTTACGGGATGAAACCCATCGACATCCTTGCCGGGATCAAGCGCGGCAATAACGCACCGGGTGTCCAGCCCGGAGGGCAACGGCAATTGCACCAGAATACCATCGACCCGCTCGTCCCGATTGAGAGCTTCGACCAGCGAAAGAATGTCCGACAAGCGCGCATCGGGTGGCTTCGTAAATTCGAATGAGGCAATACCCGCCGCAGCACAAGCTCGCGATTTGCTTCGGACGTAAACACGGCTCGCCGGATCATCTCCGATCAGCACCGTTGCCAGGCCCGGCATGATGCCGTGATCCTGCTTCAACCGGGCCACCGCAGCGGTAAGCTCTGCCGTCAAATCAGCCGCGACCTCCCTGCCGGCGATCAGCCGAGCCTGGGTCACGCCGCCCCGGCCGCGCTACTGCGTTGCCTGATGCAGGTACGCGAGAAGCGCCGCAATTTCTGCATCGTCTTTGATACCAGGAAAGGCCATTCGATTGCCCGGAATGAACGATCGAGGATCGTGCAGATACTGGGCCAGTGTGTCATCCCTCCAAACCACCCCCGAGTTTCGCATGGCGACCGAATAAGGGAAGTTACCGACCGACCCGGCCTTGCGTCCGAATACGCCATGCAAGTTTGGCCCGACACCATTATGCCCACCCGCGGCAAGCGAATGACAGATCTTGCAGCGCGCGAATACCGCCTCACCGGCGGCTGTATCGGCCGCCCTCGCCTGCGGGAAATCTCCAGCTGCCACGAGCAGCGCGAGAAGCAAAAGTCCGCGACACCCGGACACCGAACCTCTTGTCACACGAGATATCCAACACCCCAGGATGCCACAGCCCTGGTCCCGCCGGGACAATACACGTCACCGCGCCGCCGCGCGCCGCGCTCCGAGATACTCCAGCGCGGCATTCAGCTGAGCGTCCTGCGGCGTGCCGATGATTTTGGGGTTCATCGGATGGTCGACGGCCTGTGGTAGCGCGCGTGCCGCCGCCGGCGATGAGGCGTTGGCGGGCGCCAGGTTGCCGGTCGGCTTGATTGATCCAAACAGGTCGCTCTCGTAGGTCACCACCGCATTGGCGACCTGTTCGTCCTTGGGCACGTCGATCACGCGGTTCGGGGTGATCCCGTGACCTTGGATCGAGCCGCCGGAGGGCGTGTAGTAGAGTGCCGTTGTCAGCCGCAAGGCACCATGTCCCCCCTCAAGCGGGATGATGCTCTGCACTGAGCCCTTCCCAAAGCTGTGGGTGCCGAGCACCGTGGCGCGGTGATCATCCTGCAAAGCACCAGCGACGATTTCCGAAGCTGAGGCCGAGGCGCCGTTGATCAGCACGACCATCGGTACGCCGCGGATCAGGTCACCGTTCGGCGGCGCCTCGTATACTCGGTTTTCATCGCGTTCGCGGCCCTTTGTCGTGACGATCGTGCCCGAATCGAGGAAATCGGCCGACACCTCGACAGCGGCATCCAGCAGGCCGCCGGCATCATTACGCAGATCGAGGACGAACCCGGCAAATGTGCCCCCCGCCTGCTGGCGCATGCGGGCGACAGCCGCGCGTAGTTCGTTGGCCGTGTTCTCATCGAAAGTGGAGATGCGGACATAGCCCACACGACCCGCCTGCAGCGCCGATTTGACTGAGTCGACGTGGATGATCGCGCGGGTGATCGGAACGTCGAACGCTGCCTGGTTGGCCCGGGCGATCGTTAACACAACCCGCGATCCCGGCACGCCACGGAGCCGCTTCACGACATCCTCGATGTCGAGACCAACGATGGGCTGCCCATCTGCCTTGACGATACGATCACCGGGCTCGATGCCAGCCGAAGCGGCCGGTGTGCCTTCGATCGCTGAGATGACCTGCGGCACCCCTTCCTCGACCGAGATCTCGATGCCCACCCCGCCAAACTGGCCGCTCGTCGTCGAAATCAGATCGCGATACTCGCGCTCGGTCATGTAATCGGAGTGGGGATCGAGGCGGGTCAGCATGCCCTTAAGCGCGCCGTCCATCAGCTGATCGGGCTTGACCGGCACAACATAGCTTTGCTGGACTTGCCGCATCGCGTCATCGAGCAGGCCCAGATCGCCTCGCGATGCACCACTGCCCGCCGCCATCGAGTTGCAGCCGCTGAGGCTGAGGGCCATGCCGGCCACAAGAGCGAGAGATTGGGCTCGCATGCGATCAGGTGCTGGATACCGGGTTGTTACGGTCATTCGTCGTCGTCAGGTTGCTGCCACGAAAGCGCCGCGGCAATGGCTGCAAGCTTCATACAGGTTTCGTGAATCCCGGTCATCGGCGTTTAAGGCGGGTTGCCGAATGCGGGCTCCGCCCGGCCTGTCCCGTACTAACTGGCGCGATGTCTTAAGGCCCGCTTTCGTCACGACCGAATGCGTCGGGACCAGATGCGGCGGCAATAGTGCTGTAAGCCAATTACGTCGCAAAGGGAGTCCCCCGCACCAATGAAAAGACGGCGTCTCGATAGCAGCCTGAATCAGCGCAATACCCTGGTGCAGATAATAGAGAACGCGCAGCTTGTTTAGCGGATCAATGTCGCAGGCTGGCGATAGGCGACGCCCAGCGTCCGGCGCAACACTGTGTGATCATCCAGCGCCGCGATTCAGCGTGACTGTTACCTCAGAGAACCGGCATCCGGGGCTCTGACGAGCCGCATGCGATCCGCGCGGAACTACCGCAAGCCAAGTCTGAGCCTGCCGGCGGGTTCGTAGCACCCTGCAGCTAACGCAGCCGCGGGGTTGCAGTCTGGTGCGTGAACCGCTCGTTGGCCTGCTCGGCGCGAACATCGTTCTGCGGCAGCGACCCCGCGCCGGCCGCGCGGCTGAGATCGACAAAATTCGGCGGTTTAACGGGTGGATTTGGGCCGTTGATCTGGAATGCGGCAACGCTGTGCCGGTAGCAGGCTTCGCGTGCATTCGGGTCCAGGCGATTGAACTGTGCGTCCTCGGTAAAGCAATCGTTGAGCGCCTGCCGCTGCAATGGGTCAGACGGGTACAGCTCCCGATATGTGGTCCACAATGATGCTGGCTGAACGATGCCAAATGCCATCGATGAGCTAAGCGCACAGAAAATTAAAAGCCATTTCATCAACTTACCTCGCGTTCCGTGCCGTTCCCCCCGGCCGTCGCGACAGCACCTTAGGCAAAAGGCGCCACCAGTGGCAAATAAAGCAGGCCATGACGGGCTCAACGAATCACCTGCCGTGGCCGAAAAACCGCACCCACGAATTCGACTATTGCAACGCGCGGCGTTATCCATTTGTCGCCCACGATCACGCAAAAAAGGTGAAAACAATGCGGTTGACCGAGCGTTGCCTCACGCGAAGCTGGCTGTTCCTGCCGCTGCTTCTCACGCTTTTGGCCAGCGGCGGTGTGGGGCGGGCGCAGGATACAGCAGCCGAGGAAGCAGCGAATCGGCGGGCCGTCCTGGCGAGGCTGCCGGACGACGCGGCCAAGCGCGTCTTCGGGCAGGAGACCAGCCCGGCGCAGGGACCGGCACAGCCGATCGGCGGCTATAGCAAGGGCTGCCTGGCCGGCGGCGTGCCGTTGCCGGCCGATGGGGCCGATTGGGAGGTCATGCGCCCATCGCGCAATCGGGCCTGGGGGCATCCGTCGCTGATCGCGTTTATCGAGGGCCTGGCCGCCGCCGCCAGGGCGCAGGCCGGGTGGCCGGGCCTGCTGGTCGGCGATATGGGACAGCCGCGCGGCGGACCGATGCTGACCGGCCATGCCTCGCACCAGATCGGTCTTGACGCCGATATCTGGCTGCGGCCGATGCCGGACAGGCGCTTCGGCCCGGCCGAGCGAGACGAGGTGTCATCGACCAATGTCGTGGCGGCCAATGGCGACGATGTCGACCCGAGTGTCTGGACACCGCAACACCGCAAGCTGCTGGAAACCGCGGCGCGCAACCCCAATGTGGCGCGGATTTTTGTCAATCCGGCGATCAAGCGGGCGCTGTGCCGCGAAGCAGGGGCGGATCGCGACTGGCTGCGGATTATCCGCCCCTGGTGGGGGCACAATTATCATTTCCATGTGCGGCTGCGCTGCCCGCCCGGCGCGGCGGAGTGCCAGAACCAGGCCTTGCCGCCGCCGGGCGACGGCTGCGGCGCCGATCTCGCCTGGTGGTTTACCCCTGAGGGCCGTCACCCCGAACCCGGCCCACCGCCCCGGCCGGTGCTGATGTCGCAAATGCCCGCCGGATGTGCCTCCGTCGCCGACCAGCGTTAGCCGACCCGACAGCCCCGCCCCTCACTGGCGGGGAGGGACAGGGTGAGGGGCCGCAGCGTCACCCTAGATCAGCGTCACCCTAGATCAGTGCAGCCGGGGGGCCTTGAGGAGGCGGGTGCGGTCGGTGGAGGGGATGCGGACCTGCATCTTTTCCTCGTCGCGCATGACCTGCAATACGACCTCGCTGCCGGCCGGGCCGCTGGCCCAGACGCGGCGCCAGAAGGCGGCGAGGCTCGAGACCGGGTCGTCGCGAACCGCCAGGATGCGATCGCCCGGCTTGAGGCCCGTCTTGCTCGCCGGGCCGCGATCCGACAGGCCGGCGACGACGATCGCGTCCTCGACCTCGGCGGCGTAGAGGCCGAGCCAGGGCCGCGGCGGCCGGTTGGCGCGGCCATAGGTCATCATGTCGTCGAGGATCGGCGGCAATAGGTCGATCGGCACCACCATGTTGACGTCGCGGCGCAATTCGCGGCCGTTCGAGTGCTGGACATGCAATGAGCCGACGCCGATCAGGCTGCCATCGGCGCTGATCAGCGCGGCGCCGCCCCAGAACGGGTGGGCCGGCGCGGTGAAGATCGCGCGGTCGAGCAGGTATTCCCAATAGCCGGCGAATTCCTGGCGCGCCACAACGGTGGCGGCGACCGCGTGCTTGCGGCCGCCCTCGGCGGCGAGCACCACCTTGTCGCCGGCGCCGACCCGCGACTTCGTGCCCAGTTCGAGCGGCTGCACATTGAGCCGGCCGAGCGCCTGCACCAGCCCGAAGCCGGTTTCCTGGTCATAGCCCAGCACGTGCCCTGGCACCGCGCCGCCGACCCCGGAGGTCAGCCAGATCGACTCCGCCTCGGTAATCAGATAGCCGATCGTCAGCACCAGCCCGTCCTTGCCGATCAGCACGGCGCTGCCGGCGCGTTCGGTGCCGAGCGTGCCGGCGGTGAACGCGTCCTCCGGCACGGTCGCCTGCAATCCCAGCACGCCACCCAGCGCGACGTCCAGATCGTAGGCGTAATCCTCCGGCTTCGGCTGGAATTCGCTTGGGATTTCCCAATCCATGTTTCGCGCCATGGCTCAAGGCTCGCTGCTAACGGGTGTCACAGACAGTATAGTACGGTTCGGCGGCGCCACTGTCCCGTTACCTGAGTAACGCGACCTGGGTAACGCGGCTAAGTCAGCTCCGCGGCACGGGTATCGGCGAGGTTGGCCCAGAAGAACAGAATGAGCCAGCCGATCAGCGTCCACCCGATCACGATGTTGAGCAGCGCGATCACGTAGCGTTGCCGAATGTCGCGGGCAAAGGCCACCACCGCCGGGATGAAGTAGATAATCCCGATCACGAGCAGTTCAATAATCGTGACGGTATGCTCGTTCATCTCGCATCTCTCGGCATCTCGGCTCCCTCAGTCCCGCCCGGCGACTATATCGGCGCCGATCATAGCGGCCGGTATCAAAAAGGGAACCGGCCTCACCCGCCAGAGCGCCCGAATACCGCCCACCGGACCACAACCTAAGGTTGGAGGTCTCGCCGATGCTTACCTGATACATCAGGTTGGTATCAGTTGGATCTCGCCAAATGGTTGCGCCGGAATAGTCAGTCCCATCGCAGACAGAGTACAAACCATAAACAATAACTGGTATCGAAACCCCCCATCGCAAGGCGCTTGCTCAAGGATGACAATCGAGGAGTTGCATAGGTGCGAGCGCGAGAGCTTGACGGCGCGGGGGTACGACGGGTTTTCGGCACCGGGGTTCGCGCGTATGATCCGCCGAAATTTGGCTGCTTTGGGCGAGCGAGCGGGTATGAGCGATATTCAGCACTACATCGGCGGCAAGATGGTCGCGGGCACCAGCGGGCGCGGCGGGGATGTGTTCAACCCGGCGACCGGCGAGAAGATCCGGCGCGTGTCGTTTGCTACCCCGGCCGAGCTCGACAGCGCGGTGCAGGCCGCCGCCAAGGCGTTTCCCGGCTGGGCCGCGACGCCGCCGCTGAGCCGGGCCCGCATCCTGTTCAAGTTTCTCGAACTGGTGGCGCGCGAGCATGACAACATCGCCCGCCTCGTCTCGGAAGAACACGGCAAGGTGTTTTCTGACGCGCAGGGTGAGATCACCCGCGGCGTCGAGGTCGTCGAGTTTGCCTGCGGCATCCCGCATCTGATGAAGGGCGATTTCACCGAGCAGGTCGGGCGCGGTATCGACAGCTGGTCGATCCGCCAGCCGCTCGGGGTGTGCGCCGGGATCACGCCGTTCAACTTCCCGGTCATGGTGCCGATGTGGATGTTCCCGGTGGCCTTGGCGACCGGCAACACCTTTATTCTGAAGCCGTCGGAGCGGGACCCGTCCGCCGGCATCCGCATCGCCGAGTTGTTGACCGAGGCGGGTCTGCCGCCGGGCGTCTTCAATGTCGTCAACGGCGACAAGGAGGCGGTCGACGCGATCCTGCAGCATCCGCAGATCGCCGCGGTGAGCTTTGTCGGCTCGACCGCGATTGCGGAGTACATCTACACGACGGCGGCGGCATCGGGAAAACGCGTGCAGGCGCTGGGCGGCGCCAAGAACCACATGGTGGTGATGCCCGACGCCGATCTCGACCAAGCGACCGACGCGCTGATGGGCGCCGCCTATGGCGCGGCCGGCGAGCGCTGCATGGCGGTGTCGGTGGCGGTCGCGGTTGGCGGCGTCGGCGATAAATTGCTGGATAAATTGGTGCCCAGGGTGCAGGCGCTGAAGATCGGGCCGGGCACCGACCCCGAGGCCGAGATGGGCCCGCTCGTGACCCGCCAGCATTATGAAAAGGTGCGCTCCTATGTCGACCTCGGGGTGAAGGAAGGCGCGAAGCTGGTGGTCGATGGCCGTGACCTGAAATTGCAGGGATATGAGGACGGGTTCTTCCTCGGCGGCTGCGTGTTTGACGAGGTCAAGCCGGAGATGCGCATCTACAAGGAGGAGATTTTCGGGCCGGTGCTCGCGGTGGTGCGCGCCGACACGTTCGACGAAGCGACCAAACTGGTGAACGACCACGAATACGGCAACGGCACCGCGATCTTCACCCGCGACGGCGATGCGGCGCGCGAATTTGCCAGCCGGGTGCAGATCGGCATGGTGGGGGTCAATGTGCCGATCCCGGTGCCGATGGCGTTCCACAGCTTCGGCGGCTGGAAGCGCTCGCTGTTCGGCGACATGTCGGTGTACGGCATGGAAGGGGTGCGCTTCTACACGCGCCTGAAGACCATCACCTCGCGCTGGCCCACCGGCATCCGCGCCGGCGCCGAATTCACCATGCCGACGATGCGGTAGGGCGCGACGGCGGCGGCCGCGCCTCGATCATAGATCGAGAATGCGCCGCACGCCGTCTTCCACGCTTTTGCAATCAGCGGGGGAGAGGCGGCCCGAGCTCCTGATTAGGCGGCCCTTGTCGGCAGCACGCAGCTGATCGCAGACCGCGACGGCC